>CAJOMV010000025.1 GCA_905235805.1 uncultured Ruminiclostridium sp.
CAATGCCGTTATCGGCGCCGGCTCGGTGGTGACGAAGGATATTCCCGAAAATATGATAGCTGTCGGAAGTCCGGCAAAGGTGATAAAGAGTATTTTTGAAGGATAACAGTTTGAAAACAAGAGTTTTAACAGCACTGTTAGCTTTTCTTTGTGCAATTGCTTGTTCCTGTGAAAAAGCAGACAGCATCAGCAGCATTAACGAAGGTCGGACAGAAACGACGGCAAGTGAAAAGATAGATAATGATAGTGGTGAAAATATGACAGTTACAAGCGCACCGACATTTACAGGAAATTATACGGCAGAGGAAAAGCTTTTCTACCGCGACGGGAAAAAGATCTACGGCAAGCTGTACCTCCCCGAAGGCAGCGGCAGCTTCCCGACAGTCATGATCGCTCACGGCTTCGGTGGAAATCTGACATACAACGAGGGGTATGCCGAGAATTTCGCAAAGAACGGTATTGCGGCATACATCTTTGATTTTATTGGCGGTGGATACGGTATCAGAAGCGATGGCAGTATGACCGAAATGTCGGTGCTTACCGAAGCTACGGATATGAATACCGTGTTTGACGGGATAGCCGAGCTTCCGGAGATAGATAAAAGCAATATGTTTGTTATGGGTGAAAGTCAGGGAGGATTTGTTGCGTCTTATATTGCGGCGTCCCGTCCCGATGATGTGCGCGGGCTTGTGGCGGTATATCCAGCCTATGTTATACACGATGACGCTTGGCAGCGCACTCCCGACCCGGATAACATTCCCGACAGGCTGACTGTTATGGGAATGACAATAGGCGGTATATATAACCGCGATGCCATGTCATTTGATATATATGATATGATGCCGGATTATAAGCGGAAAGTTCTGATAATACATGGAACTGCGGACGGGATAGTTCCGATATCATACTCTGAACGGGCAGTAGAAACATTCCCGTCAGCGGAGCTTGTTAAGATCGACGGTGCCGGGCATGGATTTTATGGCAATGATGCCGATCATGCCGCTGAACTTGCATTGAAATTTGTAAAACATAATTGTTTTTAATATAATAGGTATTATCCGACAATAATCAAATTCACTCTTAAAGAAAATATCGGAGTAGAAGAGTCGGTGTAAGATGATCCAACTTCAGCTCCTGACACGGCATGAGAATTAAAACACCGAAAGGAAAACCAACAATGAAAAAATAACATCTGCCGCACTTGCGATCATAACAGTGGCATTAGTGGTTTCGGGCTGTGGAAACAGTAACAGCCCCCTGCCGCCGCGCTGCCAACAAGCGCCACAGCCTGCGCTATACTTACCGCGAGAGCCTTTCCGCTGCTGTTCATCGGTTGGAATACTCCGCTCATCATTATCGTAACGCCCGAAATTATCAGAGTAATACCTATGATACGGAAAGCGGGAACGCCTATTTCAAGCATTTCGTCTGTTATTGATTTATCAGAAAAGCTGTGGTATAATAAAGACAACAAATCAAACCGGAGGTACTCAAAAATGGCAAAGACACTTATAATCTACTATTCCCGCAAGGGTGAAAACTACTGGAACGGCAGCATAAAGACTATCGCAAAGGGCAATACCGAGCGTGTCGCGGAGTTCATACAGGACACGGTGGGAGGCGACCTGTTCGAGGTTGAGACAGTCCGCGAGTACAGCAAAAGCTACATGACCTGCATTGAGGAAGCAAAGCAGGAGCTTCGCGAAAAGGCTCGCCCCGAGATAAAGAAGATGCCCGATATCAGCGGCTACGACACGATCTTCGTGGGCTATCCGAACTGGTGGGGAACGATGCCGATGTGCATGTTCACGGCGCTTGAAAATCAGGACTGGAGCGGTAAGACTGTCATTCCCTTCTGCACAAACGAGGGCAGCGGTCTCGGCGGCAGTGAGCGCGATTTGAAGAGCATTTGCAAGGGCGCGTCGTTCAAGCCCGGTCTGCCGATTCACGGCGCGGAAGCCGAGCAGTCGGGGAGCAAGGTCGCGAACTGGGCGAAAAATGCGGTATGAGGGGAAACAAACTGAAATAACGGAGAACAAAAGAATGGCGATCACAGAAAACGCAAAAGCATACCACGAAAGGCTTTTTTTATAAAGATCGTTTCACAGTGCGTTCCGTACATCGGCTATCCGCGCAGCCTGAACGAGCTTACTTGCATCAACAACGCGGTAAAGAATACGGAGGGACAGAAATGAGCAGAACTTGGCTTATAACCGGAGTTTCAAGCGGCTTCGGAAACGAAATGACAAAGCAGCTTCTCGAAAAGGGCGACACAGTGATCGGAACAGTCCGCAATACCGCGAAGGTTCAGGAGCGCACCAAATGCCACGGCGGCAGCAGAGCTTCATCGACATTGTAAACATAAAGAACCTGCAGTCCGGTGCGTATGTCTCGGACGATGTGCTGACGCTGTACTGGACGGATATACCGAATGTACCGACACTTGTGAATGACTGGATAGGCGGTTGACATATTTTCTGTTAAATTTTATAATTGGCACAGATCAGATGAAAAGGTGATGTAATGTCAAAAATCATATTTATTGAGGGAATTTCCTGTGCAGGCAAGACTACCATGGTAAAGAAAATTTCGTCTGCCCTTGCCGTAAATTGCGGGTACTATGTGCGCAGCTATCTTGAATTTGACAGTACAAATCCCATTGACTTTTACTGCACAGCTTATTTTTTAAACGCCGAATACGATGCGTTTTGCGCGAAGTATTCGGGGCATACCGATGTAATACGCAGATATACTGTAAATGCCGGAAATGCAAAGTTAGTACGATATTACGACAATGATACACCGCTGTTTGCCGAGCCTTTATTATCGGAACTGTCGGAACGGGAATTTTGTTGGGAGCCAAAACACCCAGTTTCGCTGGAAGAGTATTCGGAATGCTATGGAAATGTATGGAAAAACTGGGCAGGATCCATAGACGAGAATTATGATTACTACATTTTTGACGGCTCTCTGATGCACCACCCGATCAATGATATGATGAGGAATTACAATATTAGTGCTGCACAAGCGGAGAAGCATATAAAAAGCGTGCTTGACGCTCTCGGGAATATTGAAAGAAAGATAGTTTATCTCAGCATTGACAATATCGAACGACAGTTGATAAATGCTCACTGCGACCGTGGTGAGAATATGCCGGAAAAATCCGATATAGATTTCTGGAAAAGCCGTTATCGCAATGACTTATATGTGTATGAAAGGCTGAATGAAGATAAGCGGATTTTCGATGTTGAGGGTAAATGGGACACTGTGAAAGAAGATATTCTGAAATACATTCTTAAATGATCGGATAAATATATGAACAAAAAGCTGATCTTCAAAATATCTGTCGATATTGCAATGACGGGCGTGCTGCTGTCCGTACTCGGCTCGGCAGTCAGCGTTCCGGCAGCGTAACCGGGCAATGGTTGACAGGTCAGACCTCGCGGTGTGCTGTATTGAACATGACGAGGGCGGAGCTTACGAAGCTGTGCGATATGCCCGGAAGCACGATAAAAAGGTGTTGAATGTCACTTTCAGGAAGGAGATGCAGTAACAGCTCGATCAAGCCGCTGCTGATGACAGTGATGATGATAAGATTTCAGCATATCATAAAAAGGCGCACCATTTCGTCAAGAAAAAGGACTTTCGCAAGAAAAGTTTGCTGAATTATGCGGATTACACCGAACATATATAAGCGATTTAGAATGGTGTCAGCGTAATGTTTCTTTGGAAAATGTGCAGAGAATAGCATTAGCTTTGGAAGTAGAACCTTATATTTTACTTATTGATAATAATACATAATAATATAAAGGATGATGTTAGCATGGATTATGCACCTTGCCTGCATACATATTATTCTGTCATTTTGTTCGGAAATTCCTGGACTTGCGCCGGCAAGCCTGCGTCATTTCTGTACGCTCTGACTTTGCGATCTCCGCACGCAATTTATGCGGCATATACTTGATCAAAAATCTACTGTGATATCTGCTGAAATGTCCTTTTTGAAATTTTCCCTGAGTGCAATGACCTCTGATTCTTTTTCTTTTAGTTCTATGGCTTTTTTATCATATTTTCGGATATCTTCTTTTGTGATAGGCAGGTAAATTTCCATAAGATCTTTTTCGTCTATAACAGGATATGATATTCCCATAGCGTATTTACCGATCTGTTTCACGACAAATTCGGATTGCATAATATATGCCAATACCATCGGTTCCATTACTGTTGTTTCCAATACAGCAAATCCGGTCGTACAGATATAATTATTTTGAGAAGTACCGATAACGGCGACGGTTCCTCTTTCCGGTCTTACCGTAGAGAAAATAACATTGTCGGAGTGGACAAGTTTTCTGGCTCTGCTTGGAGCCTCGTCGCAGCGAACCTCTTTACCATACGCTCTCATCTGGATCGGATCAACATCTGAGATCTCAATATATCTGAATATCTTGTCTGCCTCATATCTTGCAGGGTTAAATCTTTCTTGTGACAGCTCCGCAACATCTTTTATTTTTAAAAATCCTTTAGCCTTAACCGTTTCGAGAAATTTTTTTGAAATTGAAGCATGATATGTTGCGTCCCATCTTAAACAGTCATTAAGTCCGGTTACCCACTCGCCATGCGTACTTGTCCTTTGGCGATAATCCTGCAGAATAGCACTGAGATCGGAGTTATCGTTATATCGCTTTGTCTTATGAGTGCCGGAAGTCACAACATCATATCCGATATTTTTACAAACAGCAAGATAAGTTTTTTCTGAGGGATCGTATTTTTTCTTTTGGAGAAACAGTAAAGACGTTTTGGTTTCGGTACCGGCGGTTGCGAAAGTATGGGAGGGCAATGAAATAACAGCCTTAATGCTCACTTCTTCCGCCAAACCTTTTCTGAGCGCTTGGTAAAGACCTTTATTATTAAGTATGCTGTCAGGAACAATGCAGATCAGATAGCCGTCAGGCTTTAACCATTCTAAGTATTTTTCGAGAAAAATGATTTCGGAATTTACTTTTTTAGGCTTTTTGTCAGACCATTGATTTACTATTCGATAGTTTTCGAGTTCTTCTGAAGGATATTCGGCGCCGAACGGCGGATTGGTCATTATTATCGAAACCTTGTTATTAAGATCAAGCTCGTCTGGATCCAAAGCATTTTTTAAATACGCGTTTATATCGGAACAACCGTACATAGCAAGATTGATCAAAGCGAGTTTAATCATTTCCATATTATGCTTAAAGTTTCTTGTAAATTACATATTATATCTTATACTCGCCCGGCAAATGGTTATTGATTCCCTTGTATTATCGCTTTTACAAGCGCATTTATTATCACATAAGATAGTATAATAAAAGCATAATATTAAATATTTATAAATATATAGATTTTTATATAGCTGCAATAAGACAGAGATAAAACGCCTCTGTGAATGGATCCGAACCTTCACGGCGGCGTTTTTTTATGCTGCTATGGATACAGACGAATGGGTGCGCTGCTTACCCATTCCTTCGGATGAAAGCCACGGACAGGGATCACGGCGTGTGTCTTTATGTTAGTTATGCCATTCATTTATTGAAAATGAATGGCTATCTTTATATTGAAATTATATGAAGCTCACGCTGTTCACTGAACAGGACAAGCTTGAAGAAAAAGCGGAAGAGAGTCTGTATCACCTCGTCCGCGCAGAAAGACTTTAAACGGAGGTGGTCTTCGCATTCCGAACAGAAACGCTGTTATGCCTCAGCGGTATCAAAAGGCACTCACACAAGCTCAGCCAGATTTTGCCGCCTGTACTCCCGCTGAACGGGGGTATGGGCAGAAAGGAACGAACAATTATGACAAACTTACCGAACGTGCTGAAAGAAACCTGTAACAGCACAAATCAAATAAGCCTTGATACCGCACTTTTCAGGGAGCGTAAGATCTTTCTCACGGATCCGCTCGATACCGATACCTGCGCAGCTCTTTTCAAGCAGCTTCTCTGCCTTGAAAGCGCTGACAGCGGCAAGGAGATAACTCTCTTTATAAACAGCCCCGGAGGCGAGGTGCTTCCTACGCTGGCGGTATATCATCACCTGCGCGGGTCCGAGTGCCCTGTCCGCACGGTGATCATCGGCAGAGCGGCAAGTGCCGCGGCGCTGCTCTTCCTTGCCGGAGATAAGCGTGAGATGTATCGGGATTCGGAATTTATGGTGCATTCCGCCATGAACGCGCAGAGCGGTTACGAAAACCCGTTCGAGGCGAGTGAGAGACTTGAGCGGCTTCTCGAGACAAACGAGGTCATCTGCCGCATCATCTCCGAACGCACAGGCAAGCCTGAGGAGACTGTACGAGAATGGATGAAGAAGGACACCTTCTTCAAGCCCGGCGAGGCTCTCGAAGCAGGAGCCGCCACCGCGGTCATCGGCAGTACGTCTTCCGACGGAAGACCGGAAGGAGGAGCACTGTGACAGACGCTGTAAACAGCGGCAGGTGCTCCGCGGCAAATATCGAGGCACAGGCAGCGCGGGACGCTGCCGTGCGGAAAGGAACATACAATATGGACAAGAATTTAACAGCGGCGCCCGCTTATAAGGCTCCCGAGGCGCCCTCCGCGATAATTCCCGCAAAGGGTCTCGAGGATTACCGGGCAGCCTTCAACAGCAACTACATCATACTCGGACCGTCAGGCTGCGGCAAGAGCACAGGTGTAGTGATCCCCTCCATACTCCGTATGCAGGGCAATTACATAGTCACCGACGTCAAATCCTCGCTCTCGAAGCTGCTCACTCCCGAGCTTGAAAAGAACGGGTACAACGTTCAGACGCTGGACTTCTGCGATCTGAACAGCTCGTGCGGCTGGAATCCTCTCGCGGATATTCCGCTTGACGAGGACGGGCATTACGACGAGCAGGAGATCATGAAGATGGCGGCGGAGCTCTGTCCTATCGAGACGGACGATCCCTACTGGGACGTTACGGCTCGCAACGTTATAGAGTCGCTGATCGGACTTGTGCTTGAGACCGAAAAGCCCGAGAACCGCAATCTTGCAATGGTTGAGGTCGCAGGGCGCTTGCTGGGCGGTATGTGCAAGAACAGCGAAAGCGATCTGCGCAAGCTGTTCGACCGGTGCTACGAACGCGACCATGACAGCTTTGCCTACCGCAAATACAGGAGCTTCTACGATGTGACAAACGTTGACAGAACATGGGGCTGTATCATCATCAGCGTACAGAAGGCGCTGGCAGGATTTTCCGCCAAGGGCTTCCGGAATATGTTCAGCAGAAAAGACGATCTTTTCGACGTCGAGAAGTTCTGCAGCGGCAGATCGTGTCTGTTCGTGAACATATCGGATATATCCCGCGACGCGGACAGAGTGGTGGGTCTGTTCTGCAACAGTCTCTTCCGCAATCTGTACGACACCGCGGACAGGAGACCCGACGGAAGGCTGCCGATACCGCTCAATATCATACTCGATGATTTCGCGTCCGGCTTCAGGATCGAGAACTTCCCCGGCATAATCAGCACGGCTCGTTCAAGGAATATCGCGGTGAGCCTTGCTTTCCAGTCCATTACGATGCTTGACGCACTGTACAATCCGTACAACGCCCGCACGATACTGAACAACTGTTCGATCATCTATATGGGCGGACGTGATACCGAGACTGCCGCTTATGTCAGTCAGGCTTCAAATAAGCCGCTCAGCGCGATCATGGAGATGCCCGTGGACAAGGTGTGCGTGCTCGGCTTCGGACACCCCGCGATATTTGCGGATAAGGAGCCTCCGACAGTGTATGCGGAGCTTCTCGAGCGCCGCGCGGCAGAAGCGAAGCGCAGTCTCCCGAAGCCCTCGGGCGAAAGCCGCAGGTCTGCCCCTGCCGCGAATACCAAGGACCGGGCAAGGAAAAATAACTCCGGCAGACACAGCGGAGCCCGCCGCGCCGAAGCGACGGTGCCTCCGATATCACTGGAGGTCCCCGCGTCTCTTGTGAAGGAGAGGATTATGCCGAACGGCGATACTATGTATTCCTTCACCTTCACCTTGGGATTTATGGACAACAATGACCCCTTGGTCGGTTCGATACTGCTGAAAAAGAGCAAGGTCTCATTCAGCGATGACAGAAGGACTTGTACGCTCGACCTCGGTTTCCCGGGCAAGGTGTACCGTCTCAGCCACGGGGGTCATAACGCGGGTACGATATCAGCCGTTGATGTCAAGGTAGGCTTCGAGAATAACCGCAGCCGCTATCTCGACTACATCAGACGCAGGTCCCGCGCCTCCTGACCGGGCGTATCACCCGCGCCGGCTGCCTTCGGGCAGCTCGGGCGCGGGTATTTATTGTGCCGGAAATTCCGGTTGACAGCGGCGGGAAAGTATGATATAATAATAGCGCAAAGTAACCTTTTTCAGCCTACAAAAGGCTTATTTCAGCCCTTTGTGGGCTGATATCTTTTACCGCCCGGCATTTGATACAGAGGTACCCATAAGCTGACTGACTAACGACCCTGAAAGGACGAAAAGCTATGAAGAAGATAACGTCAGCCGCGCTTGCGGCATTGCTCATTGTGACTGCCTCCGCCTGCGGAGGAACGCCCGCGGGGGATCCGCAGGACACACAGGCGCAGGCTCCCGACACCGCCCCGCGGGCGGAAGCCCCGGAGAGCGGGGAGGAGCAGTCCTCCGCCGTGCGCGTGACCGTTCCGGCGGCAGTGGAGAGGGTCACATACACGAACCCCGTTACGGGCTTCAATGAAGCGGGAGAGCTCACCTACGGAGGCGACCCGTCGGCTCTCGTGGACGGCGACACGCTGTACCTGTATGTGGGGCATGACACCGCGAAGGACGAGTCGTATGTGATACCGGAGTATCTTTGCTATTCGACGAAGGACATGAAGGAATGGAAATACGAGGGCGTTGTGCTGAAAATGTCCGATGTCTCGTGGGCTGACAGGAGCTCCGCGTGGGCGGGGCAGGTCGCGAAGCATTACGACGAGGAAGCCGGCAGGGACAGGTACTATATGTACTACTGCTCGTGGGACAGCACCGACAGCGGCAAGCAGTCGATAGGCGCCGCCGTGTCGGACAGCCCGACGGGACCGTTCACCGATATCGGAGAGGCTCTTGTAAAGGGCTCCTTCACCACAGGGGAATCCTCCGCCTGGAATGACATAGACCCGACCGTATGGATAGAGGAGGACGAAAGCGGCGAGGAGCACCGCTATCTTGCGTGGGGCAACTCGAAGCTGTTCGTCTGCGAGCTGAACGCGGACATGATCTCGGTAAAGGACTATGACGGTGACGGCGAGATAAAGTTCAAGACGGATATCGTCAGCAAGATGCAGCCCGACTCTTACACCGAGGCTCCGTGGATATACCGCCGCAGGGACGAAAACGGGAAGTGCTATGGCGACTATTATCTGTTCTACGCCTACGGCTGGCGCGAGTCCATGGCGTACGCCACCGTCTCCGACCTGATGGAGGGACGCGTTTATTTCCAGGACACGATAATGAAGCCTACAGCCACCTCCAACACCAATCACATGGCGGTCGTGGATTTCCTCGGAAAGACATGGTTCATCTACCATAACGGAGCTCTCCCGGGCGGCAGCGGCTTCCGGCGCTCGGTGTGCATCGCCGAGCTGAGCTTCTATCCCGACGGCGCTGTTGAGTATGTTGATGAGCGCGCCGCGATAGACGGCGGACAGAAGGCTCTCATTTCCCTTAACGGCGATATTCTCCAACATGAATGGTTCAACAATTCTCTGGGCGACGACCAGTACCCCTACAAGGATATGGGTCTCGGCAGCGGTCTCGACAAGACGAAGGCGGACGACGGCGCGTGGGTGATAAAGCCCGGGAAGTCCGACCCCTCCGACGAGTATCTTGTTTCCATAGAGTCCGACAACAAGCCCGGTCTGTACATCACCGTGAGAGACGGAAGGGCTGTGCTCTGTCAGGACTACGACGGCAGACAGGCGGACGCGCAGAGCTTCCGCACCGTGAAGGGGCTTGCGGGCGAGGGCATATCCTTCGAGTCCGTGAGCGAGCCCGGACAGTACCTCACACTCTCCGGCGGGGTACTCACCCTTACCGACGGCAGCGACGATAAAGCCGCGAGCTTTACGATAACCGAAGCATAACTGCGGCAGGAGGAACGAAATGCAGAGAAACAGAAGATCTTTCCGTTCGGCGGCGGCAGCGCTCCTGACGGCGGCAATGCTCGCTTCATGCGGGAACGGCAATTCGCCGGATACTATTCAGCAGGCACAGACAGAGGAGGCGGAGGATATGGCCGGCTATGATTTCACCGTCGATTACAGCGGCATAAAGGCGGGGCAGGTATCCTCGGGAGCCTCCGTGCATGACCCGTCCGTTCTCAAGGTGGGGGATACCTATTATATATACGGCTCTCATATGTCTGCGGCGAAATGCGATGACCTCAAGACGTGGAGATTTGTCTCCACAGGCTACCGCACCACAAACACAGTGTTCGGGCAGATATACGACGTATATGACGAGGCGTTCGCCTATGCGGGAGCTCCCACCAGCCTTATCCCTACCGACGACGCGAAGAACGGCGGTGAGCACGTCTGGGCTCCCGACGTGATATACAACAAGAAAATGGGCAAGTATGTGATGTACTACTGCACCACCTCCACATGGAACGCCTCCAACCTTTGCTACGGCATCTCCGACAGTCCCGAGGGTCCCTTCGAGTGGCAGGGTGCGCTCATTTACTCCGGCTATGACAAGGAGACGATAAAGGCTACAGATGTCCTCGACTATGTGGACGAGGATACCGCCATGACAAGATATTTCAAGGGACCGAATTACAGATACGAGGATTATCCCAACGCGATAGACCCCGCGGTGTTCTACGACGCGGACGGGAGGCTCTGGATGGTGTACGGCTCATGGAGCGGCGGCATCTTCCTGCTGGAGCTTGACGAAGCCACCGGCAGGGTGATACACCCCGCCGACGACCCCGACAACGAGGTCGACGCCTACTACGGCAAGCGGCTCGCGGGGGGCGGGCATATGTCAATGGAGGGACCGTACATACTGTGGGACGAGGCGAGCGGATACTATTATCTGTTTGTATCCTACGGCGGGCTTTCCCGCGAGGGCGGCTATCAGATCCGCGTATTCCGCAGCGAGAAGCCCGACGGCGACTATGCTGACATGAATGGCAAGCAGCTCGTCAAGGGGCTGAACCATGCGTATTTCGGGCTCAAGCTCTCCGGGAACTATATGCTCCCGAGCCTGTCGAAGGCATACATGGCGACGGGACACAACTCCGCCCTTGTCGATGATGACGGAAGGAAGTACATAGTCTACCACACCCGCTTCGACAACGGCACCGAGCAGCATTCCCCGCGTGTGCACCAGTTCCTCGTGAATGAGGACGGCTGGCCGTGTATGCTGCCGTATCAGACTCAGGGCGAAACAGTCTCCCCCACCGGCTACACCGAAGCGGAGACTGCCGGGCGCTATTACTTCATAGATCAGGGCACCGAGATAAGCCCGAAGATCGCGGAGCCCGTCATACTCTACCTGAACGAGGACGGCACCGCAAGAACAGCCGACGCGAAAGGCACATGGGAGCTGCGCGGGGGAACGTATTTCATGACCCTCACCCTCGGCGACCGCACCTACAACGGAGTATTCTGCGAGATGCCCGATGAGGCGGGGAACCCCGTGATGACCCTCTCTGCCGTGGGATATAATGAAAGTGTGTGGGGTGTAAAGTACATTGAGCAGTGAAAAAAAGAAAAGACCCCCGCGTGAGGGCTTCCGGCGGCGGAAGAATTCCTATTATGAGGGAATGACCAAAAAGCAGATAGCCGCCGATACAGCCAAGACCGCGTTCCGATGGCTCTGGGTCTCGGCGTTCCTGTTCGTGTACTGGATAGCCATGTTCCTGCTCGCTTCCATATTCCTGCTGAATATCTGGACCGTCACCCTTACCCAGCTCCTTATCTGCGCCTGCGTCCTCGGCGCTATAAGCTCCGTTGTCTATGCCTGCGTGCTCGTCCATAGGAAGTTCTACTATTGAAAGTCACTGCTGCAGGTCGCCGGCGTCCGAGCCAGCGGCTGGCGCCGCCAAGGGAAGGAAGAGAACCCACTTTCTCAGGGAGAAAGTGGGTTCCCTCCCTCCCCTTGACCTCAC
>CAJOMV010000026.1 GCA_905235805.1 uncultured Ruminiclostridium sp.
ACCTTTTTGAAAAAAGGTTTTCTCCCCCACACCCCCTCTTTCCAAAAACTTTTAATAGCTTCGCGCTTAAGGGGGAAAGCCTGTGCGTACATACATAATAATCATATCAAAAAAAGAATGGTTTGTCAATGATTTTTGGACTTTACAAAATTCTTTAATTATAGTATAATGGTTTTATTAAGGCTGACAGGAGAAGAAAAATGACAGATACAGATATAAACAGCGGGCTGTCAGAGGCAGAAGCCGAAAAACGTACCGCCGAGGGAAGAGTGAACGGCAGCGCGGAGATAAAAACAAAGTCCGTCGGACAGATAGTACGGGAAAATACGCTGACATTCTTTAATTTTCTGAATATAATTCTCGCCGTTATCGTCCTTATTTTCGGGGAAATAAAAAATGCCATGTTCATCGGAGTTATCTTCTGCAATACGGGAATAGGTATTTTCCAGGAAATACGCGCAAAGCGCACCATTGACCGCCTTACGCTGATATCCGCGCCGAAAGCCCATGTGATACGGGACGGGACGGAGCTGGAGATACCGAATTCCGAGATAGTAGAGGGGGACCTGTGTGTATTCCGGGCGGGAAATCAGGCGTCCGCCGACTGCGAGGTCGTCACCGGTGACTGCGAGGTGAACGAGAGCCTCATCACCGGCGAAAGCGACCCGATAAACAAGAATGTGGGGGATAAGATTCTCTCGGGGAGCTTCATCATAAGCGGCGAGGTAAGGGCTGTCGCGGTCGGGCTCGGCAAGGACAGCTTCGCGAATAAGATAACCAGCGGCGCGAAGTACGTCAAAAAGACCGACTCGAAGATGATGAACGCGATAAATAAGATATTGAAGGGGATATCCATAATTATCATACCGCTCATGGCTCTGCTGGTGTATAACGGGGTATATCTGGCAAACCCGCCGCAGGAATTCGACCGCGCAATGGTGAGCACCGTGGCGGCGATTATCGGCATGATACCCGAGGGGCTTGTGCTGCTTACGAGCATAGTGCTCGCGGTGAGCTCGATACGCCTTGCGCAGGCAAATACGCTCGTGCAGGATATGTTCTGCATAGAAACTCTCGCGCGGGTAGATGTGCTGTGCCTTGACAAGACCGGCACCATTACCGAGGGAAGTATGCAGGTAGCCGAAACGAAATGCCTTGACTGCACGGAGGAAGAGCTGGATGAGGCTATGACGGCGCTTATGTGCGCACTGTCCGACACGAACCCCACAGCCGGGGCGGTGAAGGAACGCTGGGGCGGCATCTCGGCGCTGAACGCGGCGGAGACCGTGCCGTTCTCGTCGGCAAGGAAGTGGAGCGGCGCTTATTTCCCGGAAAAAGGCTCCTACGTTATGGGCGCGGGAGAATTTATACTCGGGGAGCGCTTCGGGGAGCTGAAAGAGACCGCCGAAAAGTTCTCGGAGGGCGGACGGCGCGTGATAATGCTTGCGCGGTCGGAGAAGCCCTTTGACGGAAAGGCGCTGCCGGAGGGCATAAAGCCGCTTGCGCTTATAGCCATAACCGACAGGATACGCACCGAGGCGCCCGACACACTGCGGTATTTCGCGGAACAGGGTGTCGGCATTAAGATAATCTCCGGCGACAATCCCCTCACCGTGAGCTGCGTTGCCGCGAAGGCGGGCGTAGCGGACGCGGACAGGTATATCGACGCGTCCACGGTGGAGAATATCGGCGAGGTGGTGGACGACTACACGATATTCGGGCGGGTAACGCCCCCGCAGAAGCTGGAGCTGGTGAAAGCGCTGAAGGCAAAGGGGCATACCGTGGGTATGACCGGCGACGGCGTGAACGATGTCCTCGCCCTGAAAGAAGCGGACTGCTCGGTGGCAATGCAGAGCGGCAGCGAGGCGGCGCGCAACGTCTCGAACCTCGTCCTGCTCGACAGCAATTTTGCCTCCATGCCGAAGGTCGTGGCGGAGGGACGGCGCGCTATCAACAATGTCGAGCGCTCGGCGTCGCTGTTCCTGTCAAAGACCACCTACAGCCTGCTGCTGGCGGTGCTGTTCGTGATAATACAGATGCCGTTTTTATTCGAGCCGATACAGATGACGCTGATAAACGCGCTTTGCATAGGCTTGCCGAGCTTTCTGCTGGCGCTACAGCCGAACCGCGAGCTTATCCGGGGAAGCTTTATCTCGAATGTGCTCAGGCGCGCGATACCGAACGGTATTTCTGCGGTGCTCGCGCTGTCTGCGGGGATAATATGCAGCAGGATATACGGCTTCACCACCGAGCAGCTGAGCACCATGTCCGCGTTCATACTCGCTGACGTGTCCTTTGTGATTGTTCTGCTTGCCTGCCACCCTATGAAGCCGTGGAAGGCGGGAATGCTCGCGGGGCTTATCGGGCTGTTCCTTACGGGACACCTGCTGATGAGCGATTTCTTCGGGTTCGTGGAGTTCACCCCCGATATGACTGCCGTGACAACGGTAATAGTCGTGTGCTCCGTGGCTGTGACACTGCTGCTGAATGTGGCTGTGGTGAAGATCGCGGATACGATAGAGAAACGAAGGAAAGGGACGGCATAATGGAAAAAAGACAGGTGTATATATTCTCGGACGGAGCCTGCTCCGGCAACCCGGGACCGGGCGGCTGGGGTGTGATACTGCGCTGCGACGGGCATGAAAAGGAGCTCTCGGGCGGGGAAGCGCACACCACCAACAACCGCATGGAGCTTACCGGGGTGATAAAGGGGCTGGAGGCGCTGAAATACCCCTGTAAGGTCACGATACAGACCGATTCCCGCTATGTGGTGGACGGTATCGAGAAGGGCTGGGCTGCGTCGTGGAAAAAGCGCGGCTGGGTCAAAGCCGACAAGAAGCCCGCCCTCAACCCCGACCTCTGGGGACGGCTCCTCGACCTGCTGGAAGTGCATGAGGTGAAATTCACCTGGATAAAGGGGCACGCCGGACACCCGGAGAATGAGCGCTGCGACAGTCTCGCTGTGGAGCAGAGAGATATTTACGCGGGGAAATAAGCTCCGGAGGTCTTTTGTTATGATTGCCGAAACATACTGTGCAATATTGCCAAAAAATAATATAACCGTAAAAATGCGTCACATTCTGTCCGAACATAACGTTATTATTACAGAGGGTAAGCTCTCATATCAAACGAAATGAAAGGACGAACATTATGAAAAAGTCATTAAAACTTGTAGCCGCGGCATTTGCTGCTGTTACCGCGATGAACTGTACAGGAGTGACGGCATTTGCGGACAGTCTCCGGACAATTGACGGAGTGAGATACCGGTACTCAGACACCGGAGAGGATCTCGGCATATACACCGGCTGGGCGAATACCTCAAAAGGCAGGGTATTCTATAATAAGGGTGTAAAGGTAACAAAGAACACTGTCATCAACGGCATACGGTACAGGTTCTCTTCGGACGGATACCTGACCGGAAAATATACAGGCTGGACAAGATCCTCGCGCGGCTTAAGATACTGGAGCGACGGGGTCCTGCTGAAAAACATGTGGCTGAAATCCGGCAGCTATTACTGGTACGCGGGAATCGACGGGTATATGACAGTCGAAAAGGTCCCGGAGAAATTCCCTGCGCTGAACGCGCTTACAGAGGAAGAAAAACAGACGCTTTTTGAGGATTTCATCGGATATAAGGACGGTAAGGGCGGCTGGCAGGGAATAACAGCCGAAGACCTGAGCGTCAAAAAATATTACGGTACCTATAACGGCTGCGAAGCGGTAGTTATATGGTGTGATGACATCGTATGCACCGATGATATACAGGATATCAGTATAGCCGGTCATACGGTAAGCCTGCCGAGCGGGAGCTATGAGCTGCTGCTTCACAGGGACGGCACTTTCATCAGTGTGAAGGACGCCTATGATCACGGGTATCTGTCAGAGTCTGACATAGATAAGATAGCATATTATTCCGAAAACCGATAACGAACAATATAGTAACATAAACCTCCCGGCAGGAATAAACTGAAAGAAAAACTGCCCGGAGGTATTTTTATGGATATAGGAGTTATTGAGGGGATATTCATACCCTTTGCCGGAACAACGCTCGGAGCGGCGTGCGTGTTCTTTATGAAGAAGTCGTTCGGAAAAACGCCGGAGCGTATCCTCACCGGCATAGCGGCGGGAGTAATGGCTGCCGCGAGCGTGTGGAGCCTTATCATACCGGCGGTGGATCTGTGCGCCGACAGCATGGGGCAATGGGCGTTCCTGCCGGCTGCCGCGGGATTTATGGCGGGGATAGTGTTCCTTATGCTGCTCGACCGGCTGATAAACCGGCTGAACGAGCAGCGCGGGAAGTCCCCGGACAAAACGCTGATGATGCTGGCGGTCACGCTGCACAATATCCCGGAGGGAATGGCGGTAGGCGTGGTGTACGCGGGACTGCTGTACGGCACCTCGGAGATAACCGCGGCAGCCGCGGCTGCGCTTGCGCTGGGGATAGCGATACAGAATTTCCCGGAGGGCGCGATAATCTCCCTTCCGCTGCACGCGGGAGGAACGGGTAAGATAAGATCCTTCCTGCTGGGTACAGCCTCGGGAGCCGTGGAGCCGATAGGCGCGCTGGTCACGATAGCCGCGGCTGGGCTCATAATACCCGCGATGCCGTATCTGCTCAGCTTCGCGGCGGGAGCGATGATCTACGTCACGGTAGCGGATATGATACCGGAGATAGCGGAGGGCGGTCACAGCGACATGGCAGCGCTGTCATTCTCTGCGGGGTTTGTGATAATGATGGCGCTTGACGTGGCGCTGGGGTAATATCAGCGGGTATTTTTCGATTTTTCTTTACATTTTTGCAAAAATGTGTTATAATAAGTTATGTATTATATTTTTCGGTTCCGAAAGGGAATGATATAAAGTATGAAGCTTATTTTCGCGATAGTAAACAATGACGACGCGTACTGCGTATCGACCGGGCTGACAAAAAGCGGGTTCTACGCGACAAAGCTCGCCTCCACGGGCGGCTTCCTGATGTCGGGAAACACCACCTTCATGATATGCTGCGAGACCGCGAGCGTTGACAGCGTTATCGGCATAATAGCGCAGAATTCCCGCAAGCGCAAGCAGTATGTCCCGAACGCGGCTTCCTTTGCGGCGGACGAAGCTCCCGTAAGCTACCCCGTCGAGGTGAGTGTCGGCGGCGCTACCGTGTTCGTGACCGACATAGAACGGTTCGAGAAGCTGTAATGAGGATATACGGAAAGAAACGCGCGCTCAACGCGCTGACGAATTTCGGAAGGTCGGGGAGAATGCCGCACGCTCTGCTGCTGTACGGGGCACGGGGCATCGGCAAGCGCACTCTCGCCGATTATGCCGCTATGATATATATGTGCGATAAGCACGGGGCTGTGCCCTGTATGGCGTGCAACGAGTGCCGCAGAGTGGAGGAGCACATACACCCCGACGTGATCTATCCCCTGCAGCTTATGGGAGACAAGGAGCGCTACAATATGGACGGGCTGCGGCAGCTGATATCCGACTGCTATATCAGACCGAATGACGGGGATATCAGGGTGTGCGTGTTCGAGAAGCTCGACGAGATGCTGCCGCAGCAGCAGAACGCCCTGCTGAAATTCATCGAGGAGCCCCTCGATTTCAACCGCTACATCTTTACGGCGGAGAAGAAGGTGCCGATACTCGAGACGATACTCTCCCGCGTCACGGCAGTAGAGGTGGACGGAGCCGATGAGAGCGGCTTTGCCGCGGGACTTGCGGAAAACGGCATACCCGGCGATCGTGCGGCGGAGCTGTACGAGCGCTTCGGAGGGAATATCGGCGCGGCGGTGACGTTCGAGAAAAGCGGTAAGGAGCTTTCCTACATGACCGCGGCGGCAGATGCCGCGAACGCGATAGCCGCACGGAAGGAGCTGGACTGCCTGACCGCGCTGATGTCGTTAAAGACACGCGAGGAGCTGTTCGAGACTATCGGGATATTGTCCGATATTTTCGCGGAGGCTGCCGCGAAGCGCGGAGGAAAGCCGTCCTCGGGGGCGTTCAGGACGCAGGCGGACAAGCTTGCGGGCGCGTACTCGATGAAGGCGCTGACGAAGCTGTACAACGAGGCTGTGCGGCTGTACGGAATGTCGTTCACCAACCCGAACATAAGGCTGTTCGCGGGGGAATGCTGCGGCGCGTTCTTTGATGCCGCCGATATGTGAAAAGATAAGGAGAACTAAATGACAGAGATAATCGGAATAAGATTCAAGGAGATAGGGAAGGTCTATTACTTCGCTCCGGGAAAGATAAAGGTCGCGCAGGGCGACAAGGTGATAGTCGAAACGGCGCGAGGCGTAGAATGCGGCGAGGTCGTGATACCTAACCGCATGGTAGAGGAGAACACCATAGTAGCTCCCCTCAAGCCGATAATCCGCAAGGCGAACAACGAGGACTTCAAACGGATAAAGGACAACGAGGCAAAAGAGGAAGAGATACTCAGGACCTTCACGAAGAAGATAGCCGAGCACGGTCTGAAAATGAAGCCGATAAATGTGGAATACACATTTGACGGGAGCAAGATACTGTTCTATTTCTCCGCGGAGAGCCGCGTGGATTTCCGCGAGCTGGTCAAGGACCTTGCGAGCGTGTACCGCACCCGTATAGAGCTGCGGCAGATAGGAGTGCGCGATGAGGCAAAGATGCTCGGCGGACTGGGTATATGCGGTCGTCCGTTCTGCTGCTCGAGCTTTCTCGGGGAGTTCCAGCCCGTATCCATCAAAATGGCGAAGGAACAGTCCCTCTCCCTCAACCCCACGAAGATCTCCGGCACCTGCGGCAGACTCATGTGCTGCCTGAAATACGAGCAGGACAGCTATGACGCGCTCCTGCGCATCACCCCGAAGGTGGGAGCGCTGGTGGAGACTCCCGACGGTCAGGGCAATGTCGAGGAGGCTAACCTGCTCACGGGAATACTCAAGGTCAAGCTGAAGAACAATCCCGACGCTCCGCCTGCCGCGTATAAGCGGGAGGACGTCAAGCTCCTGCGCGATTCCCGCATAAAGGTGAACCGTGACGAGCTCGCGGCGCTCAAGGGACTTGAAGACTGACAGATAAAGACAACAAAAGCTCCGTTCACAGCTTGAACGGAGCTTTTGTCGATTAAGGAAGGATTTATATGTAAGGCAAAGAAATGTATCGGAAACTGTATTTCCCGCAACGGCAGCAGGTACGGTCGGAACTTTAAGGCAATGGCAGACTGTGGGTTTGATTTTTATTCGGATCAGGCAATATATATTTGTTCCGCCGCCCTGCACCCGTATTGGTTTTGTGTATTTAAGTATCCCCTTTATTTCGAAGGTTTCTTTTATGCGCGCGTCGTGCGCGACTTTGGAAACCTTCTTTACGGTGTCCTACCGTTTTTCCCTTTCTTTTCTCTACAATTGCATTATATCACATAAAATACCGGAATACAACTACAAAGCGGTTACAATGTGATTACGATTTGGTTACAATTTTCCGGGAACAGGTTACAAATTGTAAAAAATCTCCCTTCTTCGCCGTTATTACCGGTCGAAAAAGGGAGATCGTTCAGCTTTGAATGCGCTGTTCGTCCGCAAAAAAGCGCCTGCCGCTTATTCCGTATCAGCCGAATCGAACTGACTGGGGTGGCGGGTGAAGAAATCGACGCGGGGCTCGAGGAACTTGAGCGTGCTGTCCAGACCGCCTGTGAAAGCGGAGATCGGCTCAAATATCCTGTCCCAGCTCCAGAAGCTTTCGTCCATATACAAATACTCGCGTATCATCTCCGTACCCTTGGGAGCCATGGGGTGCAGCAGCACCGCGGCTGTGCGTATCATGTGGAACACATTGATGAGCGTCTTTCTGCGAAGCTCGTTGTCGTTGTTCTTTTCCGCGTCGCCGAGGTTCTTTGCCATATATTTGCTTGCCTTGCGGATATAGCTGTCGAGGACGTAGGTGCACTGGTGGAACTCGAACCTGTACATGAAGCGCTCATAGTCGAGTATGGCTTTCTTCGCGTCGGCAAGCACCTGCTCTTCGATATCGCCGACAGGCATTATGCCGTTCAGATACTTCTGCGTAGTGTAGAAGCAGGTACGGATAATGCGGTTGAACACGTTCGAGAGCAGGAAGCCGTCCTTTACCACAGGGTCGGGCTTCTCCGCCTCCTCGCTGTCCGGTTCTATCGTCGGGTCGAGAGGCTTCGGGTTGAAGCTTACGCTTCGCTGACCTAGGGCAAGCCCGAGGAAGTGCATACGAAGCTGCTCGGGGGTGTACCAGTTGAGAAGCTCGTCTGCCATGGGAGGCTTTATCTTGCCCGAGCTCGAGGCTTTGGCATTCAGGAACAGCAGGTGGTTGTTGGCGCAGAGTATGGGGAGCTGCAGCTCGCCGTCCGGCGGGTCGGAGAGATTGCCGTCCTTGCCCTGCTGAGCCATGAACATCGCCATTTCAGCCACACCGTAGAAGTAGATGTTGTCCGCGCCGATGAACTGATATACCTGCGCGTCCTTGCTGCACCAGTAGTCCCGCCATTCCTCCATATCATGTCCGCGGTTCTCGAGGACTGCCTTGGTAAAGGATATGGGCGCCCAGAGAGATTCCGGCCATACCCACACGGTAAGCGGCTCCTCTCCTTCAAGGACGGGTGCGGGAACGCCCCACTCGATGTTGCCGGTCAGTCTGAACGGCACGAGAGTCTTGCCGGTACGGAAGCGTATGCCGTTCACGGAGAGTACCTCGCACGCCTTGTTCATCTCGTCGAGCTCGGTGAATTTTATCGTGAAGGACGGCTTTTTCGGCTCCTCGATGAATTCGTGGGCGGGCATGCTGTCCTTTATTTCGTTGTACCTGTCAAGATACTCGTTCTTGATGTAGATAACGGGATCCTTCAGGAACTCGTCTATCGTCTTGGTAACGAGGGGACGGACGTTCTTCTGCTTCTGAATGCGCGCCACATACTCCTTCATCAGCCCGTTGTACGCGGGAAGGTCGAAATACCAGTTCTCGACGTCCTTCATCGTGGGAGTCTCGCCGGTGACAGTGCTCTTCGGGTCGATGAGGTTCTCGGGCATATACTGATGCCCGAGGTCGCACTCGTCCGCGTACGCGTTCTCGGACTGGCAGCCGGCGACCGGGCATTTTCCGACGACCTGTCTGCCGTTCAGGAAGCAGCCCGCCTTTTCATCATAGAACTGCTTGGTACTGATACGGCGGAGGTGTCCGTTCTCGTAGAGCCGACGAATAAAGCGGTCGGATTCCTCATTGTGTATCTCCGCGGTGCGGTCAAGTCCCGACGCGCCGAAAATGTCGAGGCTTATCATATAATCGTCGAGCGTCTGCTTCTGCGCGTCGTGGTTCCTGCGGACGAAATCGCGGATATCGCCCTTGAACCCGCCGCTCTCGGCAAGCTTTCTGTATGCTTCGGCAATAGGCGAGCCGTAGCAGTCGGTGCCGGACACGAATATCACGTTGTCCTTGCCGATACGGTCACGCAGAAATCTCGCGTAAACGTCCGCGAACACGAACACGCCCCCGACGTGACCGAAGTGTAGGGTCTTGTTGCCGTAGGGCATACCGCCTGTTATGACGGCGCGCTTCGGAAATTCGGGACGCGGTATCTCGTGCGGAACGAAGTTGTTTTCTTTGTTATCCTTACCCATTTTGTTCCTCCATAGGTTTATTTTTCTTTTGTTTTATATAAATTATCAGGACTAAGATGCTGTAAATGATCGAGACGGCGGTCATTACCGAAACTGCCGCAATGACAATGTCCATAATCCCTATCGTCGAACCTGTTGTGCGCCTGAAATTGAAAAGAACGAAGAAGAGGTCGGTGGCAAAAAATGCTGCCGCTGCGGGAAAAGCCGATATCAGCGCCGGGAGCTTGCTGCGCCTGTAGGCGAGAAGCAGGACGACGGACCCGATAAACAGCAGAAGACCTTCTCCGGCTGTGAGAATTATCATCTCGAGTCCGATCAATATCGGAGCTACCTCTCCCATTAACACCACTGTCGCTCGCCTCCTTCATATCACACATACGGCGAATAAGTGCTGTCATCGCCGATAGCATCAAAGTGCCTGCGATAACGGCGCGGTATCCTGATATCCGCAAAATATCCGAGGTCGGATATCACCTTCGAGATAGCTGTGATGCCGTCGTTGTAAAAGGCTGTGATGCGCTTCTGACGGTCTTTGATGCCTTTGTAGTCCTGAGGGCAGACAAAAGTCCATTCCGCGGTCTCGTTATCAACGACTATACGCCAGTATTTGTCTATATCCCGCGGGTCAAGGTCAAAGTGCTGTAACAGTATGTGATGCTCTAAGCTGTCATCGAGCCACGACATAAGCGCAGTCTCTTCATCGAATGATATTGCGATGATAAGCGGTTCCTTCTTTGCGATCGCTTCATCAACTGCCTTTTCGTCGGGGTATTTTCTGTAAATCATCACTTTATCCTCTCAAGGCTCGTCTCCAGCCTCTTCAGCGACGCGTCCTTTCCGAGTATCTCCATAAGCTCGGTAGCGCCGCCGGGGGTAACTGCGAGTCCGGACACGCCTATTCGTATCGCCCACATAACGGCACCCGCCTTGACGCCCTTTTCGTCCGCTATGGATTTCAGCAGCTCGAACAGCGCGTCATTGCTCCAGTCTGTGACGTCCTTCAGCTTCGGGAGCGCGTATTCTATTATATCCGCGCACTGTTCAACGGTGGTCTTGTTCTTCTTGTTGACGAAGAGCTCCTTGTCGTAGTCCGGCAGGCCCTTGACGAACTCCGCCTTCTCGTTCACCTCGGGAAATACCGAAATGCGGGTCTGCACGAGCCGTGCCAGCTTCTCGTTGTCCGCAAACGCCGCCAGCTCTTCGCTGTAATACGGCTTAGCTTTCGCCATGAATTCGTCGAGCGGCATTTCCTTGATATAGTGGCTGTTGAACCACAGCAGCTTGTCATAATCGAACACGGCGGGGGATTTGCTGATACCGTCTATGGAGAATATCTTCTGTAATTCCTCCATTGTGAAGAACTCCTCGTTCGTGTCCTTCGGGCACCAGCCGGTGAATGCCATGTAATTGATTATCGCGTGGGGCAGGTAGCCGTTCGCGCAGAGCTCCTGGAAGCTTACCGAGCCGTGGCGCTTCGAGAGCTTGCTGACATTGCCGTCCGCGTCCTTGCCCATGAGAAGCGGCAGGTGGCAGTATACCGGTCTTTCCCAGCCGAACGCGTCATACAGCAGCGCATACTTCGGTGTGGAGGTGAGGTATTCGCTTCCGCGGACTACATGTGTAACGCCCATAAGGTGGTCGTCGATGACGTGGCAGAAATTGTAGGTCGGGAAGCCGTCCGCCTTTATCAGGATCTGATCCTGCAGCTCGGAATTGTCCATTTCCACATGCCCGAACACGCTGTCGTCATAGCCTGTCCGCCCCTCGAGCGGCATTTTCTGGCGGATAACGAAGGGCTTTCCCTCGGCGAGGTTACGTTCGACCTCCTCCTTCGGAAGGTCGCGGCAGTGGCGGTCATAGCCTGTGCCGACATCGCCGTCCTCGTGGAGCTTTTCGAGCCGTTCCTTCGTGCAGAAGCAGTAGTAAGCCCCGCCCTTTTCGACGAGCTCCTTCGCGTATTTCATATATATGTCTTTTCGTTCGCTCTGCACATACGGACCGTTCGGACCGCCGATATCGGGACCTTCGTCGTGGGTGATACCCGTCATTTCGAGGGTCTTGTAGATGACGTCCACAGCCCCCTCCACAAGTCTTTCCTGATCGGTGTCCTCTATACGGAGTATGAATTTTCCGTTGTTGGCGCGCGCCAGCAGGAACGCGTACAGCGCGGTGCGCAGGTTTCCTATGTGCATAAAGCCCGTGGGGCTGGGCGCAAATCGTGTTACAAAGTTATCGGACATTTTCCTGATTTCCTTTCAGATCGCATAATTTCATACTTTACATTATATTCCAAATTATATCATTTGTCAAGTGTGAACAAATGTGCTTGACAAATCCGCGGAACAGTGCTATAATAAATCGTCAAAAATTACAATACCATTTAAAAAGGAAGATAAGCAGTGAAAAGAGAAGACCTCAGAAATATAGCTATCATCGCCCATGTCGATCACGGCAAGACCACACTGGTCGATGAAATGCTCAAGCAGAGCGGCGTTTACCGCGAAAATCAGGCGATAGTCGAGCGCGTAATGGATAACAACGCCATAGAGCGTGAACGTGGTATCACTATCCTCGCGAAGAATACCTCGGTCAACTACAAGGGCGTCAAGATCAACATAGTCGACACCCCCGGCCACGCGGATTTCTCCGGTGAGGTGGAGCGCATACTCAAAATGGTGAACGGCGTGCTCCTTCTCGTGGACAGCTTCGAGGGCACCATGCCCCAGACCCGCTTTGTGCTCCAGAAGGCTCTCGAGCTCGGACACAAGGTGATCGTCGTGGTCAACAAGACCGACCGTCCCGACGCCCGCTCGAAGGAGGTCGTGGACGAGGTGCTCGAGCTCCTGCTCGACCTCGACGCGGACGATGAGCAGCTCGAAAGCCCGGTAGTATTCTGCTCCGGACGAAACGGCACCGCCTCCCTCGACCCCGATGTACAGGGCGAGAACCTTATCCCGCTGTTCGATATGATACTCGAGCATATCCCCGCTCCCGAGGGCGACCCGGACGGAGAGCTCCAGCTTCTCGTGTCGTCCATAGATTACAGCGAGTATGTCGGCAGAATAGCGATCGGACGCATAGAGCGCGGCGTGATAAAACAGAACAGCGAGGTAACAGTCTGCGACTACCACAACACGATCACCCCCTTCAAATCGAAGATAGTCAGCCTTTACGAATTTGACGGACTCGGGAAAACTCCCGTGCAGGAAGCCTCCGTCGGTGATATAGTATGCTTCTCGGGCATAGAGGGCATAACCATAGGACAGACTGTCTGCTCCCCCAATGCTGTGGAGGCTCTGCCCTTCGTCAAGATAAGCGAGCCCACGGTCGAGATGACCTTCTCGGTCAACGACAGCCCTTTCGCGGGACGTGAGGGCAAGTATGTCACATCACGTCAGATACGCGAGCGCCTCGAGCGCGAGCTGCTGAAGGACGTGTCCCTGCGCGTCAAGGAGAGCGAGGTGCGCGACGCCTATGATGTAGCCGGCCGCGGTGAAATGCACCTGTCCATACTTATCGAGACCATGCGCCGCGAGGGCTATGAGCTCTCGGTCAGCACTCCCCGCGTGCTCTACAAGGAGATAGACGGCGTAAAGTGCGAGCCTATGGAAAAGCTCGTCATAGATGTTCCCGACGATAGCGTCGGAGCGGTCATGGAGAAAATGGGCGTCCGCAAGGCGGAGCTGCTCGAAATGCACCCGGTAGGCTCCCGCACCCGTATGGAATTCAAGATTCCCTCGAGGGGACTTTTCGGCTACCGCAGCGAATTTCTCACCGACACCAAGGGCGAAGGCGTGCTGAACACCCTGTTCCTCGGCTATGAGCCTTACATGGGCGATATCCCCGTCCGCACCACCGGCTCCCTCGTCGCATTCGAGACAGGCACCTCCAGCGCCTACGGTATCTGGAACCTGCAGGACCGCGGCACTATGTTCATAGACCCCGGTCTCGACGTATACGAGGGCATGATAGTCGGCGTATCCCCCAAGCTCGGTGACATCACGGTCAATGTGTGCAAGAAGAAGCACCTCACCAATACCCGCGCAAGCGGCAGCGACGAGGCGCTCCGCCTTATCCCG
>CAJOMV010000027.1 GCA_905235805.1 uncultured Ruminiclostridium sp.
GCTCAGGACAGCATGAAGACCGAAGCACCGCAGTTCAGCGTGGGTGATACCGTAAAGGTACACGTTCGTATCTCGGAGGGCGACAAGTCCCGTATTCAGGTCTTCGAAGGCACAGTTATCGCCAAGAAGCACGGCGGTATCAACGAGACATTCACAGTCAGAAGAGTGGCACACGGCGTAGGTATCGAGAGAGTATTCCCGATCCACAGCCCCTCTGTTGACAAGGTCGAAGTCGTAAGAGAAGGCGTAGTCCGCAGAGCAAAGCTTTACTATCTGAGAGACAGAGTAGGTAAGGCTGCAAAGGTAAAGGGCAAGTATTGATAGCCCGTATTCCGGAAAGACGAAAGGGTGATAACGGGAAACCGTTATTGCCTGTATTCGTTCTTTTGCTTCGGAAATATGAACGAGATTTATTTAACGGGCGGGGGTGAGCGGATTGGACGAAGAAGTCATGACGGCTGCGGAAAGCGCTGAGACCGGTGAGCTTCCAAAGACAAAGCCATACGGTATAGCAGCGGATCTGTACGATTGGTTCGACAATATTTTTTACGGGCTGCTCATACTCGCGTTCCTGTTCGTGCTTGTGACCCGAACCACTTCGGTAGACGGCACCTCGATGGTCCCTACGCTGGAGGACAAACAGCTCCTGCTGGTGTGGGACGCGGGCTATGAGCCGGCATACAACGATATAGTGGTGGTTTGGTCGGATACCCTCCCGAACGATAAAGACGGAGCCGGCAAGGCTATAGTCAAGCGCGTTATAGGACTTCCCGGCGATACCATAAATATAGATTACTGGGCAGGCACCGTGAAAAGAAACGGGGAAGTGCTCAACATAACGTCGAGGGACGGCGTGCTGTACGAGGACGGACACATGATAAACGACTTCACCCGTACAGATGAAGGTCAGGGCGGTGATTTCACAGTGCCGGAAAACTGCTTGTTCGTAATGGGGGATAACAGGAACGGTTCTACCGACAGCCGCTCACGGCTGATCGGCTTTATCGACAAGCGCTATGTGGTCGGAAAGGCGTATTTCCGCCTCTATCCCTTTGACAAGCTCGGCGGGCTGTACGATTGACAGAGCTTAATGCCCGGGAGTGACGGAAAATGGCATACGAAAGCGATATACAGTGGTTCCCGGGACACATGACCAAGACCCGCCGTCTTATCGAAGCGGATCTGAAGCTTGTGGACGCGGTAGCGGAGGTAGTTGACTGCCGTATCCCGGAATCGAGCAGGAACCCCATGATAAACGATATCGTCGGCACCAAGCCGAGGATAATAATACTCAATAAATGCGATCAGGCGGACGACAGCATCACCGCCGAGTGGCGCAGATCCTATGAAAGCAAGGGCATAAAGACGATAGTCTGCGACTGCCGCAGCGGGAAGGGGATAAACAGGTTCCTCCCGGTGCTCAAGTCGGAGCTTGCGGAGCTGCTGGAACGGCGGCGCGCAAAAGGCACCGTCGGAAAGGCTCTGCGGGTAATGGTGCTGGGTATCCCGAATGTCGGGAAATCCTCCTTCATCAACCGCATGGCGAATTCCCGCAAGACAAGGGTCGAGGACAGACCCGGAGTTACCCGCGGAAAGCAGTGGGTGACCATAGACAAGGAGGTCGAGCTCCTAGATATGCCCGGGATACTGTGGCCGAAGTTCGATGATAAACAGGCTGCGCTGAAGCTCGCTTTCACGGGCGCCATAAAGGACGACGTGACCGACGCGGAGAGCCTTGCGGCGGAGCTGGGAGCGATACTCGCGGAGAATTACCCGGAGCGGCTGAAGGAACGCTACAAGCTCGATACCCTCGACGGGGATCTGCTGGAGCTGATAGCGAAGAAGCGCGGAATGATGCAGTCGGGCGGCGTACCGGACACGGAACGTGCTGCCGCGGCACTGCTTGACGAATACAGGAGCGGTAAGATTGGCAGGATCTCTCTTGAAAGACCGTGAGCTGCTGCAGCGGTTTGAATTTGACAGGGAATACCGGAAGAAATACGGCGTTATCTGCGGCATCGACGAGGCGGGACGCGGTCCCCTTGCGGGCGCGGTCTACGCGGCGGCTGTGATACTGCCGGAGGATATATTCATAGACGGGCTCAACGACAGCAAAAAGCTCTCGGAGAAGAAGAGGGAAGCGCTGTTTGACGAGATAACCGAAAACGCGGTGTCATACTGCATCGCGACGGCGTCAGCTGCGGAGATAGACGAGCTGAATATACTGCAGGCTGCGATGCTCGCGATGAAGCGGGCGTTTGACGGACTGGCGGAAAAGCCTGACTACGCTATTGTAGACGGGAACAAGGTACCACAGCTCGGCATTCCCGCGGAGTCTGTGGTCAAGGGCGATTTCGTTTCCGCGAGCATAGCTGCTGCTTCGATCCTCGCGAAGGTCTCCCGTGACAGGTACATGAAGGAGCTGGACACGAAGTACCCAGAGTACGAGTTCGCGAAGCACAAGGGCTACGGAACGGCTCTGCACTATGAGAAGCTGCGTCAGTTCGGCTTCTGTCCCGAGCACAGACGTTCGTTCTTCAAGAAACACCCGATATGAGCGAGCGTCACGACAGGGGAAGAGCAGGCGAGGAATACGTCTGCGAGTACCTCATAAGAAACGGCTGGACGATAGCCGCACGGAACTACCGCGTGCGCGGCGGCGAGATAGACATTGCCGCGGAGCGTGACGGAGTGCTGGCGTTCGTGGAGGTCAAGACCCGCAAGGTGGGCTCGCTGACCGACGGAGCTGACGCGGTCACGCCGAAGAAGCAGGCTCTCGTGATACGGACGGCTGAACGGTATCTGCGCGAGCACCCCACAGAAGCCGGTACGATACGCTTTGACGCGGCATTCGTCACGGTGACGGCGGGAGAGATCCCGAGGGCTGTAAAGCTGGAATACATAGAGAACGCGTTCGATGCGTTCGGTATCCCCGGAGGCTATGAACAGAATTAGGAGATAATATATATGAATTACAAAAGCACAAGAAACAACGGTATAAGCGTAACGAGCGCAAAGGCGATAGCGCAGGGGCTCTCGGAGGAGGGCGGACTGTTCGTGCCGGAGAGCATACCGGCTATGACAAAGGACGAGATACTCGCTCTTTGCAAGAAGTCCTATCCCGAAAGAGCCTTCGACGTATTTTCGAAGTACCTCACCGACTTTTCTGCTGACGAGATCAAGTACTGCGTGAACGGAGCCTACTCTGACAAGAACTTCGACAGCGGGAACATTTCTGAAATATCACATCTCATGCCCGGCACATACATTCTCGAGCTGTGGCACGGTCCCACCTGCGCCTTCAAGGACATGGCACTTCAGATACTTCCGTATCTGCTCACCGTCTCGGCAAAGAAGGTCATTGACGGCAAGGAGATAGCCATACTCGTGGCGACATCGGGTGACACCGGAAAGGCTGCGCTGGAGGGCTTCAAGGACGTTCCCGGCACATCTATCACGGTATTCTACCCCGAGGACGGTGTCAGCGATATGCAGAAGCGCCAGATGACCACGCAGGAGGGCAGCAATGTCAACGTATGCGCGGTAAAGGGCAATTTCGACGACTGCCAGAACGGTGTCAAGGCGATATTCACGGACGATGCCGTAAAGGCGGAGCTTGAGAGAATGGGCAAGACCTTCTCGAGCGCCAACTCCATAAACTGGGGCAGACTTTCCCCGCAGATAGTATACTACATCTCGGCGTACGCGTCCCTTGTTGAGAGCGGCGACATTGAATACGGCGAGAAGGTGAATATAGTAGTCCCCACCGGAAATTTCGGCAATATCCTCGCAGCTTACTACGCAAAGGAAATGGGACTCCCGGTGAACAAGCTGATCTGCGCGTCCAACGCGAACAACGTTCTGACAGATTTCATCAACACCGGCGTATATGACAGAAACAGACACTTCTACACGACGATATCCCCCTCTATGGATATCCTCATTTCCAGCAATCTGGAGAGACTGCTCTGGCACCTCACGGGAGGAAACGACAAGCAGATAGCCGAGTGGTTCGGCAAGCTGGCGAAGGACGGTAAGTACGAGGTGACGGACGACGTAAAAGCGAAGATAAAGGAGCTCTTCTGGGCAGGCTGCTGCGATGACGCTGCCACAAAGGGTGCGATAAAGCAGGCGTTCGACGAGTATTCCTACCTTATGGACACCCACACGGGCGTTGCGTATAAGGTATACGGGGACTACAAGGCTGCCACGGGAGATGAGACAAAAACGATCATCGCGTCCACGGCAAACCCCTACAAGTTCGGCAAGGCTGTCTATGAGGCAGTCGGCGGGAACACGGAGGGGCTGGACGAGTTCACGATAATTGACAAGCTGGAGGAGCACACAGGCACAACGATGCCCGCGCCTCTCGCGGCTACAAAGACAAAGGCTGTGCGCTTCTCGGGCTCCGTGGAGAAGAGCGGTATGCCGAAGGTCGTGCTGGATTTCCTCGGCGGCAGATGAGTGTTTTTGCGATAGCGGATCTGCATCTGTCCCTCGGAGAAGAGAAGCCTATGGATATATTCCGCGGCTGGGCGAATTACGTCGAACGGCTTACGGAGAACTGGAACAGTGTTGTCGGTGACGGCGACACGGTGATAGTCCCCGGCGACATCTCATGGGCTATGAAGCTGGAGGAGACGGAGACGGATTTCCGGTACATCAACGATAAACTTACAGGCAGCAAGATATTCCTGAAGGGAAACCACGACTACTGGTGGAACACCCTCGGAAAGATGAACAGGTACCTCTCCGAAAAGGGACTGAACAGGATACGGATACTCAACAATAACGCGTTCCTCGTGGAGGGGATAAGCGTGGTCGGCACGAGGGGCTGGATAAACGACGGCACCGAGGAGGCTGACCTGAAGGTGCTCAACCGCGAGGAGGGAAGGCTCCGTATGTCGGCAGCGGAGGGCGTGAAGCTCGGCGGCGAGCTGACAGCGTTCCTGCACTACCCGCCCGTGTACGGCGGTGAGACGAACGAGTATATCCTGCGTGTGATAAAGGAGTTCGGCATAAAGCGGTGCTACTACGGTCACATACACGGACGCGCGCTGCACGAAAAGGCGTTCATCGGGGAGTACGAAGGAACGGAGTACAGAATGATATCCGCGGACTACCTCGGCTTCATGCCGGTAAAGATAAATTAATTACGGAAATTATAGAAATACATAATATAATTTTGCAATTTTACGGAGGTTAAACACAATGGAAGTAATTTCGAACAACAAGACGGCGACAAACACAGTCGAGCTGGAGATCAAGGCTGACGCGCAGGAATTCGAGACCGCGCTCAACAACGCTTTCAAGAGAAGACAGAAGAATATCCAGATCCCCGGCTTCAGAAAAGGCAAGGCTACCAGAAAGATGATCGAGGCGAGATACGGCGAGACTTTTTTCTTTGAGGACGCGGTGAACGGCATATACCAGAAGCTCGTTTCCGACGCTATCGACGACCAGCAGCTCGAGGCAGTTGACATTCCCGATACAAAGGTAGAGGATATCAGCAAGGAGAACGGCGTTACCTTCAAGGTCACCATTACAGTAAAGCCCGAGGTCACTATTGACGGCTACAAGGGATTAAAGGTCGATAAAATTGTCAAGACTATTACGGACGAGGACGTTGACGCTGAGGTCGAGCGCGTAAGAAACAGCAACGCGAGAATTATCGACGTCACAGACAGACCCGCTCAGAAGGGCGATACAGTAGTATTCGACTTCGAGGGCTTCATTGACGGCAAGCCCTTTGAGGGCGGCAAGAGCGAGAAGTTCAACCTCGAGCTCGGCAGCGGCAGATTTATCCCCGGCTTCGAGGATCAGATCGAGGGCAAGAGCATCGACGAGGACTTCGAGGTGAACGTTACCTTCCCCGAGGACTACAACGCCAAGGAGCTTGCAGGCAAGCCCGCTGTGTTCAAGTGCAGAATACACGAGATCAAGGGCAAGGAGCTCGTTGATATCGACGATGAGTTCGCAAAGGACGTAAGCGAGTTCGATACTCTCGACGAGTATAAGGCTGACCTCAAGACAAAGCTTCAGGAGCATGCTGACGAGCACGCAAAGTCCGACCTGGACAACACCATCTCCACGGAGCTTGCAAAGCTCGTTGAGGCGGAGATCCCGGACGCTATGATAGAGACCCGCATCAACGATATGCTCCGCGAATGGGAATACAGAAACAGATACACGGGCGTTACGATAAAGGATTATCTCGGCTACACCGGTCTTACCATGGAGAAGTTCAGAGATACCTTCAGAGAGCCCGCCGAAACACAGGTCAAGCTCCGTCTCGGTCTCGAGAAGATAGCGGCGCTCGAGGGACTCGACGCTTCCGCGGAGGAGATCGAGGACCAGTACAAGGAGCTCGCAGAGCAGTACAAGAGAGATATCGACGAGGTCAAGAAGCTCATCTCCGAGAAGAGCATCAAGCAGGATCTCGCAGTCGGCAAGGCATTCGACCTTGTACGCGACAACGCCGATGTAACGGAGAAGGATTCCGCCGAAGAGACAAACGAATAAACCGCACGGAAAGGAACGACAGAATATGGATTATATGAGCCTTGTACCTACAGTCATCGAACAGACGGGGCGCGGTGAGCGCGCATACGACATCTATTCCCGCCTGCTGAACGACAGGATAGTAATGCTCCATGAGGAAGTGAATTCCGTTACCGCCGGACTTGTGGTAGCTCAGCTCCTGTTCCTCGAGGGTCAGGATCCCGAAAAGGATATCTCCCTCTACATCAACAGTCCCGGCGGCTCGATAACCGACGGTATGGCTATCTACGACACCATGAACTACATCAAGTGCGATGTATCCACTATCTGCATGGGCATGGCGGCATCCATGGGCTCGTTCCTGCTGGCTGCCGGAGCGAAGGGCAAGAGACTCGCCCTCCCGAACAGCGAGATAATGATACACCAGCCTCTCGGCGGCACCGGAAGAGTGCAGGCGTCCGACTTCGAGATACACGCTAAGCATATCGTGAACATCAAGAAAAAGATGAACAGAATGTACTCCGAGATGACAGGTCAGCCGATAGAGGTGATAGAGAGAGATACCGACCGCGACAACTTCATGACCGCGGAGGAGGCTCTCGCGTACGGTCTGATCGACAAGGTAATAGACAAGAGATAAGGGCGCAGAAGCCCCGAGGAAAGGAATTCGCATTATGCTCAGATGCAGTTTCTGCGGAAAATCCGATGACAAAGTAATAAGAATGCTGTATTCCAACAACGCCGCGATATGCAACGAGTGCGTGCTCGCTTCTTACCGGATGCTGCTGGACGAGGGCGACGTTTCGGAGATAACCGTGCCGAAGAAGCGCACCGCTCAGCCGAAGAAGCGTCACTCCGAGCAGGCTGCGGTAGTCAAGCCCGCGGATATCAAGGCTGTGCTGGATCAGTATATCATAGGTCAGGAGGAAGCGAAGAAGACACTCGCCGTCTCCGTGTACAACCATTACAAGAGAACTGTGGCGAATGAGGAGAACGATACGGATATCGAGCTCCAGAAGAGCAACGTGCTCCTGCTGGGTCCCACCGGTGTCGGCAAGACCATGCTCGCGCAGACTCTCGCGAGGATACTTCACGTCCCCTTCGCCATAGCGGACGCGACCACGCTCACTCAGGCGGGCTACGTCGGTGAGGACGTCGAGAATGTGCTGCTGCGTCTGATACAGGCGGCTGACTACGATATCGAGGCTGCCGAGCACGGCATCATCTACATCGACGAGATAGACAAGATATCCCGCCGTTCGGAGAATACTTCCATAACCCGCGATGTCAGCGGCGAGGGCGTACAGCAGGCTCTCCTCAAGATAGTGGAGGGCACGGTGTCGAATGTTCCCCCTCAGGGCGGCAGAAAGCACCCCAATCAGGAGTTTATCCAGATAAATACGCAGAATATCCTCTTTATATGCGGCGGCGCGTTCGACGGCATAGACAAGACCATAGCCGCGCGCATCAATTCCTCGGCTCTCGGCTTCGGCGCGGAGATAACCGAAAAGAAGGACAAGTCGCTCACCAAGCTTTTCCACGCTGTTGAGCCCGACGATCTCGTAAAGTACGGAATAATCCCCGAGCTTGTCGGAAGACTTCCGGTCATAGCGGTGCTCGACGAGCTGGACGAGGACGCTCTGATAAAGATACTTGTCGAGCCGAAGAATGCAATAGTAAAGCAGTACAGCTACCTGTTCAGCCTTGACGGGGTAGAGCTGGAAATAGAGACCGACGCTCTCCGTGAGATCGCAAAGAAGTCCATAGAGCGCAAGACAGGCGCCCGCGGACTTCGCACCATTCTCGAATCGCTGCTCAACGAAACAATGTTCGAAACACCCAGCGACGAGACCATAGTGAAGATAATAGTCAATGCCAAGTGCGCCCGCGGAGAAGAGCCTCCGCAGATCGTGCACGGCGAGAAAAAGGCGCTGCTGCACCACGCCGAGCAGCCGGTCAAGAAGCGTACCGCGGCGAAATAGCCTAAAAAACGCGTGGAAAATTGTGGAAAATAGCTATTGAAATTACATTTCAGTTACGGTATAATTAAGCTACAAGGATGAAGGAGGTGCTTGGATATGGACGGAATATCAAATTTCCTCTCCACTATGTCTATGAGCATGGCACGGTCGAATTTGCAGACCGACGCGAGCCTCGCGCTTATGAAGAAGTTCATGAATGCCGATGAGGCAGCCAGCGCCGAGCTTATAGAAAGCATTTCGGAAGCCGCACCGCCTGCGGACGGACGCGGGGCTCTCATGGATGTAAGAGCATAATAGGGGCTGAACGGGAGTTCGGCACAAGCATCTGAGACGAACCGAAGGGTTCGTCTTTTTTTGCGGCGCGGAGTCTGCGCTCCCAAGCGGTATTATCCGGGTAATTCTGAAATAAAAGAAGCCTGAAGAGCATATTCTTCAGGCTGCTTTGTGTTTTATACGGGTAAAATACCAGACTGTATTATATTATTCGATTGATTCTTATTGAGTAAATCAAGCTTTATATCAATAGTTCAAATTTACCTCCTTCAAAATAAATATTATTTCCCATTTCATCTTTGTAAAAAGTCACTTGTTCAGTATTTACTCTACTAAATCCTAAGGCTGTCAGCAACTTTACAGCGGGTGTGTTTTTCAATGCCGTTCCTGCTGAAAAACGTTTGCTTCCATTTTCTGCAAATAGCTTTATTAAGGCAGTGCAGCTCTCTTTTGCATATCCGTTTCCTTGAAATTTTGACAGAAAACAAAAACCAATATCATATCCATTGCCTGTATTATGCAAGTCAACAGTGCCAATGACTTCTTTTGTTGCAGAAAGCATGACAAGGAAAAAGTCATTGCTTTCAGAAAAACTCTTTACAAGTTTTTGTATTTCAATATCATTATTACTATGAGGAACATCATATTGTGCATAAGCGGATTTATCAAAATCCTGCCATATTTCCTTTATTACTTTCCAATCGTCAGGACATAGATTTCTGATTGTCAGTCTGCTTGTAATCAGTTCCAATTCTATCCACCATATAAGTATAAAATCCGATTTATTGTATTAACATCAACTCAATGATGTGACTAAATACCGAAAAGGCATCCCCGCCGAGCGAAGATGCCTTTGATGTTATTTATTTCTCGGGCTCGAGCACCGCGTATTTCTCATCGGCTCTCTTGTAGACCACGTTCACATCGCCGGACTCGGCATTCTTGAACATGAAGAACGAATGTCCGAGCAGGTTCATCTGGAGTATAGCCTCCTCGACGGACATGGGGCGAAGCTCGAACTTCTTGTGCTTGATGACCTCATAGTCGATCTCCTCATCGGGAACAGCCTCGATCTTATCTGTCCATGAGCTGTCACGGAGCTGCTTTGAGAGGCGGGTCTTATTTTTTCTGATCTGACGGATTATCTTGTCGATGCACGCGTCGAGAGCGTCGTTCTTATCCTGTGCGGACTGCTCGGAGCGGAAGGTGATGCCGTCATATACGACGGTAAGCTCGAGTATGATCTTATTTTTCTGTTCTGTGAGGATAAGCTTCGCGCTTGCCTCATCTCCGAAGAATTTGTCGAGCTTCGAGGAGAGCTTTTCCTCCGCGTAATCCGTGAAGCTCTGGCTTAACTGCATTTTCTTTGCTGTGATCTGAACCTTCATTGCTGTGATCATTCCTTTCAGACGGGCGTGCGCCCTTTTTGTGATTTTATTATAGCACATTCCGAAATAATTTACAAGTATTTTTTGAAAATTTGTAAGATTTTTGACAGATTTCACAAAAATTTCATATTTCTTTTGAAGCGTTCCCGAAATGAAAAAGTACTTGAAAAATGGGCGGATTTATGTTATACTATAATTTATGATTGGAATATTATACGCATTTGTGAAAGGAAGTGACGGCTTTGGCGGTAAGCAGGGTAAGTGAGGAGGAACTGAAGGAGCAGCGTTTTTTCATACAGCGCGTCAGAGCGGTCACGCACCTGCTCGGACATCAGCCCCTCGCGTATACGCACAGCTATGGCTGTCAGCAGAATGTGTCGGACGGGGAGAAGATAGACGGTATGCTCGCGGAAATGGGCTTCGGCTTTACCGACAGTCCCGAAAATGCCGACCTCGTGCTGTACAACACCTGTGCGGTCCGCGAGAACGCGGAGAACAGGGTCTTCGGTAACGTGGGAGCGCTCAAGCACTTCAAGGAGAAGAACCCCGGCATGGTGGTAGCTGTCTGCGGCTGCATGGTGCAGCAGGAGCACATAGCCCAGCGCATGAAGCAGCGATTCCCGTTCGTTGACCTTATATTCGGCACCCATGTTCAGCACCGCTTCCCGGAGCTGCTGTACGGGATATACGAAAAGGGAGAACGCACTGTCTGCATACCCGACATAGACGGTGTTGTGGCGGAGGGGATACCCGTGCGGCGGAGTGAGAGCTTCAAGGCGAGCGTTCCGATAATGTACGGCTGCAACAATTTCTGCACCTTCTGCATAGTCCCGAAGGTGAGGGGACGTGAGCGTTCCCGCGAGCCGTCGGAGGTCATCTCGGAGGTAGGGAAGCTCGTCTCGGACGGGTACAAGGAGATACTGCTGCTGGGGCAGAATGTGAACTCCTACGGCAAGGACAAGGGAATTAGCTTCCCGGAGCTGCTGAAGGGACTGGACAAATTCGAGGGTGAGTACTATGTGGAGTTCATGACATCTCACCCGAAGGACTGCTCACACGAGCTGATAGACGTGATAGCGGACAGCCGTCACATCTCTCACCACCTGCATCTGCCCGTACAGAGCGGCAGCGACAGGATACTGAAGCTCATGAACCGCCACTACGACACTGCAAAGTATCTGGAGCTGGTGGAGTACGCCAAGAGCCGCATACCCGACCTGCAGCTCACCACCGATATAATCGTGGGATTTCCCGGCGAGACCTACGAGGACTTTCAGATGACGCTGGAGCTGATGAATAGGGTGGGCTTTGACAGCGCCTACACGTTCATATACAGCCGCCGCGAGGGAACAAAGGCTGCGGAAATGGACGACCCGGTCCCTGCGGAGGAGAAGGGCAGGTGGTTCCGCGAGCTGCTGGAGGTACAGGGCAGTCTTGGTGAGCGGGCGTACGAACGCTATGTCGGCACGACGATGCGCGTTCTCTGCACGGGGCGCGGGCGCACGGACGAGACACTGCTGACGGGACGCTCGAGGCAGAACATCATAGTGGATTTCGCGGGAGACGACGAGCTGTGCGGTCGGTTCGTTGACGTAAAGATAACAAAGGCGCTTCCGTGGGCTCTGAAAGGAGAGCTGTTATAGACCATATCAAGGAGGGTATGAGTTATGCTGCAATGTAAAAACTGCAAATATTTTACCGATAACAAACAGGGACTTTGCTTGTGTACCCGCTGTGAGAGCTGGGAGCCTACCGAGCCGGACAGGAACTGTGTCTTCCTTCCCGAGCCGAGGGAGCTGCACTGCGAGGACTGCTGGCGGCTGGGGAACGACTTTGCCTGCTGCGGCGTCGATCCCAAGGACAGCGCGTATACGGACGGTCATCTGTGCGTTATGTTTGAGGACAAAAAAGAAGATGAGCTTTACAGCATTCTGAGCTTCTGGAAAAGCTGTGGGCTTTACGACAGAGGAAAGATAAACAAACTGCTCGATGAATTTGATGAGACCTACGCCGATCTTGAGGAACAGGGCTCCTCGGAGCAATAAAACGGTAACGGTTCGTGAAAGGAGAACGAAAATGAAAAGAAAGCTTCTGGTAATTGCGGCGATATTTATGGTGTTCACGCTCATATTCACCGCGGGGAGCTGTGAGCCGCTGGAGGCGCTTGGAGAGCTGTTCGGAGGCTCGGAGCCCGCTCCCGACATAGACCCCGCTGATGTTCTGGGGAGATGGACGCGTGAGGCTTCCTTCGGCAGAGAGACCTATACGTTCTACGATGACGGAAAGTACACCCACACAAAAGCCGGTGATGCATCGCAGGGAGATTATCAGATATCCGGAAACGAGATAACTACCCGTCCGTATGAGAACAGTAAGGGAACAAGCACTCATATAACAAGGTTCTCGGACGACAAAAAGACCATGACATGGGGTGAAGGTCCCGTGCAGAACATTTTCACGAAGGAAGAATAATAACAAAGGAGAATATAACTATGGACGCAATAATGGCAGCAAGAGAACTCGGAAAGGCTATACAGGCAGACCCGAGATACAAGGATTATGTGGCGGCGAAGGCTGCGAACGACGCTGACGAGGGCTTGCAGGAGCTTATCTCCGTCTTCAGCGGCAAGCGGCAGCTTTTAGCGGCTGAAATGCAGAAGCCCGAAGATGAGCAGGACGCTGAGAAGATACGCCTGATGAACAAGGATATGCAGGACGCTTACGGCGACGTGATGAAGAATGTCAACATGGCGAACTTCGCTGTCGTGAAGAACGCGCTGGATATGCTGCTCAACGAGGTGAACATGATAATCTCCATGAGCTGCGAGGGAGAGAACCCTGCCACCTGCGACCCCCATGCCGCCCACGGCTGCGGCGGGAGCTGCGCGACCTGCGGCGGCTGCGGCTGAGTGTCGCTTACGCTCGGGTTGCCTCCGGCGGCAAGCATTCTGAGAAAGGCTTGAGCGAAAACTTTGATTGCTGACGGACAAGTATTGATTGTTTATTGAAAAGCGGTGAAAAAATGAGTGTCAGGGAAGAAAGCGAAAAGAAAGTAACTCCTATGCTGGAGCAGTACCTGAAGGTGCGGGACGAGTACAAGGAATGTGTGCTGTTCTACCGCCTCGGGGACTTCTATGAGATGTTCTACGAGGACGCGGTGAATATATCCAAGGAGCTGGAGCTGACGCTCACCTCCCGTGCGGGAGTGCCGATGTGCGGCGTGCCGTACCATTCGGTGCAGCAGTATATCAAGCGCCTGATAGACAACGGACACAAGGTCGCGATATGCGAACAGATGGAGGACCCCGCTCTGGCGAAGGGTCTCGTCGAGCGCGGAGTGATAAGGGTCGTGACCCCCGGAACGCTCTACGAGGACAGTATGCTCGACGAGAGCAGGAACAACTACATCGGCTGCTTCTTCTGCGAGGAGGGAGTCTGCGGAATGGTGTTCGCTGACATCTCCACGGGCGAGTTCCACGCACTGGAGAAGCGCGGCAAAACGCTGGAGCAGGAAATGAACGCGGAGATATCGCGTTATGTGCCGGCGGAGCTGCTTTTCAACGATAACTTCCTTGATTACAAACAGGTGAACGCGTTTATTCACTCGCGGCTCGAAAAGGCGGCGGGGGAGCTGCTGGACGCGTCGGCGTTCTCACTCAACGACAAGGAGGATCTGTACGAGCAGTATTTCAGCGAGCAGGAGGGAGCCCATGAGCTTGTGAAGGTGCCGCTCGCGGAGAAGGCGCTGCTCGCGGTGTTCAGGTATATCAACGACACGCAGAAGGCGCGGATAAAGCGCTCGGTGCGCCTGACTGTGCACTTCACCGACGAATATATGGATCTGCCGCTGACCACCCGGCGCAATCTCGAGCTTACCGAGACCATGCGCAACGGCGAACGGAGGGGTTCGCTGATATGGGTTCTCGACCGCACAAAGACCGCCATGGGGCGGCGCAAGCTGCGGAGCTTCATCGAGCAGCCGCTTCTTGACGCGGGCAATATCCTCGAGCGCCTCGACGCTGTGGACAGGTTCGTCTCCGATTATGTTCTGCTCGAGGAGACGCGAGAGTGCTTAAGCGGGATATACGACCTCGAGAGACTGATAACGAGGGTAGTGTACCGCGCGGCGGGACCGAGAGATATCATGGCGCTCGGCAATACCTGCAAGCGCATACCGCTTCTGAAGGAGAAGCTCGCGGAGGCAGGGGAGGTCAAGCTCCTCGCGAAGCTCAACGCGCAGACCGACCCGCTCACCGAGATAGCGACCCTCGCGGAGAATGCCATAGCCGAGGATCCGCCCGCTCTCACGAAGGACGGCGGCTATATCCGCGACGGCTTCAATGACGAGCTCGACAGGCTCCGTGCTGTAGCCAGCGGCGGCAAGGACATTCTCAAGGAGATAGAGGAGCGTGAACGCGAGGCTACTGGCATCAAGAACCTGCGTGTAGGCTACAACCGCGTGTTCGGCTACTATATCGAGGTATCGAAGGGCAATATCCCCCTCGTCCCCGACAGCTACATAAGAAAGCAGACTCTCACGAACGGCGAGAGATACATAACCGAGGAGCTCAAAAAGACTGAGAACGAGATACTCGGCGCGAACGATAAGATACTTGCCCTCGAGGCGGAGATTTTCTCAGAGGTGCGGGACTTTATCTCCTCCAAGCTGGAGAGGGTGCAGGCGACGGCGGAGGCAGTCGCCTGTGTCGATGTGCTGCAAAGCTACGCCACGGCGGCGCGTGAGCAGAATTTCGTCCGCCCCGACATCTCCCTCGAGCCTGTCATAGATATAAAGGACGGGCGGCACCCCGTCATTGAGAAGATGCGCTCCGAGACGGTATTCACCCCGAACGACGCGCTTCTCGACATAAACGAGAACCGTCTGCTTATAATCACTGGACCGAACATGGCGGGTAAATCCACCTTCATGCGGCAGGTCGCTGTGATAACTCTCATGGCGCAGATAGGGAGCTTTGTTCCCGCACGCTCTGCGCGCATAGGGATAGTTGACCGTATATTTACCCGCGTGGGAGCGAGCGATGACCTCGCGGCGGGGCAGTCCACCTTCATGGTGGAGATGAACGAGGTGGCGGAGATACTCAAGACCGCCACGAAGAACAGTCTAGTGATACTGGACGAGATAGGGCGCGGCACCTCCACCTTTGACGGAATGTCGATAGCTAAGGCAACGGCGGAGTACATCAACAACAAGATAGGCTGCAAGACCCTGTTCGCCACCCACTACCATGAGCTGACGGCGCTGGAGAAGGACAACAAGGGAGTCCGCAATTACAGCGTCGCGGTAATGAAGAAGGGCGACGACATCAAATTCCTGCACAAGATAGCCGAGGGCGGCACCGACCACAGCTACGGCATTGAGGTGGCAAAGCTCGCGGGACTGCCGCCGAAGGTGATATCCGCGGCGAAGGAAGCCCTGCGGGACATCGAGCTCGGCTCGAAGATAGACCTTGAAAAGCGGCTGACAGAGGAAGAGGAGAGCAAGGAGCAGTACGATTTCTCGTCGATAGCGAAAAACGACGTGATACAGGCGATAAAGAACCTCGACCTTGACGATCTGACCCCGCGTGAAGCCTACGCGAAGCTCGCGGAATTCAAGGATATGCTGAAATAGAAGGAACGGTAACCAATTGGCAAAGATAAATCTGCTCGACAAGAGCGTGTTTGAACTGATAGCGGCGGGCGAGGTGATAGAGCGCCCCGCGTCGGTGATAAAGGAGCTCGTCGAGAATTCGATAGACGCTGGCGCAAAGCACATAACCGTGGAGATAAAGAACGGCGGCAGCACATTCATGCGGATAACCGACGACGGCTGCGGAATGCCGTTTGAGGAGATACCGACCGCGTTCCTGCGACATGCCACAAGCAAGGTGCGGACTGCGAAGGACTTAGACCGCATATTCACTCTCGGCTTTCGCGGGGAGGCTCTCGCCTCGGTAGCCGCGGTGGCGCGTGTGGAGGTGCTGACCAAGGAGCCCGACGCTCCCATGGGCGGCAGCTTCAGGATAAGCGGCGGGGAGGTGCTGGAGCACGAGCAGACCGGCTGCCCGGACGGCACCACGATAATAATCCGCGACCTGTTCTACAATGTCCCCGCGCGGCAAAAATTCCTGAAAAAGGATGTCACCGAGGGCAATCAGGTACAATCCCTCGTTGACCGCCTCGCTCTGGCGCACCCGGAGATAGCGTTCCGCCTTATCCGGGACAACAAGTGCGTCCGGGACACGAGCGGCGGGGGAGACTACTACTCCGCCATATATTCGGTATTCGGCAAGCAGTTCGCGCTAAGCCTCATTCCGGTAGATTTCTCGCTGAACGGCGTATCGGTGACGGGCTATGTTTCGTCGCCGCTTTTCACGCGCGGCAACCGCTCGCTCCAGTACTTCTACGTCAACGAGCGCAATGTTCACTCGGCCACCCTCACGGCCGCGCTGGAGGAGGGCTTCCGCAACAGCATAATGGTTGGTAAGTTCCCAGCCTGCGTGCTCAATATCACCATGGCACCCGAGCTCTGCGACGTGAACGTCAGCCCCTCAAAGACGGAGGTGCGCTTCGCCTTTGACAGGAACGTTTTCGAGACGGTGAATTTCGGCGTGAAGAACGCGATACTTAACGCCGACAGCCGCCGCGAGGTGAAGCTTGAAAAGAAGGAGATACCGACCGGTGAAGCCGACACCCGCAGTCCCGACAAGGTACTGCTCGAAAAGGCGATGAACGCCATTGAGAACTCCGGGAAAGCGGAGGAGGAGCCCGACGGGAGTATGTCCGCGGAAAGGACTGCGGAAATGCCCGAGGTGTTCGCTCCGATAAACCGACCCGAGTATGTCAAGCCCGCGGCAGCGCCTTTCACTGTACCGGGTGATAAAACGGAGTATGTCCAGCAGCGTTTCAGAACTCCGCAGAAGCTTGTCATAGAGTACGACGAGGACGAGTACGGCAAGCCCTCGTCCGGAACGGCAGATGAGCCCGCCGCGGACGATGAAGAGCAGTCAAAGCAGTTCCGCTTCATAACGGGAGCCGCCTTTGAGGAGCGCCCCCGGCAGAAGGAGGAGCCGGCTCCCGTCATAACCGCGGAGCCGGAAAGACCTCCGCTCAAGGTGATAGGCGAGGCGTTCGGCACATATATACTCTGCACCAGCGGCGACGAGTTCATCATGATGGACAAGCACGCGGCGCATGAGAGGATACGCTTCGAGAAGCGCAAGAAGGAGCTCATCAAGTCCTCGCAGCTTCTCGCGGAGACTGTCGAGGTGACCCTCAGCCCTGCGCAGTATGACGCGGTGGCGGAGAACACCGACCTGCTCGCGGATATCGGTATAGAGGTAGTGCTCGAGGACGGGCGCTGCGGCATCACAGCGGCACCCTCGGCGTTCACCGGCGGCGCGGACGCGATAGACCCCGCGGAGATGATAGTCCACTGCGCCGATGCTCTCGCTGGCGGCAACGGGAATATCGAAGCTGTCATCTACGGCGACCTGCTCCATACACGGGCATGCAAGTCCGCGATAAAGGCGCACGACGTCACCTCCCCGCAGGAGCTAGAGGCGCTGGCACAGGAGGTCTGGGCGAACGAGGGTATACGCTTCTGCCCACACGGACGCCCGATAATGGTAAAGCTGACGGAATACGAGATAGAGAAGTATTTCAGCAGAATACAGTAGCAGTGAACAGTGAATAATGAATAGTGAATAGTTTTGGTGCCGCCTGCGGCGGCGATCATGAATGACGGATATATGAACAAGATATTTCTTGCCGTGGTCTGCGGACCCACGGCATCGGGTAAAACAAAGCTCGCGGTGGATCTTGCGAGGGAGTTTGACGGGGAAGTGGTCTCCGCGGACTCCATGCAGATATACAAGGGCATGGATATAGCAAGCGCGAAGCCTACGGAAGAAGAGAAAATGGGGATACCGCACCACTTAATGGACTTCCTCGACCCGAGGGAGACGTTCTCGGTGGCGGACTACGCGGAGCTTGCCCGCAAGGCGATAGCGGACATACATTCCCGGGGAAAGCTGCCGATAATGTGCGGCGGCACGGGGCTGTACATCAATACGGTCGTGGATAACATCATATTCGACGGCACAGGCAGCGACCCCGCGTACCGTGCGGAGCTGAAAGCACTTGCCGAGGAGAAGGGCGCTGGGTATCTGCTGGATATGCTGGCGGGCATCGACCCGGAAACGGCGGCGCAGCTCCATGAGAACAACGTAAAGCGCGTCATTCGGGCGCTGGAGGTGTACCGCAGCTCGGGAAGGACAATGACGGAGCAGAAGGCAGCGAGCCGTCTGGAGCCGTCCCCCTACGAGCCGTGCATGATGATGATAGACTTCCCGCGGGAGGTGCTGTATGAGCGGATAGACAGGCGCGTGGACATGATGCTGGAGGCGGGGCTTATCGACGAGGCGAGGGAGTTCTTCACCCACCCCGACTGCGCCACAGCCGCGCAGGCTATTGGGTATAAGGAGCTTAAGCCCTTCCTCGACGGGCAGCGTACCCTTGAGGAATGCACGGACGAATTGAAGCGCGCGACCCGCAGATACGCGAAAAGACAGCTCACATGGTTCAAAAAAGATAGTCGAATTGAACATATTTCGGCAGAGAATGCCGTCAATTATGATAAAATTTATAAAAATGCGGAAAATTTAATAAAAAAATATAGCTTTTTATAAAAAAGTATGTTATAATAAATAAGTATGATATTGTGGCGGTCCCGGTTCATTCGATATATCATAAAATTAAAAAGCCGGTGTGAGCGCACTACTTGGGATAGGTATTTAAGGAAGGTAACAAAATGGCTAAGGAACTCAATCTTCAGGACGTATTTCTCAATCAGGCAAGAAAAGACCGTATCCCCGTAACGATCTATATTACGAACGGTTTTCAGTTCAAGGGCATCGTGAAGGGCTTCGACAACTACACGGTGATACTCGATACAGACGGAAAGCAGAATCTTATCTATAAGCACGCCATTTCCACAATAACACCCCTCAGACCTATATCGCTGCTCGATGCCTTCGACAAGGAAGACGGCGAGAACAAGGATAACGGCTGATGGAGGAATCGGATAAGAGGCGGGCGTTTACCACCCGGATAATCTGGGTGGTGATCGGCGTATTCTTTCTCGTTATGGTCATCAGTCCGCTGGTGCTGCGATACGGAAGCACGATACGCACCGAGACGGCAACGCTCACCACGCTGACCGAGGTAATAAATTTCAAGGGCGTTTATGTAAGGGACGAGAAGCTCGTCACCTACAACGTCAACGGCATTATCAGCTACACCCACTCCGACGGCTCGAAGGTCGGCAAGAATTCGGTCATTGCGGAGGTGTACAAGAACCGCTCCGACATAGCGCTGCGGCAGCAGATAGACGAGCTCACCGCACAGCGGGAGGTGCTCGTTGATGCGCAGAACTTTGTGGGCGCGGATACCTCGCAGCTCGAGTCCTTCACCGCGCAGATAGGTGAGAAGCACTCCGACCTGCTGAAGGAGATATACGACAAGGACTACGAGACCGCCTCCCTGATGAAGAACGACATTCTCAACCTCCAGAGCAAGCGGGAGATAGTCAAGGGCGGAAACATATCCTTCGATGAAAAGATAGCGGCGATCGACAGCAAGATAGCTGACTTAAGCTCGAAGATATCCTACGAGCCCTACGGCATCACCATAACCGAGACCGGCTACTTCATCAGCAAGGTTGACGGCTATGAGAGCAAGCTCAACACCCAGAACGTCCTCGACCTTACCGCGGAGCAGATCGACGAGATAACCTCGGCTGAGGAGCGGCAGGAAAACCCCATGGGAGTTATCGGCAAGCTCGTCAGCGACTATACATGGTACATGGCGGCAGTCCTCGATAACGTCAAGCTCGGAACGGTGTTCCAGGGCGCGACGGTACAGCTTCGCATAGGAAACTCAAACCAGAACGTAAAGGCGGAGATAGTCAGCCTCAAGCCCCAGCCCGACGGGCGCAGCGTGGCGGTGTTCAAGTGCGATATGTTCCTCGCGAATTTCATAAATTCCCGCGTCGCGCAGTCGAGACTGATCCTTGAGGATCACACGGGCATAATGGTGCCGAACTCGGCGCTCCGTATGGAGAACGACGAAGTCGGCGTATACATACAGGACGGTTCGGTGGTAAGGTTCAGAAAGGTGAACCAGATACTCTCGCAGGAGGAATTTACCCTTGTTGAGGATACCTCGGAGCTTTCAAAGGACGGTTATCTGTCGCTGTATGACAATATAATCGTGGAAGGAAGGGATCTGCATGACGGCAGGATCGTCGGATAACGTACTTTCCGCTGTTTCGGACAACCTTAAGCGAATACGGGAAAACATCGCGGAGGCTAAGTTTAAAGCAGGTCGCACCGATGAAGTGCGGCTCATGGGAGTCACCAAGACTGTGGATCCGGAGATAGTCAGCTTCTCGGTGAAGGAGGGGGTGACGCTCCTCGGTGAGAACAGGGTGCAGGAGTTCCTCGACAAGAGGGACAGATACGAGGGCAGCCCCGAGATACACTTCATAGGCGGGCTCCAGACAAATAAAGTAAAATATATCATAGACAAGGTAAGCATGATACATTCCGCGGACAGCGAAAAGCTGATACGGGAGATAGACCGCCGCGCGGTGAACGCGGGACTGCGTATGGACATACTTATCGAGGTGAATATAGGCGGCGAGGAGAGCAAGAGCGGCGTGATGCCGGAGGCTCTCGATGAGCTCGCGTACATGGCGGCTGAGATGAGCGGAGTGAGACTCCGCGGACTGATGGCGATACCGCCGATAGATGTGAACGGAAGCTCGGAGATATACTTCGCAAAAATGCAGCGGCTTTTTTCCGACCTTAAGGACAGGACGAGCGGCGATGACAGATTCGCGGTGGATACGCTGTCAATGGGAATGTCGGGAGACTATGAGACCGCCATTCTGCACGGCTCAACGATCGTCCGTATCGGGAGCGTGCTCTACGGAAAAAGAATTTACAGATAAGCTTATCATATATCAACAATATCCCGCGCGGGTACGGCGGGAGAAGGAGGATTCGTATGGGATTCAAGGACATAATCAGGAAAATGGGTATCGACGGCGGCGACGAGAATTACGACGACGCCAATGATTACGCGAGCGATGTCCCCTCGGCTATCAATTTCGACGATTATGAGGGAACAAGACCGACGATCAAGAGCACAAAGATGATGAGCATACCCGCGACGACACATCTGCAGGTCATCGTCGTAAAGCCCGAGAAGTATTCGGACGCTGCCGCTATCGCTGATCATTTCAAGAACAAGAAGACCGTGGTTCTGAACCTTGACAATACCAACAAGGACGTAGCGAACAGACTCATCGACTTCCTCGGCGGCGTGGCGTATGCCGCTGACGGAGACCTGAAGCGCATCGCGAGCACCACCTACATAATCGTTCCCGTGAACGTAGATATCTCGGGCGATATGATCGAGGAGCTCGGCAGCAACAACGACTTCATCTAAGCAGAGATCGTGGAAGCGGAAACTTTCTCCGCGCGTCTCGAGGATATGTGCGTGCTTGCGGAAAAGCGGGGAAGACCCGTTTATTCCGCGTTTCTGAATGACCGCGAGCAGTATGAGGCTGAAAGGCTCCTCGGAAAGCGTCACGGTATTACGGTAATGCTGTGGGGCGGTGATGAGGCGTGCCTGCGAAGGGTGCTGTGCGTTGCGCCGGAGGACTTCGCGCCGGAGCGGGAGGATTTTCCCATATACCCGCTGACGCTTAAGTTCAGAAAGGCGGACAAGCCGGAGCACCGGGATTTTCTCGGCGCGTTCATGGGTCTCGGGATAGAGCGTGAGACCGTCGGGGACATCTTCATCGGCGATGGCTGCGCCGCGGTATTCTGCACGAAAACGGCGCGGGATATGATCACCGACTGCATTACCGCTGTCGGGAGGATAGGCGTATCGGTGGAGGACGGGCTGACGGACAACGCGAGGAGTGCCGTGAAGCCGGCGGAGTTCAGGGATATCACTATAAATACCGCGTCGCTCAGAGCGGACTGCATCGTCGGAAGGATAACCGGGCTTTCCCGGGAGAAGTCGGCGGAGCTTATCCGTTCGGGGAGCTTCATGCTCAATTACTCCGAGTGCTGCAATATCAGCAGGACGCTTTCGGAGGGCGACGTGCTGACCATACGCGGTCACGGGAAATACGTCCTGACGGGAGACATTGCGGAAACGAAAAAGGGACGGATACGAATGACCGTAAAAAAATACAGTTAAGACGCGAAGAAGGATACCGTCAAGGCTGAAAACGGAGGATAATAAATGGATATCAATACCATAATCAACAGAGAATTTACCGAGGCAATGAGGGGCTACAAGAAGGAAGAAGTCGATGAAGTGCTTGACTCCGTGACCCGTGAATTTGCCCAGATAAAGAAGGAAAACGAGGACTTAGAGAAGAAGCTTCAGGTATGCGCGGACAAGATACGCGAATACCGTGAGGACGAGGACGCGCTTAAGGACGCCCTGCTCGGTGCGCAGAAGGCTGGAAAGGCTATCATCTCCGACGCGAACGAAAAGTCCGCCGCCATAATCAAGGAAGCGGAGGACGAGGCTGCCGACAGACGTCAGGAAGCCGACGACTACGTTGCCGACAGAAAGGCTGAGGCAGAGAAGATAATCGCCGACGCGCTCGCCGAGAAGAAGCGTATCGAAGATGAAGCGCAGAAGGCTAAGGACGATATCCATGCGCAGATGGTCATACAGACTCAGCTTGACGAGGAGATACTCGACCGTACAAAGCGCGAGGCGGAGGATTTCCGCACCCGCATAATCATGGAGTACAACAACCACATCGAGTTCATCAAGAAGATACCCGAGCAGTGCTTCAACGAGTTCGTGCTCAGCAATTCACAGAACCACAACAGCGTCGCTCTGCGTGAGCTCATAGCCGCGCAGCAGGGTATACAGACCCCCTCGGTCCCCGACCTTGCCGACGCCGTGGCAGAGGAGCCTGAGGAGGACGAGGAGCGTGATTCCGATGTCAAGGTCGTAGAGTCGCTGTCCGGCATCGAGGTGCGTGAGAGCGATTCCGAGGAAGTAGAGGAAGAAGAGGAGCAGACGGCGGAGACCGACGCTGAGGACGAGGCGGAGCGCGAAGAGAAGTCCTCGGCAGTTACGGGCAGCTTCACCGTAGAGAACGCTTTCGGCGACGATGACGACGAAGGCGGGGAGAGCGGCACCGGCATTCCGGATTTTCTTTCCGCAAAGCCCACCCGTACAAATAACGGCAGCTCCAAGTACGACAAGCTTGAATTCGGCAGCAACAACAGCGGAAATAACTTCAATTATCACAACAAGAAAAAGAAAAGATAAATACATAATACAACAAAACGAAAGGACAAAAACAAATGGCACAGGATCTTAACGACACCCTTAATCTCCCGCAGACGGACTTCCCGATGCGTGGAAATTTACCCGCAAGAGAGCCGGGCTGGCTCGAGCAGTGGGAGAAGGACAGAGTATATTATGAGCTCCAGAAGAAGAACGAGGGTCTTCCGAAGTTCATTCTTCACGACGGTCCTCCCTACGCAAACGGCGATATCCACATGGGTACGGCGCTCAACAAGATACTGAAGGACATTATCGTAAAATACAAGTCCATGACCGGCTACCAGTCACCGTATGTCCCCGGCTGGGACTGCCACGGTCTGCCGATAGAGCTGAAGGCTCTCAAGCAGATAGGCAAGGAGAGCAGCGCTTCGAGCATCGACCCCGTTGAGCTCCGCAAGTGCTGCCGTGACTTCGCGCTTTCCTGTCTGGACGACCAGAAGAAGCAGTTCAAGCGTCTCGGCGTATGGGGCGACTTCGATGACCCGTACCTCACCATAAAGCCCGAGTTTGAGGCAAAGCAGGTCGAGGTATTCGGCAAAATGGCGGCGAAGGGGCTCATGTACAAGGGCTTGAAGCCGGTATACTGGTGCGCGGACTGCAACACCGCGCTTGCCGAGGCGGAGATAGAGTATCAGGACGACGACTGCCACTCCATATATGTAAAATTCCCGATAACCGACGGCAAGGGCAAGTTTGACGCTCTGGGCATAGATATGTCGAAGGCTTCGGTAGTCATCTGGACGACTACCACATGGACGCTTCCGGGCAACCTCGCTATCTGCCTCGGACCGAACTATGAGTATACCTTCGTTCACATCGAGGACGAGGAGAGCCGCTCCTTCGGTGAGTACCTCCTCATGGCGACAGAGCTTGTTCCCGCGGTAATGAGCGCTGTGAAGATAAACAAGTATTCCACAGTAGGCTCGTTCACAGGCAAGGAGCTTGAATTCGTGGAGACCGACCACCCCTTCATGGGGAGGAAGTCCCCGCTCATCGTGGGCGACCATGTAACGCTCGAAAGCGGTACCGGCTGCGTTCATACAGCTCCGGGCTTTGGTCTCGAGGACTTCGAGGTCTGCATGAGCTATAAGGGAATGTTCAATATTGTAGTCCCCGTGGACAGCAAGGGCATTCTCACCGATGAGGCAGGAAAGTTCAAGGGGCTGACAACAGATCAGGCAAACAAGGAGATAGCGAAGGATCTCGACGAGACAAATTCGCTGCTCGCGATAGAGAAGATAGTCCACCCGTATCCCCATTGCTGGCGCTGCCACAAGCCGATAATCTACCGCGCTACCGAGCAGTGGTTCTGCTCCGTGGACAAGTTCGCGGACGAGGCTGTAAAGGCTATCAACGAGGTGAACTGGATCCCCGGCTGGGGTGCTGAGCGTATCACGAACATGGTGCGCGACAGAAGCGACTGGTGCATCTCCCGTCAGAGACGCTGGGGAGTTCCGATCCCGATACTGTACTGCAAGCAGTGCGGCAAGCCTATCGTGAACGACGAGACTATCAAGGCGATTTCCGATATGTTCCGCAAGGAGAGCTCGGACGCGTGGTACGCAAAGGAGCCCGCTGAGTTCATTCCAGCGAGCGTGAAGTGCGAGTGCGGCTGCGGCGAGTTCACAAAGGAAATGGATATATTCGACGTGTGGTTCGATTCGGGCTGTACATGGGCTGCGGTGCTTGATGAGAGAGACTATCTCTCTTCTCCCGCGGATATGTACCTCGAGGGCTGCGACCAGTACAGAGGCTGGTTCCAGAGCTCGCTGCTCACATCTGTCGCTGCGACCGGACACGCGCCCTACAAGTCTGTATGCACCCACGGCTGGATAGTTGACGGCAAGGGCGAGAAGATGTCCAAGTCCAAGGGCAACTACATCGTGCCCGAGGAGGTCATCAAGCAGTACGGTGCGGACGTGCTCCGTCTGTGGGTAACATCTCTCGATTTCCACAGCGATATCAGAGTTTCGCAGGATATCTTAAAGCAGCTTTCCGAGACATACCGCAAGATCAGAAACACCGCGAGATTTATTCTCGGCAACCTCTGCAACGGCAAGGGATTTGACCCGGACAAGGACAGCGTACCCTTCGACAAGCTTACAGAACTCGACAAGTGGGCGCTCACCAAGTATGACGAGCTTATCGCCAAGGTGCAGACAGCCTACGACGATATGGACTACTTCCACGCTTACCACGCGATAAACAGCTTCTGCGTAGTGGATATGTCGAACTTCTACCTCGACATAATCAAGGACAGACTGTACTGCGAGAAGGAGGACAGCGAGGACAGAAGAGCCGCGCAGACAGCGATGTACGTTATCCTCAGCGGTCTCACAAGGCTTGTTGCTCCGATACTGACCTTCACCGCGGACGAGATATGGAAGGAGCTCCCCAAGAGAAGCACCGATGACGCGAGAAACGTGGTATTCAACCGTATGCCCGAGAAGACCGGCGTTTCGATAGACACCACCAAGTGGGACAAGATACACGCTATAAGAGACGACGTTCTCACAGCGCTTGAGAAGAAGCGCAACGAGAAGCTGATAGGCAAGTCCCTTGAAGCGAAGGTGATACTCCACATCAAGGACGACCTCACCGATATCCTTCCCGAGCTTGCGACTGCGTTCATCGTATCGCAGGTCGAGGTAGACGCGGCAGGCGAGGGCGAGTTCAGCGGCAGTGTCGAGGGTCTCTCGATAACCGTGGCAAAGGCGGACGGCAAGAAGTGCGAACGCTGCTGGACATACTCATACTATGTGGGAACGAACGCAAAACACCCCGAGCTTTGCGAGCGCTGCTGCAAGGCAATAGACTGATTTATCAAAATAAAATACAGAGCCGTGCATATACAGCAATGTAAATGTATGGCTCTGCACTGTATAATGGAGACTGTTTTGAAAAAAAGATCGGTAATGGTCTATATCATATCCGTGGTGCTGAGTATTGTGCTGGCGGGGATAGACCAGTTTACGAAGTACCTCGCGGTGGAGCTCGTCAAGCCCGTGGGCTCGATATCACTGCTGAAGTTCGGTGATACCGAGTGGCTGAACCTCACCTACTGCGAGAACACGGGAATGTCCTTCAGTCTGCTCGAGGGGCAGACGGTCATTCTGATAGTCATGCCGATACTGCTCATCGGGCTGATAGAGTGGTATGTATTCTCCGGGCGAGCAAAGCGCACCGACCAGATAATCGCCGCCGCGGTAGTGGCGGGAGGCGGCTTCGGGAACCTCCTGGACCGTGCTTTTCAGGGATATGTGGTGGACTTCATCGACGTGCGTATCATCAACTTTGCGATATTCAACTTCGCCGATATCTGCGCGGTATGCGGGGGGATCTATTTCTGCATACTCCTGATATTCGATGAGGTGCGCGAGGACAAGGAAAAGAAGGCGAAGGCTGCGGAGAGCGCTGAGAACGGGACTTCGGACGACGGGACAGGAGGGGACGAGCCTTCGGAAGAAGATGTCCCGACAGGTGAACATAGCGATGAGAACGCTTGAATTCATTGCGAAAAATGACGGCGAGCGTATCGACAAGGCTGTTGCCGCCGCCTCGGAGGGCGAGCTTACACGCTCCTACGCGGCTACGCTGATATGGAACAAGGCTTGCCGGGTAAACGGCGAGATAGTTCCCAAGAATTACAAGCTGAAAGCGGGCGACTCGGTGTGCATGGAGATACCCGACCCGCAGAGCACCGAGATACTACCCGAGGACATACCGCTGGATATCGTGTATGAGGACAGCGACCTGCTTATCGTGAACAAGCCGAAGGGCATGGTAGTCCACCCGGCGCACGCCCACTACTCGGGAACGCTGGTGAACGCGCTGATGTACCACTGCGGGCAGGAGCTCTCCGGGATAAACGGGGAAGTGCGTCCCGGGATAGTACACAGGATAGATATGAACACGAGCGGACTGTTGATAGTGGCGAAAAGCGATACCGCTCACAGGGGACTTGCGGAGCAGATACAGGCGCACAGCTTCACGAGAGAGTACGAGGCGGTGGTCTGCGGCTGTATCAAGGAGGACGGCACCGTGAACGCCCCGATAGGACGCAGCAAAGCCGACCGCAAGAAGATGTGCGTCACAGCGGAGAACAGCCGTGAGGCTGTGACCCATTACAGCGTGCTGCAAAACTTCCGCGGGGACTACACACACCTGCGGCTGCGGCTGGAGACGGGACGCACTCATCAGATACGCGTCCACATGGCGTACATCGGACACCCGGTTGCGGGGGACGACGTATACGGGAACGGAAAGCCCGCTTCGCTGAACGGACAGTGCCTTCACGCGAAGAAAATAGGCTTCGTCCACCCGATAACAGGGGAGTATATGGAATTCGACAGTGAGCTTCCCGAGTATTTCACAAAATTTCTGAAAAGTATAGAGTGATATGAACTTTGATAATATATTGTTAGTGACCGACCTTGACGGAACGCTGCTCGATGACGCAAAGAACATCGCGGAGGACGATATCCGCGCGATAAACGAGTTCCGCGAGGGCGGCGGAATGTTCGCCGCTGCGACGGGACGCGGCGTTGCAATGGCAAGGCGGATAATCGACGAGCTGGATATAAGCACCCCGAGCGTCATATTCAACGGCGCGGCAGTGTACGATTTCAAGGCGGACAAATTCCTGTGGTACAGCGATATGCCGGAGATATCCAACACCTATATCCGAATGCTCGAGAAGGAGTTCCCGGATATCGGGGTGGAGATACTGCACGAAAAGCAGGTGTATGTGACCGATAACAATCAGACCGTGGTGGAGCACATGGCGTTCGAGAAGCTGACCCCCGTGTACAGCAGCGTGGACGATGTGCCTGTCAGCGGAAGGCTGAAGGTGCTGATAGCCTACCCGCCCGAGAAAATGCAGGCGGTCATAGACTACACCCGCGCGCACTGTATGGAGGGCGTGAATTGGGTGCATTCCTCCCCGATGTACTACGAAATGCTCCCGGAGGGGATAAGCAAGGCTTCCGGAGTAAGAAAGCTGAAAGAGGTGCTGGGCTTGCAGCATAAGTTCGTGGTGGCTGCGGGAGATTACGGCAACGACCGCGCGATGATAGCGGAGGCAGATCTCGGAGTCGCGGTGGCGAACGCTCTTGACAGCGTCAAGGAAGCCGCCGGGCTGGTAGTACGCGACAACAATCATTCCCCGATGCGGGAAATTATAGAGCATATAAGGAAGATGTAAAGATGTTCAGACCCATGAGGCGGACAAAGCAGGAGATCTCGCGTGAGGAGTGCGAAAGGCTGCTCACAGAGGAAAAACGCGCCGTGCTGTCGGTGAACGGGGACGGCGGTTATCCTTACGGAGTGCCGATAAACTTTTACTATGACAGGGAGACCGGAAAGATATATTTCCACTGCGCAAAGGCCGGTCACAAGCTGGACGCGATTACCGCGGACGACAAGGTGTGCCTGACGGTGTACAACACGGGATACCGAAAGGAAGACTGGTCGTACCATGTTACGAGCGTTATAGTGTTCGGCAGGGCGAAGGTGATGACCGACGAAGCGCTCATGCGGGAGAAGATAAGGCTTTTCGGAATGAAATACTACCCGTCTGCCGAGGAAGTGGACGAGGAAATACGCAAGGACTTCGCGCGGGTGAACCTCATTGAGATAACCGTTGACCACATGACAGGAAAGCATGTGCACGAGAAATAGAAGGAAACCGGAAGGAGCTGATCGGAATGGAGGGGACCGAAGTGGGAGCAAGAACGCTTGCGGAGGATTTTTCATGCGCTCTGATCGGTGAATATTTCGGGAACGTTGCCGCCATAGACGAAAAGACGATACGGGAGAATATCGCGCTCGGCAGTGAGGGAGGATTTCCCGAGGAGGACAGGACGGTACGGGCGGAGACGGTGGATTATCTGCTTCGCTATTTCTCGGTGATATATCTCGGGCTCCTCGCGAATGAGGATTTCCGTGCCGCCTTCGGCGAAGCGGTGAATTTTGAAATGGAGATGAACGGCAAGAGCCGCGACTATGAGCACGAGATGCGCAGGCAGCAGGAGCAGGGTGAGCAGCCCGCCCCCTCGGAGCACAGCGTCATCATCGACCTCGGTCGCTTCAATCTCTCTGTCGCGAAAAACATCTCCGGGCGGATAAAGGCAAGCATGGACATGATAGCGCCGTTCGCGGAGGAGTTTGAGTCTCTGGTGAAGGAGGAGACGGACGAGGACGCCGCTAAGATAGGGTTCTGTATCTGCAACTTTATGTACCTGATAAAGGCGTTTGAGAAGAACCCGGCATTCTATGAACAGGTAAGATCTGTTGTGAAAGCTGTTGCCGACGGTCTCGGCATAGCCTGAACAGCTGTAAATACAAACGAAAGGAAAGTTATTATGGACGCAACACTCAAGAAGAACCTCGAGATCATCGCGACCAAGGTAAGAATGGGCATAATCGAGGGCGTTTACAACGCAAAGGCGGGACACCCCGGCGGGTCGCTGTCGGTCGCGGACACACTCACATATCTGTATATGTCGAGAATGCACGTTGATCCCGCGAACCCGGGCATGGAGGACAGGGACAGACTTGTGCTGTCGAAGGGACACACGGCTCCCGCACTGTATTCCGTGCTTGCGCAGCGCGGATTTATCCCGGTGAGCGAGCTCAAGACGCTCCGTCAGATAGGCTCGCGGTTACAGGGACACCCCTCCCTCGGCAAATGTCCCGGCGTTGACATGAGCACAGGCTCCCTCGGACAGGGCGTTTCGGTAGCCTGCGGCATGGCACTCTCGGGGAAGATATCCGAGGAGTCCTACAAGGTCTACGCAGTACTCGGCGACGGGGAGCTCGAAGAGGGGCAGGTGTGGGAGTCCGCAATGTTCGCGGCGCACTATCAGCTTGACAACCTCGTTTACATCGTCGATAACAACAACCTCCAGATAGACGGTCCCGTAACACAGGTCATGAACCCCTACCCGATAGACAAGAAGTTCGAGGCGTTCGGCTGGCACGTTATCTGCATAGACGGGCACGATTTCGACCAGATCGAGAAGGCGTTCGACGAGGCAGAGAAGATATCCGGACAGCCCACGGTCATCATACAGAAGACCACCAAGGGCAAGGGAGTTTCTTATATGGAGAACAACGTTTCGTGGCACGGCGCGGCACCGAACGAAGAGCAGTACAACATCGCGATGAATGAGCTCAAGGCTCATCTCGCTGAGCTTGAGAAGTAAGGAGGGGAGCATAATGGATAAGAAGGCAACTCGTGAAAGCTACGGAGAAGCGCTTGTAAAGCTTCTCGATATCCGTCCCGACCTTATAGTGCTCGACGCAGACCTTGCGGCGGCAACCAAGACGGGCATATTCAAGAAGGCGGCTCCCGACAGACATTTCGACTGCGGTATCGCGGAAGCGAACATGATGGGCGTTGCGGCAGGTATCGCGACAACGGGCAAGCTCGTATTCGCGAGCTCGTTCGCTATGTTCGCGTCGGGCAGAGCGTTTGAGATAGTAAGAAACAGTATCGGCTATCCGAACCTGAACGTGAAGATAGGCGCTACCCACGCGGGCATTTCCGTGGGTGAGGACGGTGCGTCCCACCAGTGCTGCGAGGATATCGCGCTCATGTCGGTGATTCCGAACATGACGGTCATCAACCCCGCCGACCACGTCGAGGCTACCGCGGCAGTCCTCGCAATGGCTGACTACAAGGGACCGACATATCTGCGCTTCGGTCGTCTTGCTGTGCCGGTATTCAACGACCCCGAGACCTATAAGTTTGAGGTAGGCAAGGGCGTTACAGTGAAGGACGGCAAGGATATCACTATCATGGCGACCGGACTTATGGTAGCGGAAGCGATAGAAGCCGGCAAGGCTCTCGCGGAGCAGGGAATAGATGCCCGCATAATCAATATCCACACAATAAAACCCATAGACCGTGAAATAATCGAGAAAGCGGCGCGCGAGACAGGGAAGATAGTAACTGTCGAGGAGCACAGCGTTATCGGAGGTTTAGGCTCGGCTGTAGCGTCCGTGGTTACGGAAACATACCCCGTTCCGGTGCTCAAGATCGGCGTGAAGGACGTGTTCGGACATTCCGGACCCGCAGTGAAGCTGCTCAAGGAGTTCGGTCTCTCCGCGGAGAACATCGTCGATACCGTCAAGGGTGCGCTCGGGAAGTAAGAGAGATATGACAAGCGGTTCCGGCTTTAATGAAGGTTCCTTTTATGCGCGCGTCGTGCGCGCTTTTGGGAACCTTCTGTACGACATCATGTCGTTTGCCGGAGCCGCTTTTTGCGTAAGGAGATGAGAATATGAGAGAATTGGAAACGGGAAGACTGCGGTTGAGGCGAATTACCGCCGAGGATACGCAGACAATATACGACAATTGGGCGACCGACCCCGAAGTGACAAAATACATGGAGTGGGAACCCCACGAAAGCATTGAAGTGACCCGAAGAATAATGAAATTATGGCTCGATGAATATGAGAAGCCGGATACATACCGATACGGGATAGAACTGAAAAGCGACGGCACGCTTATCGGAATGATTGATGTGGTAGGCTATGAAAACGGGATTCCCGCGGTCGGGTATTGCTCGGGTCGCAAGTGGTGGGGCAACGGTTATATGACCGAGGCACTGAAAGCCTTGACCGCGGAGCTGATCGCTGACGGATATCGCGAAATAAAGATCGAGGCTATGCCCGAGAACATCGGCAGCAATCGTGTTATTCAGAAGTCCGGATTTGAGTTTGTCGATACCCGCGAAACGCCGATGTCGACAGTGAAGCCGCAGATAGTGACGCTCAACACATACAGAATGAAGAGATAATAAAAAACGGCAGCCGTTTCCGACTGCCGTGATTTTCACTTATAAGTGACTTACTTGAGCTCTGCGAAGTACTTGATAGTTCTTACCATCTGAGATGTGTAGGAATTCTCGTTGTCATACCAGGAAACTACCTGAACCTCATAGAGGTCGTCAGCTATCTGAGCTACCATTGTCTGAGTAGCATCGAAGAGGGAACCGTATTTCATACCGATAACATCGGAGGAAACGATCTGATCCTCGTTGTAGCCGAAGGACTCGGAAGCAGCAGCCTTCATAGCAGCGTTGATGCCGTCCTTTGTAAGACCTGCCTTCTTGACAACAGCTGTGAGGATAGTTGTGGAGCCTGTCGGAACCGGAACACGCTGAGCGGAGCCGATGAGCTTGCCGTTGAGCTCGGGGATAACGAGACCGATA
>CAJOMV010000028.1 GCA_905235805.1 uncultured Ruminiclostridium sp.
GCTGATTTCCACCGGCGCGCTGGCAGTGGGCGTCACCGTTGTCTCCATGACCACCGGCATGAACACAGACGTCTACAATTATCTGTTCGGAAGTATCCTGAGTATGTCGGGAAGTGACGTGTGGATCACAGTCCTTGTGTCCGTGTTTGTGCTGGCCCTCTTCATCTTTTTCTACCATCGGATTTTCGCGGTGACTTTTGATGAAAACTTTACACAGGCCACCGGTATTCCGGCAGGCACCTACAATTCTCTGATCGCCATCCTGACCGCGCTCGTGATCGTCATCGGCATGCGTATGATGGGATCCCTTCTGATCTCCAGCCTTGTGGTCTTTCCGGCCATGACATCCATGCGTCTGTGCCGGACTTTCCGCAGTGTCATGATCAGCGCGGCGATCGTCTCGGTCGTGTGCCTGATGCTGGGACTTGTAATTTCCTATCTGTACGCCACTCCCACGGGAGCCAGCATCGTACTCTGCAACATGGCGGCATTTTTCATTTATGCAGTGATCGCCAAAGCCAAAGGGCTGGAGTAAAGAGGAGTAAGGCGGAGTAAAGACGATTTGCGATTCCTTCGTTTTTCTTCCATACCCTTCAAGCACCCTTCAAGTGCTTTTCAAGTGCCCTTCAAGGGTTCTTCAAGTGCTTTTCAAGTGCCTTTCAAGCGCTCTTCAAGTGCTTCTCAAGCTCCTTTCAAGTGCTCTTCAAGGGCTTTTCAGGTCCGTGGGCGCATAGACTTTTTGGTTTTTGCGTGTATACTTAAATAAGTTGAAAAGTCCTGCCCGCGGGGAGGCGGCGGAATGCAGAGCAGGTGTCAAGCACGCTCTGTGAAACGTCCTGCCTGCGGGGATGCTGAGGTGGTTTTGTACACAGGCAGAGATCCCCTGTCGGACAGGGAAAATCTCCTGAAGGACAGTGAAAAAAACAGAAAGGAACCGGAGAATGAGCAGACGAAGTGAAGGCAGAGGCGAGAGTATTCTGTCGATCCTGATCGGGATATTGGTCCTGCTGGCAGGTGCTGCGGCGGTCTTTTACGCGGCATATAAGGTAAGTTATGTATCGGTCGACTATGGGATCCATGTGGGAATCGCCGAGGAGCTGGACTGGAGTGATCCCGTGCAGATGCTGAAGGAGCATCCCGAACCGGTATGGCATATTCTGGTGCGGATCGCCATGAAGATCTGCAGAGTGGATGCACAGCGGGCAGCCGGCTTTGTGTCAGGCGGTCTGTGTGCGCTCACCTATCTGATCGCGGCGCATTTCCTTTACCGCGCAGTTGGAAAGGGAGCGATCACTGCCCGCGACACGGCGGTCAATCTCTCCGTGAAGGCGTCTGCAGCCGCCTCTCCCGGATCTGCAAGCGGTCTCTCTTTGATCGGCGCGGCGGTTTTTACCTGGCTTCTGAGTATTTCCAGTGCCATCTTTGTGCCCTGGTTCAATGAAAAGCCCTACGTGGGACAGGGCTCTCCCAACCCCTGGCACAATCCGACCACCATTATGGTCCGTCCGATCGCCCTGCTTATCTTCATCCTTGTGATGGGTGAATGTGTGCGCGTTCAGAGGGGCGGTTTCCGCAAGGGACAGGGACTGCGTATCTGGAAGGGATTCCTGCTTGCCTTTCTTCTGCTGCTCTCCAACATCTCCAAACCCAGCTTTGTGCAGATTTTTTATCCGGCCATCTTCCTCTTGATGTTTCTGTGGCTCTTTGTATACCGCTTCAGAAATTTCCCCCTGGGTATGCAGCTTTTACTCTGCTGCGTCCCGTCTGTGGCGCTGATGGCTCTGCAGTTTATCTCGGCCTTCTACGGAAGCACCAATGAAGATTCCGCAGGTGTCGTGTTTGCGCCCTTCAAAGTCGCCGGCATATACACGCGCAACATCGCCTTCTCCACATTTCTGGTGCTTGCCTTCCCTCTGTTTGTCGGACTTTGCAGCATGGTGCGCCGGACCTTTGACTGGACGGATGCCTTTGCCTGGATCATGCTTCTGGTCGGTATGGCAGAGAAATTCCTCCTCGCCGAGGGAGGCTCCCGCATGGCCCACGGCAACTTCAACTGGGGTTATATTCTGGCAGTCTACCTGCTCTGGTTTGTCAGCATTCGCGACTACTCCGCGTGGAGCTGCAGCTTTCCTGAGGACGGCGGCGCCAAAAAGGCTCTCTCCATTCTCTTTTTCATCCTGGGAGGACTGGTGCTCATCGCTCACTTTATTTCGGGAATTTACTACCTCTATTACCTGATTGTCCTCGGAAACGGGATTTAAAGAAAGAGTTGTAACCATAACCGAAAGTCTTCAAAAAGAACTTCAAAAAGGCGGCTTCAATAAAATCAAAAAGATGAGGCATTCGTGAGGCATTCGAAGGTCCTTATCACTTGACAGACTCAGGACGACCTTGTAAAATTCTTATTTACCCGTAGAATTTGTAGGTGATTTACAAGTGTAGAATAGATACGTGATTTTTTGCTGTCACTTACAGCTTTGATAAGTATTTTAAGGAGGAATTTAATCATGGAAAACACCGCGACCGCGAAAGAGCCCATTAACAGTGATATGCTCATTTCCGAAATCATTTCAAAGTATCCGGATGCCGTTTATCTTCTGATGAACTGCGGCATGGGCTGTGTCAGCTGCCCCGCTTCTCAGATGGAATCTCTCACAGAGGCCTGCATGGTACACGGCCTGGACGGCAAGGAAGTCGAGAGATATCTCAACGTCGAGCTCGGCCTGGTCGAAGCCTGATCAGGAAGCGTCAAAAAGCCATTTTATACAGCGTGAAAAGGTCTGCAGAGTTGTATACTTTTTCACGTTGTTTTTTTATCCGAAAAAAGAGTTAGTCATGACTAAAAAATTACGCTGACAATATTGCTATTCACTTCGATAATTGCTAAAATTATGATTGCTTCGAAGCAATATTTCCCTTGTGTCTCCAGAAATAAAGAAAGGAATGCTATGGATTACTTACAGATTGAAAAAGTTATCGGCCGTGAGATTATTGACTCCCGCGGCAATCCCACCGTAGAGGCTGAGGTTTATCTCGCTGACGGTACCATCGGCAGAGGCGCAGCTCCCAGCGGCGCGTCAACCGGCGAGTTCGAGGCTCTTGAGCTTCGTGACGGCGACAAGTCCAGATTCGGCGGCAAGGGCGTTTCCAAAGCTGTTGCCAATATCAATGAGAAGATTGCTCCCGCTCTGGCAGGCATCGACGCTTCCGACATTTACGCAGTCGACAAGGCTATGATCGACCTCGACGGCACAAAGGATAAATCCAACCTCGGCGCAAACGCGATTCTGGCAGTTTCCATTGCTGCTTCCAAGGCTGCTGCCGCAGCGCTGGATATTCCGCTTTATCGCTTCTTCGGCGGCCTTCAGGCCAACAAGCTTCCCGTTCCCATGATGAACATCCTCAACGGCGGCGCACATGCCACCAACTCCGTTGATACCCAGGAATTCATGATCATGCCGGCCGGCGCTCCTTCCTTTAAAGAAGGTCTTCGCTGGTGCACAGAGGTCTTCCATGCACTCCAGGCCCTGCTGAAGAAAGAGGGCAACACCACGGCTGTCGGTGATGAGGGCGGTTTCGCTCCCAACCTTAAGGACGATGAGGACACCATCGAGCATATCCTTCAGGCCATCCGCGATGCAGGCTATGAGCCTGGCAAGGATTTCGTTCTGGCTATGGATGCCGCTTCCTCCGAGTGGAAGAGCGACAAGGGCATTGGCTTCTATCATCAGCCCAAGTCCGGCAAGGACTTCACCTCCGATGAGCTTATCGCTCACTGGGAGTCTCTCGTTGACAAGTACCCGATCATCTCCATCGAGGACGGTCTTGACGAGGAGGACTGGGAAGGCTGGCAGAGAATGACCGCTAAGATCGGTCATAAGGTACAGCTCGTCGGCGACGACCTGTTCGTTACAAACACAGAGAGACTTGCAAAGGGCATCAGCCTCGGCGCAGGCAACTCTATCCTCATCAAGCTCAACCAGATCGGTTCCGTTTCCGAGACGCTCGAGGCTATCAAGATGGCTCACAAGGCAGGTTACACAGCTATCTCTTCTCACCGCTCCGGCGAGACCGCGGATACAACTATCGCAGACCTCGCGGTCGCTCTCAATACCTGCCAGATCAAGACAGGCGCACCGAGCAGATCCGAGCGTGTTGCCAAGTACAACCAGCTCCTCCGTATCGAAGAGCAGCTCGGCGACAGCGCTTGCTATCCGGGAATGGGCGCATTCAACGTAAAGAAGTAATCGATTATCGCACGAAAAACGGGAGCGTTCCTTCGGGAATGCTCCCTTTTTGTGTGATAATTGTCTAAAAAATCAATAAAGTTTTGAAAAAAGTATTGCAAATTGTTCAATTATTTGTTATAATTAATAATAATGTAGTGAATTTCAGAAAGGGTAGGTGTCAGAATGCAGAACGACAGCTTGACCGGTTTGCTCACATTCGAGGATTTCCTGTCTATGGCAGGAGCGGCTATCTGCGATAAGAGCAAGGCATACATGATCGTTGCGGCGGATATTTCGGACTTCCATTTCATCAATATCAACTACGGCTATGATACCGGGGACGATGTCCTGCGCGACTCGGCGGAATTCATCGGAATGTATCTTCCGAATACTCTCTTCGCCTCACGCTCTCACTCCGACCACTTCCTCCTGCTCGTCAGCATAGAGAACGTGAGCTATGAGCGGGTGATGAACGAGGTACAGCGCCTCAAGGAGCGCCTTAAGGAGAACATCTCGAAGCGTGTCGGCGGTATATCACCGAATATAAACGTCGGGATATACTTCGTCGAGGACAAGGAAACAAATATAATCGCCGCGGTCGATAAGGCGAACGTAGCCCGCAGAACAAGCAAGGGCAATTATAATATACCATGTGTGGTCTACTCGGAGCATCTTATGGACATTAAAGAGAACAGCGCTAAAATTCTTCCTATATTCGACGATTCGTTCAGAAAGGAATCTATCAGAGTATATCTTCAGCCGAAAATTTCATCGGAAACAAAGAAAATAATCGGTGCAGAGGCATTATCCCGACTCGTTGACGACGCGGGCAATGTCATACCGCCCGCCAAATTCATAGCGGCTCTCGAAAAGACCGGCAAGATCGTAGAGCTGGATTTCTATGTCCTGTCATTTATCTGCAAGCTTATCAGAAAATGGATGGACAAGGGGATCGAGCCGATAACCATATCCTTCAACCTCAGTCGTATGCACTTTTACAGCCCTACACTTGTAGAGGATATCATAAAGCTGGCGGAGGAATACAACGTACCGCCGGAGTACATCGAGATAGAGGTAACGGAGTCGGTATTTTTCGAGGCGCAGGAGATGATAGTCCGAAAGGTGAGCGAGCTTCGCGAGTACGGCTTCAAGGTGAGCGTTGACGACTTCGGCTCGGGATATTCCTCGCTCAGCCTGATAGGAGTTCTCCCTGTAGATGTTGTAAAGCTCGACAAGAGCTTCGTGAAGGAGAGCCTCAAATCTCCCCGCAGCGGAGACCTGATGAAGGGGCTGATACGCATACTCAACGAGATACAGCTCGAGATAGTGTGCGAAGGCGTTGAAACTCCCGAGGAGGAGAAAATGGTAAACGAGTACGGCTGCAGTGAGATACAGGGTTATCTGTACGACAAGCCGATACCGACCGACGAGTTTGAGACCAAATATATCAAGACATAATAAAATCTCCGGACAAGCGTAATGTCCGGAGATTTTTTGTTTGTGTAATTTTACGCGCCGTACTGCGCACGATAGTTTTTCATTGCTTCGAGGTACTCCTTGCCGTCAACAATGCCGTTTTCGATCGCCTCGATTATGTCATTTATCGTGACAATGGAAAACACCTTCACGCCGAATTCCTTATACGCAGCCTGAACAGCGCTCATATCGCTGTCGAGAGCCTTTTCCATGCGGTCAACCGTTATCACCATGCCGGTGATATTCACGTCCGCGGCACCCTTCAGCTTCGGCAGCACTTCTCTCAGAGCCTTGCCGGAGGTCATAACGTCCTCGATGATGACTACTTTTTCGCCGTCGGTAAGCTGCTTGCCGACGAACATACCGCCCTCACCGTGGTCCTTTGCCTCCTTGCGGTCAAAGCAGTAGTTCACTTCGATACCGTACTTGTCATACAGCGCCACAGCCGCGCTGACCGAGAGGGGAATGCCCTTGTAGGCGGGACCGAAGAGGGTGTCGGCTTCAATGCCGTTTTCCTTGATGCACTCGGCGTAGTATTTGCCGAGCTGTGCGAGGTGCGCGCCGGTCTTGTAGTTGCCGGTGTTGATGAAGTAGGGAGCCTTTCTGCCGCTTTTCAGAGTGAAGTCACCGAAGGTGAGCACGCCGCAGTCAGCCATGAATTTGATAAAGCTTTCTTTGTAGGTCATTGTATTGCAGTCCTTTCCGTTTCTGTTGCAAATATTATAACATATTTTTCACGGATTTGCAATACTTTCTTCATTTTCCGGAGGAAGACTGATCCAGTTTTCGGAAGGCGTAATGCTTTTGTCAATTACTGTTCCTACAAGTCCGCCCTCGTATACAGATGAGCCGATATTCTGCGCGTCAATTGCGGAAGGGAAGGGAGCGCCGGACTCGGCAACAGCTTCAGCGGAGCTGCCCCGGTACTCCTTGGTGTCGTAGCTGCCTGCCTCACTGATCTCGATCGGTACGCCGTTTATCGTAATATACCCGACATACTGCGGTGCGACCCTGTTATCCGACAGGTCATAGGTGATCGTCCGCTTTCTCCGTCCGTCAGCAAATATTTCCTCACCAAAGGAGTGCGGCATATCGGAGATGCTGGAAATACTTCCGTCGTGGTAGTAAAGCTTTATGCTGAGATCCTGCGTTCTGACTATACCTCCGCCTGTCGGGTCATCATTGTCTGCGGGAGTAAATGTCAGTTCAAGCATATAGGGTGACAGGGAAAGAGTATCAAGTCTTACTTTCCCGTAAGGTGTAGTATCGATGTATATAATATCGTCAGAATTTCCGTTAGATTCGTCATATTTTGCAGATGCGTCATTTTTAGGAATGCTTTTCAGATATACCGGTTCTCCGAACAGATACACCTCGCTCACATCCCGCGGGTCGATAGTGTTTGATTCGGTCAGATTGCAGGAATAGTAGGTGTTAGAACCCGAATATCCGCCGTCGAACACGAGCTGTCTGCCGTCGTTCATGATGACCTGCTCGCATTGTTCGCCGGCAAGAGCGGTTATTATCGTAGTATTGCCGTTGTCTGCGATCTCGTCAAACCAGAATATGACATGGTCACTCTTTAATGTCAGCTTTGTCAGATGCATCGTGATCCCCTCGAAAGGTGCAGCTTTTTCCGGGAGAGTAATGTATTTGTCGAGTGCTGTTTCTATCGGCTGCTTGTTCTCAGGAATGTTCGCAATTGCCGTGAACAGGTACGGTGAGCTCTCCCCGTCAATACGTCTGTTATCTATCGCGACATCGTAAGTTTCCAGCGGCTTTGTGACCGGGGATATCTTGGAATACATATAGAAGGTATTCCCGTCACGGTACGCGATATCATGCTTCTCGAAGCTTGGTATCTGTTCAGCCTCCCTGTTGTCGGGGTAGCTGATAGTGTTCCCGGTAGGTCGGGGAAGCGTTGAGAGGTCATCGGGAATCTCGGAATAGAAGGTCACCGAGTATTTTATGATAAGGTCAGTACCGTCGAATTTGTACCAGCTCACCTTAACGTTGATATTATCGAATTCGGCGGTAAGTCCGACCTCGGTGGTGCCGGATTCGCTGCGCTCCTCATCGGTTATCTGATGCTCGTCGAGTTTTTTCGATTCCTCTATCTCTGCCTGTTTCTGCGCATAGCCGGGAGAAGTTATATCTATACCGCCGTTTTTGTGGGGAGAAAAATAGTATATACCGACAAACGCACCCAGTACAAGTGACATAACAGCAATAACAGAAACTGTTTTATAAAATGACTTATTGTGCTTTTGCACAGTTGGATTATCCTTGATATCTGAACTAAAGCGGCAAATATTTTTGCGAGTATGTAATTGAGAGCTCCTTTTTGTAACATTTTCGCATATTGTACCCGTATCCGACAGCGGGAACCTTGTATAGATATCGGAAAACGCTTGTTCAAATATATCCTTATACTTCATCGTCATCGATCCTTTCGTTGTTCAGCAGCCTTCTGAGCTGCTCCCTGCCGCGTGCGAGCCGTGATTTTATAGCCGACTCCGACAATCCCGACATAGCCGCGATCTCGGAGACAGAGTAACCTTCATAGTAGTGCAGGTACATAGCGAACCTGCTTTTTCTGCTTAGCTTCATCACAAGCGGCAGCATATCATCGGTTCGGTCGGTGTGGGATATCTTCTCCGCCGCGGAGAGCGGCTGCGAGAATTTGTACCAGTGTGAACGGAGAATATCACGGCTGCGGTTGACCGTACAGCGCAGCAGCCAAGCCTTGACGTGCTCATCGCTCGCGAAGTTTCCCTCGTATGTATAGAGCCGCAGGAAAACCTCCTGCGTAACATCGTCCGCGTCGCTGATGTTCTTCACGATACACATAGCGGTAGCGCAGACGCTCTGCTTGTACAGATCCACATATCGCTCAAGCTCATTTGCGGTCATTCCTATCCCTCTTTTCCGCTTGTATTTGAAAGCGCTTTCTGATAATAATACGTTTGAGAAAGGCAAAAGGTCGCGTTTTTTTATGAAAATATTTTTGAAAAAGAAGCCTCGCTGTCGGGGATACGGCAGCGAGGCTGTTTTTAGGATACATATTATTTGTTCATATATTTCGTTTTATGAACAGCAAGCTTTACTACGCGATAAGCGCCGTTATAGATACCGGAGCGCTTCGCGATCTCGATGTTGTTGCACATTTTCTCGATAATATCGCCGTTACGCTGTATCAGGTCGAGCATAGCACAGGTCTCGGCGGGGGTAGCGCATTCATAGGTACCGTCGCCAAGCTCCGCGGAGCGGATAGCGCCCCATGCCTCGTGACCGCCGACACGCTTGATCATCAGCTTGGGGATAGGGTAGAACGCGAGCTCGCTGGGCTTTGTGATGAGAACATCGGAGCAGCGCATGAGCAGGTTTGTGGAGTAAACGGCTGCGAAGATGTCGGAGTGGCAGAAAGCGTGGATACCTGTCACCTCGCCGTCGTATGCCTCCTCGGTAAATCTGCGCGTAGCCTCGAAATCGTCGAAGTGCTCCGTCACAAGCCCTCTCATCTGCGGGATCTCACTGAGCAGTGCGTCCCATACATTCCTGTGGTCGCCGACGTTCACGAAGAGTACAGCATTGCCCGCCTTGATCTCGGGGAGGAGCTTTCTGATGATAGCTACGAAGATCTCCTTCTGCGCGCCGGCACCGCCTACGGACATGAGCCAGCGCTTTGCGCCGTTTGAGGCTCTTTCTCTGCGCTTGTCGCAGTCTGCCTCGATATTGCTTACGAGCTCGTGGTCGATGTAATGACCTGTGTAGGCGATAGAGGTGCGGGGCATGGGGTTGAGTATACGCTTGCCGCCCATACCGCGGAGTGCGCGGTAGCCGAGGTAAGCGGAAGGGGTCTGTACTGTATGGATAGCGCCCTCGGAGAGGTGCAGAGCCATAGGCCAGTTATCGGGTACAGCGTTCACGACGTTGGTAAGCCCCGCGTGGACGGCTGCCTGTGACGGCCATACATGTGTGGCGATATAGGGGATATCCTTTGGCAGGTCCCGGAAAACAGGCACCATTAGCTCTGCTGTTTTCTGGTCGCTGCAATTGTAGGTTATGCGGCGGAAGCCCTCGCTGTTGAGCGGCTCCCAAACGAGCTTGTTGAACAGCGGTATGGACTGGGACAGCCTTGAGCCGAGGGAATAGAGGTCGTTCTGCCCGGCGATTATCTTTCCGCAGGTGGTGTTGCCAAAGGAGCAGAGGTCGAACCAGTACGGCTCATAGCCCATAGCGCGGGCGGCGGACGCCATTGCCATGGAAATACGGTAATGACCGAAGCCCATTCTGATATTTCCTATAATAACGCTCTTCCTGTTGAACTCGACCTCCTTGGTCCCGGAGATATGGAGCTGCTGAATACCGAGAGCGTCGCCCACCGCGGGAGCGGGGGAAGCGGAGAGGTGATAGATCTTGCCGGAATCGTCGCCGTACTTGCGTATGAATTTCTGCTTGCCGGCAACAGCCTTTCTGTAAGCGCTTTCCGACATTTCGTTCCCGAAGATGACCTTTGACTTGTCCATGATAATTTCCTCCGTTTTTTATGAAATAATTTACCGAAACCTATTGACAAAATGAGATAAATGTGATAGACTGTATATCAGATGATAGATTGACTATCACTTGATACATAGTGTATCACATTTTCGGAGGTTTGTCAAGTGATAAATGAAATTTCTTCTGAATTTTCTCCGAAATATCTCAGGGATAAGCGAATGGAGCGGGCTGTGTCGGTCTGCGCGGCTCTGTTCCTCGAACACGGCATCGAGAAGATAAAAATGACCGATATAGCCGAGGAAAGCGGTATCGGAGTGGCGACGCTCTACCGGTACTTCGGCACCAAATCGGGAATATCGGCAGCCGCGATGACCTACCTGTGGAACGACCTGAAGCAGTTGTTCGGCGGGGTGTTCGATTCGGAGACTTTTACGGGGCAGACAGGCATAAAGCAGATACGCGACCTGCTCCGTATGTTTATAGTAATGTATTCCGCGCATAAGGACTTCATGAAGCTTCTCGGCGAGTTCGACCGCATGATACTCGACGAGGGCTTCCCTAAGGAGGAGCTCGCGGATTACGAGCGCTCGGTCATCAATTTCTACCCGGTATTCGAGAGCGCCTTTAAAAAAGGTATAGAGGACGGTACCGTGAGAGCAGCCGCTGACCCGGAGCTCTTCTATATCACACACGCGCATTCCCTTATGGAGATGTGCAAAAAGTTCATCAACGGCGAGATACTTCCGTCGGACGACTTCTCGGGCGCCGAGAGGGAGCTCGAAATGCTGATAGACTGCGCCGTAAGTTATCTGGAAGTTCCGGCACGATAAAACAGGGAGGGTACAGAAATGGAAAAGAAAATTGCAAGCAATAAGGTACTGTGGATATTCGCCATAGGTCAGCTCGGCTGGTCGATACTGGCGGGTATCATCTCAAACTGGCTGGTGTTCTTCTATCAGCCCACCGCCGAGGAGATAGCCCACGGTCAGACTGCGTGGATCCCGCAGGGTACATTTATAGGTCTCACCGCCATAGGTCTAATCACAGCCTTCGGACGTATCTTCGATGCGGTCACCGACCCGCTGATAGCCGGTAAATCCGACCGACTGAAGCATAAGCTCGGCAGACGCATTCCCTTTATGAGATTTGCGGCTCTGCCCTTCGGCGTAGTAACGGTGCTCATCTTCGTTTCCCCGATAGCGGAGGCGCAGAATCCCGTGAACGTCATTGCCCTGTTCGTGTTCGCGATGCTGTTCTACCTGTGCATGACCTGCTACTGCACTCCGTATAACGCTCTTATCCCAGAGCTCGGACGCACTCAGAACACCCGCATAAACCTCTCGACCTTCATCTCAGTCACATATTTCTTCGGTACAGCGGTAGCTTACCTTGTACCGAATATCGCGGCATTCTTCATGACCGGGCTCACTCCCGATGAAGCGGTACAGTGGTATGGCGGCAAGGACGCCATGGTCAGCAAGCTCGGAGAGACCCTCTCCAATCAGATAATCAGCGGCGACTTCACCGTTTACTCCAACTACGCCGACGCGTACCGTATCACAGTCGGTATCCTCGCTGTTGTTGCGGTTATCTGTATGTTCATACCCGCATTCCTTATCGACGAGAACACCTACGCTGACACCACTCCCACCGAGACACCCGCGTTCAAGTCTCTCGCCGCGACCTTCAAAAACAAGGATTTCCGGCTGTTCGTCTGCTCCGATATCCTTTACTGGGTAGGTCTCACACTGTTCCAGACAGGTCTTTCGTTCTATATCACAGTCCTCATGGGTCTTGAGGCGTCATGGACCTTCCCGCTGTTCGCGGTCATGACTGTCATGTCGCTGGTATGCTATCCGGCGGTAAACATTCTGGCGAAGAAGCTCGGCAAGAAGAAGCTGATATCCTTCGCGTTCATGTTCTTTGCGGTGACCTTCATTGTAACGGCTTTCGCGGGTATTCTCCCGATACCGGGCGTCGCATACGGCATAATCGTCGCGGTGCTCGCGTCCATTCCCATGGCGATCCTCGGCATACTCCCGCAGGCAGTGGTCGCGGATATCTCCGAGGCTGACAAGATAGACACGGGAGAGAGCAGACAGGGTATGTTCTACGCCGCGCGCACCTTCGCGTTCAAGCTCGGACAGTCCCTCGCGATGCTGATATTCACAAGCGTCGCGCTCATAAATGCCGAAGTCCCCGTAGGTGAAGCGGGCTACGGTCTCGGTTACAGACTTACCGCTGTGATAGCAACAGTTCTTTGCCTGCTCGGTGGATTTGTATTCTTCCGCTACAACGAGAAGGGCGTTATCGGCAAGATAACCGCTGCGGCACCCGAGGAGAAGGCAGAGGAGAAGTCGGAGGACGAGAATGCTTAAGCTTATAGATGTAAAATTCGCATATAAGGTCGACGGAAAGGGCTACGCCGTTACAACGTCCGAGAGCACGGGGAATTCCCGTGTCAGCCTCGACGTGTATGACGACGGCGAGGTGTTCAGAGCCTCTGTCAAAACAAGGAGCGAAATAGAGATAGTCAAGCTCGCGGCGCGCTTCGAGTATGATTTCCGCGAAACAGACCGCATTTTCCTCAACGGCTATCAGTCCTGGACAGACAGCTATGAGCATACCATTTATGACACCGAGCACGGCATAGATCACGTTCCGGAGCCCCTGAACGGCAGGTACGCGTTCAACGCCTACGGTGACTACGATTTCGTGAAGTATGTCCGCAGAAAGGGCAGACTGCATGGCTTCTCATACGGATATGTAAAGGACAGCTTCGGCAGATTCGACCTTATCGGCTCGCTGAACGAGAGCTCCGGCTTCACGGTGATCAAAACAGATACAGCGAAAAAGACCATAACAGTGGAGAAGGACTGCTCCGGTCTGCACATCACCGACAGCTACGACGGTATCGCCGTTTATATGGGCAGCGGCTCCGAAAATGAGGTATTTGACCGCTATTTCGAGCTCATGAGCATACCTCCGACCTCCGAGAAGCCCATATTCGGCTACACGAGCTGGTACAGGCATTATCAGGATATCTGCGAGAGTTATCTGCTTGATGACCTCGAGGGGATAAAGACCTGCGGCTTCAAGGCGGACGTGTTCCAGATAGACGACGGTTATCAGACAGCCGTAGGCGACTGGCTGAGCATAGATATGTCGAAGTTCCCGAACGGTATGAGACCCCTTGCCGAGCGCATAGCCGCTGAGGGAATGACTCCCGGGCTGTGGCTTGCGCCCTTTGTCTGTGAGTTTAAGTCGGAGATGTTCACCGAGCACCCGGACTGGCTGCTTAAGGACGAGAACGGCGCGCCTGTCAGGGCAGGCTGCAACTGGAGCAACCAGTACGCGCTTGATATATATAATGAGGAGTTCCGCGACTATCTCCGCGAGGTATTCCGCACAGTGACCGAGGAATGGGGATTTGAGCTGCTCAAGCTCGATTTCCTGTATGCTGCCTGCATACTTCCCCGCAGGGACAAGACCCGCGGCAGGGTAATGGCGGACGGCATGGATCTGCTGCGCGAGCTTGCGGGAGGCGCAAAGATCCTCGGCTGCGGCGTTCCTATGGCATCTGCTTTCGGAACAGTCGATTTCTGCCGTATCGGCACCGACGTAACGCCCGAATGGGACGGACAGGATTACATGAAGCTGTTCCACCGTGAGCGTCCTAGTACCAAGTACAGTATCCTCAATTCCGTGTTCCGCCGTCAGCTCAGCGGGCGCGCGTTCATTAATGACCCCGATGTGTTCATGCTTCGCGATACCGACAACAGCATGAGCGTAAAGCAGCGCCGCACCCTTGCGGAGATCAACGCGATGTGCGGGGGAGTGCTCTTCAACTCAGACAACATGGGCGAGTACGGGGAAGCGCAGAACGAAATGTTCGCTGACCTTATGCTGCTCCACGGCTCCCGGGTGCTTTCCGCCGAGCTTGACGGCAGCCGCCTTACGATAGCCGCCGAAAAGGACGGCAGGAACTTTATCCGCGAATATACCGTGTGAGATAATATATGAGAATACAGAAAGCCTGTCATATAGTGCTGTATGACAGGCTTTTGTTTTTTTCGGTCAAATCTGTACAGCCTCCGCCGGCTGCATGGCGAAGCTGTTAAGTTCGGGCTCAACCCCTTTTTTGCAAAAATTTCGGTGTACATATTGCAATAAATAATAATTTATGGTATAATAAACTAAATATGTAAACTGACATAATATGCATAAGTAAATACGGAGGTTCGGATATTTATGAAAACTGCATTCACGGCTGCCGATATACTGCTGCCCGAAAACGCCGACATGGAGAAGTGGGCGGTAGATGCCTGCGACCAGTACACGGGAGAGCCCGAATACTGGGCGAGGGTAGAGCAGCGGGTGGGGGACGCGCCATCTACGCTGAAGCTCATACTCCCGGAGGTGTATCTTGAGGAGACTGATGTTGACAAGCGTATCGACAAGATACACGAGAATATGAAAGCTATGCTGGACGGCGGCATATTCAAGGAATACCGCGATGCACTTATCTATATTGAGCGCGTACAGTCCGACGGTATGGTGCGCAAGGGGATAGTGGGAGCCCTCGACCTCGAGGAATACGACTACCGCAAGGGGAGCACCTCCGCGGTGCGCGCTACAGAGGCAACAGTGCCGGAGCGTATCCCACCCCGCCTGAAGGTACGAATGGGAGCGCCCATTGAGCTGCCGCACGTTATGGTGCTGATAGACGACGCGGATATGACGGTGATAGAGCCCTGCAAGAAGATACGAGAGACTTCAGAGCCGCTGTATGATACTTCATTAATGGAGGGCGGCGGCAGGATAAAGGGCTGGCTGCTGGACGACAAGCTGAAAGAGAGCGTATATGACGCGCTGTACAAGCTCGGAGATAATGACGCATTCAACAAAAAGTACAATATATCGGGCTATCCGACACTTCTGTACGCTGTGGGCGACGGAAACCATTCCCTCGCTACCGCGAAGGAGTACTACAACCGCCTGAAAGCCGCCAATCCCGGACAAGACCTCTCCGATCACCCGGCAAGATACGCACTTGTAGAGATCGTCAATCTCCACAGCCCCGCGCTGCGCTTTGAGGCGATACAGCGAATAGTTACGGGTATCGACCCCGAGAAATTCATGGCGGAGGCTAAGACCCGCCTAAAGCTCGACCACAACGAGCTGTCCAGTCAGCGCCTTATTGCCGTATGGGGCGGCAGGGAAAGGCTCTACTATATCCATAACCGCACCTCGGAGCTCTCTGTCGGCAGCCTGCAGGAATACATAGACTGGTACATAGCGGGAAACGGCGGAAAGGTGGATTATATCCACGGCGCGGATATTGTCAGGAAGCTTGCCGCGCGCCCGAACAGCGTCGGCTTCATACTGCCGGATATGCAGAAATCCGAGCTTTTCCCGACGGTCATCAAGGACGGAGCTCTGCCGCGAAAGACCTTTTCAATGGGTCACGCGGCGGATAAGAGATTTTACGTTGAATGCAGAAAAATAGTCAAGTAAATAACGGAGGTAACCACAATGAGCAAAACTGCGAAGAAAATAACAGCATTTTTATTGTCGATCATCATGGTACTGGCTGCCGCCTTCATCGCGATACCTCCGGTAAAAGCGGCTGCGGTATCGGAGGTGATAACCTATAAGCTCACCTACACGACGAAGTACGCTAAGCTGAAGCTTACCCCTCGTAACAGCTCAAACACGATATACTACACAACTAACGGCACTCAGCCTACCACAGCCTCGAAAAAGTACACCGGCACTCTCGCAGCGTCAAAGTCTGTGCTTGTCCGCGCCGCGGAATACAACAAGAGCGGCTCCAAGGTCGCGACTATAAGGCTCACGCTTTGTCCGCGCGTACTCACACCGGATATCTCGGTCAGCACCTCGGGCGGCGTCAAGTATCTCACTGTCATGACTGCCACACCCGACGCGGTGATATACTACACCACAGACGGGACTGTACCGACTAAGAATTCCAGAAAGTACACGGGTGCTGTCAGATACACCTCCGGTGCGGTATATGTATTCCGCGGCTTTAAAACGGGCTTTACCTCAAGTCAGTCCATAGCATATTCCGACGAGGACGAGGTAGAAGAAGAAGAGATCGAAGCGAAGGAAGAGACCCCGGCAGGCTTTACGGCAACAGCGGATCAGGAAAGAGTCCTCAAGCTGATGAATGAGGAACGCGCCGCTGCCGGAGCGGGTACTCTGACGCTTGACGAAACTCTCTGCAAGGCTGCCGCGGTAAGAGCGGAGGAGATCTCCCGGAAATTCAGCCACGAGCGTCCCGACGGAACAAGATATGTTGCTGTGCTCGAGAGCTTGGGCATAATCAACAAAGCCTCCGCGGAGAATATCGCGGAAGGATATCTCACAGCGGATGAGGTAATGAAAGGCTGGATGAATTCCTCAGGACACCGCAGGAACATACTCAACAGCACATACACCCATATAGGTATAGCAAAGTATACCGTCGGCGGCAGAAGCTACTGGGTGCAGATATTCGGAGCGCTCTGATAGATGATACACAACGAAGAAAAAATGCCCTCGTGCGAGTTCCACCATGTCCACGAGGATACTCTGAAAAGAATAAGCGCGGTAATGCCGGACGAGGATTCCTTGTTCGACCTTGCCGAGCTTTACAAGATATTCGGTGACAGCACCCGCATAAAGATACTGTATGCGCTGTTTGAATCGGAGCTCTGTGTCTGCGACATAGCCACCCTCATCGGCGCGAGTATGTCCGCTGTGTCTCATCAGCTCCGCATACTCAAGCAGGCGAGTCTCGTCTCCTACCGACGCGACGGCAAGACTGTATTCTACTCTCTTGCCGACGACCATGTGCGCTCTATCCTCGGACAAGGAATGGAGCATATAAGTGAATAGTGAAAAATGAACAGCGGATAGTTTATAGTACCTGTATTACTCATCTCTGTTCTGTGTATTTTTTTATAATGTGTAATTTTTAGAACATAGAAGGATAAAAAGGCAGTTTTATGGCGGAAGTAACGATAGAGGAATTTATAGAGCGCAGCAAGGCGAACTGCCGTGTCGCTGCGGAAATAACAGTCAAGCAGGAATACGCCGCGCGGTTTGACAAGAATTATAAGGATCTGCCCGCAGAGGAGCTTAGCGTATATATGGAGTCCGAGGAGGGAAAAGCCGCGGTCGAGAACGCTCTTCATGCGCAGAAATTCTACAAGGCTCTTTCTTCCGAAAACGCGGCGGAGCATCCGCGTGTAACTGCCGCGTTCAACAAGAGCTTCCCCTCGCAGGCAAAAGCGGAGAAGAAGGAGAAAACAAAGCCCGAGCAGAAGAAAAAGCCGCGAAAGAATATGTCGGCTGCGGCACGGAAAGCCGAGTATTACGAGATCTACAGATACTATGAGATAACGCGCGAGGTGGAGGAATACATACTTGACCGCGCTGAGGAGCGCATAAGAACTTATTATTCCGACCTTCGGAGATTTCTTCCGCACAAGTACATCAGAGAGATATACAGTGAATTCGTTTCAGAGCAGTTCATGAGCAAGTTCACCCGTCGTATGTACGACGAGGCTGCATTGAATTACAGACGTATAGACGCTGCTGTGAGCGGCTCCGACCAGCTTTACAGCGACCTGAACGAGTTCATCTACGGCAGCGTTATCATGAGAATGCTGGAGGATTCGGGTTATTCGGAGCTCAACAAGCGCCGCTATGTCCGCGAGTTCCTCGGGCGCTATTGTCCGCAGTACAAGAGACTGCGCGAGATGTACGCGCTTATAACCAGACGGCTCGACAGGGAAACAGTCTCGGGAGTAATAACGGAGGGTGAAGAATACAAGCGTGCTGTCCGGCACATGAAGTCCCAGATAGAGATATCGGAATCCGCCCACGAGATGATACTCCGCGAGATACCCGACAATGTCATTGACCTTTATCCCGGGGCAAGGAATATGCGCCGTCATTTTGTGCTGCATCTGGGACCCACAAATTCCGGAAAGACCTACAACGCTCTGATAGCCTGCAAGGAGGCGGATACGGGAGTGTATCTCGCACCGCTGCGTCTGCTTGCTTACGAGATATGCGAGAAATTCAACATAGAGGGCGTTCCCTGCGGAATGAAAACGGGCGAGGAATCCATTGAGGTACCCTTCGCGACGCATCTTTCATCGACAGTGGAAATGCTGAATACCAATGAGCACTACGATGTGGCTGTGGTGGACGAATGCCAGCTGATCGAGGACGAGGAACGCGGCGGCGCATGGACAGCGGCAATACTCGGACTTATGGCGGACGAGATACATCTCTGCGCGTCGGAGAACGCGGAATTCATACTCACGTCACTCATAGAGATGTGCGGCGACAGCTACGAGATAGTGCGGCACGAGCGTTCGGTACCGCTGGTATGCGACGACAGAAAATTCGTGTTCCCGCAGAGCGTGGAGCCTGAGGACGCGCTGATAGCGTTCTCGAAGAAGTCGGTCCTGTACTACGCCGAGCAGCTGAAGCGCCTCGGTATCAGGGCGAGTGTTATCTACGGAGACTTGCCGTATGATGTGCGCCGCAGCGAGGTGTCACGCTTCATCAAGGGCGAGACGGATGTGGTCGTGGCGACGGACGCTGTGGGAATGGGGCTGAACCTCCCGATAAAGCGTGTGGTGTTCCTCGAATCCTACAAGTACGACGGACACCGCCGCCGCTTCCTGCACGGCACGGAGATAAAGCAGATAGCCGGCAGAGCGGGGCGAATGGGAATGTTCGACACTGGCTACTATAACGCCGCGGAGTACAAGGACGACATAAAGCGGAAAATGCGCAGGAAGAGCCACGACGTACAAAAGGCGCGCCTTCGCATACCGGAGAGCATCATCACCGTGGATATGCCGGTCTCGGAGATACTGCTGCGGTGGGGAACGATACCGGACGACGACATCTTCACCAAGAACAGCGTGGAGCGCGAGGTGATGCTTGCCCGCGACCTTGAGAAGCTCACATCGGACAAGTATCTTATATACAGATTTATCACGATACCGTTCTCGGAGACCCGCAAGGAGCTGTACGATTTCTGGATGGAGCTCTTCGAGGGTGAGATATACGACGACAGGAAGTCGGTGTACTTCTACATAAGGACTCTTGAGCGGCGCGGACACGATCTCGAGGATCACGAGCTCGCATACCGCAAATGCGACATTCTTTACTTCTACTATGACAGGTTCGGGCTCAAGGAGGATCTGAACGCTATAATGGAGCTCAAGCACGACATCTCGGCGGACATCATGGAGATACTGTCGGGGCAGGACGGCGCGTAAGCGCTTGTGAAACACAATGACAGGGGCAGCTTATGAACAAACTGAGTATGGCAAAAATAAGTATTCTGGTGAGCATCACCCTGTTTTCCATACTTGCTGCCGCTATCATAATCATACTGAATTTCAACAACCGCACGGGCGGTGATGCCTCCGAGGAGGAGCGCATCTGTATAGGGCTGATAATGAACGGCAAAGCGGACGACAGGAGCTGGGGGCAATCGCATTATGAGTCCCTTGCCCGCGTTGCCGGTGAAATGGGCGCTGAGCTGGTGTACCGCGAGGAGGTCCCGGAGGACGAGCATTGCGACGATGTGATTGACGAGCTTGTGAACAGTGCCGGCTGTAAGGTCGTGATCGCGGACTCCTACGGCTACGGCGAGCAGATAAAAGCCGCCGCTGAGCGGTATCCCGACGTATACTTCCTGCACGCTGCCGGGTCAGAGAGCGGGCACAATATCGGCTCGTTCTTCGGCAGAATGTATCAGTTCAGGTATTTAAGCGGCATTATCGCGGGAAACCAGACAAAGACGAATAAAATAGGCTATGTGGCTGCTTTCCCGATAGACGAGGTGAACCGCGGGATAAACGCGTTCACACTCGGTGTGCGCAGTGTGAATCCCGAGGCAGAGGTCTATGTCAGCTTCTGCGGCTCATGGACGGACGATGAGGCTGCCGGAGAGTCCGCGGAGACGCTTATCGGTGAATACGGCATAGACACGCTCACCCTGCACTGCGATTCTCTTGCTCCCCACAGAGCAGCCGACAGCAGGGGCGTGTGGTCGATAGGCTATAACTACGACAATTCGGAGCTTTTCCCGGATACATACCTGACAGCCTGCGTCTGGGACTGGGACAGCTATTACAGAGAGCAGATACAGTCCTGCGTTACGGGAAAATTCCGCGGTGAGCATAAGTGGCTCGGTATAGAGAGCGGGATAATGGAGCTGGTCGACCCCGGGAGGAACGGGATAGCCTCACCGGGATACAGTGAGCCGCTTGAAGCCGCGAAGGCGCGTTTCGAGTCCTTCGGGTACGATGTATTCTACGGACCCGTGACCGACAGCGAGGGCATTGTCAGAGTCCCGGAGGGCGAATCCATGTCCGACGCGGCGATGCTCGGAAGCTTTGACTGGTATGTGGAGGGCGTCCGCGTTGTTTAAGAATCTGACAAGACGAGGGATAATATACACCGTCGCGTACACACTGCTGTTCGTTGCCGTAACGGTGCTCGCGGTGATACTAATACTCGGCGAGGACGGCTTTCGCAAGGAAAGGACGTATGTGGGCTGCATACTGACAGGTACAGCGGACGACGGCGGCTGGAACTCCGACAATTACAGAGGGCTTGCGGAAGCCTGCGCGGACAACGGAGCAGTGCTGCGCGCGGCGGAGAACGTTCCGGAGGAGCGTGAGCCCTGCATAGAAGCGATACGCCGTCTGGCTGACGAAGGCTGCCGCGTCATATTCCTGACAAGCTACGGCTATGCGGAGTACGCGGCGGAAGTATCGGGCGAATATCCGAACGTGATGTTCTGCGCCAACAGCCCGGAATACACGGCGGACAATATGGTATACTGCTTCGCGAGAATGTATCAGGGACGCTACCTCGCGGGGATAGCCGCCGGTCTCGCCACAAGGACGAATGTGACGGGATATGTTGCGGCAATGCCGAACAGCGAGGTCAACCGCGGGATAAACGCGTTCACTCTCGGGGTGCGCAGCGTAAACCCGGAGGCTAAGGTGCTGGTGCGCTTCACCGGCTCTTGGGACGACCCGCCGGCTGAGGAAAGCGCGGTCACGCAGCTCGCCGATTTGTCAGCGGACGTGATCGCCTATCATCAGGACAGCGACACAACGGCACAGACCTGTGAGCGGCTCGGCATCTCTTTCATAGGCTATAACACAGTTTCGGACAGCTATGCGTCACACATGCTGACCTCTGTAAGCTGCCGCTGGAGAAGGCTGTACGGACTTGTGCTCCGCGATACCCTGATAGGTAGCGGTGCGTTCGTGAATGACCGCTGGCTCGGGCTCAACGAGATGACGATAATGCTGTCGGAGCCCTCCGACGGAGCCGGCAGCCTTACAGCCTCCGCGATCACGGCGGCGAAGAGAAGGATAGAAGCGGGGAAGGACGTTTTTTCCGATACGATATATGACAATACCGGAGCGCTTCGCTGCGGGGAAGGCGAGACCCTCTCCGACAAAACGCTCCTTACGGGCATGGATTGGTTTGCCGAGGGGGTCGAGATAATTGAATAAGCTGCGAGATATCCTTATAAACCCCCGTTCCGCCATAAATATCTCATTTATCATAATACTTCTGTTTGTCGGCTTCATGCTCAACACACGTCTGCGGACGCTGATGTATGATTTCACGGAAAATCAGGTGGCTCGTCAGGCAGAGGTCATCGCCGAAAAGACCGCGGGCGTTCTTATGACTGAAATGGAGGCTTTGAAGTACCGTTCGTCGGTGATCGAGAACAAGGACGACGACATACAGCAGGTCATGCAGTCCATGTCGGGTATCGGCGATACTCTGCCTATCGGGCTCCTTGCCACTGACGGCAGCGCTGTGTTCGGCGAGCGTATCTCTCCCGCCGAGTTTTCCGGGGTACAGTCCGCCTTCCGCGGCAATGGAACTATAAGCTACAATTCAAAGAAGGGTCTGCTGTTCTGCTGGCCGGTATTCCACGGCGAGAATATAAAGTATGTGATGTACGAGCTGTGCCCTCTCGAGAGCATACGCGCAAGGTTCAGCGTGTCCTGCTTTGACGGCATGGGCAAGGCTCTCGTCACCTCCCGCAAAAACGAGGTGATAATCCCCTTCAACAACGCCTCCGAGAGCGATATAGAGTTTTTTTACAGCTCGGAGATGTCCGAAGCCTTCGAGCTGGTGCAGAAGGATATGGAGCGTTCCGCTTCCGCCGCGCAGTTGGTGGAGACAGCGAAGGGGGAGTACTACGTTTTCTCATCGGAGATGCCGGAAATGGATTTCTGCCTGTCTGGCTTCGTTGAGTCGGACGTAGCCGCCGCGGGAGCGAACGACATAGTGAGACTTGTTACCAACGTATTCGCGCTGATAACCATACTCTTCGTTATCGGCTGCGCTTACCTTATACTTACGTCGGCGAGACTGAGCGAGAACGAGGAGCTCCTCCGAGCGAAGCAGGTGGCGGAAGAAGCCTCCCGAGCAAAGAGCGATTTCCTCGCAAGTATGTCCCACGAGATAAGAACGCCCATAAACGCGATCCTCGGTATGGACGAGCTGATAATACGCGAGTATGACGACTCACAGCTCCGGCAGTACGCGCTGAATATCCGCAACGCCGGCAACACGCTGATGTCCATAATCAACGATATCCTCGACTTCTCGAAGATAGAGTCCGGCAAAATGGAGCTTGTTCCGGTGGAGTACGATGTACCGCTGATGATATACGACCTTGTGAGCATGGAAAAGCCCCGTGCCGAGAAGAAGGATCTGACGTTCATAGTGAACGCGGACGAGAATATCCCGCGCACTCTGTACGGTGACAATATCAGGATAAAGCAGTGCATACTCAACCTGCTGACGAACGCCGTGAAGTACACCGAGCAGGGCTGTGTGGCTATGACGGTGGGCTTTGAGCAGACCGACAGAGACCATATAAAGCTCCGCGTATCGGTCAAGGATACCGGCATCGGCATAAAGCCGGAGGATATCGAGCGGCTGTTCACGCCCTTTGAACGCGTGGATCTCGAAAGAAACCGCTCCGTAGAGGGCACGGGTCTCGGTATGAGCATAGTTAAGCGCCTGCTCGCCATGATGGATTCACAGCTTGAGGTGACCAGTGAGTACGGGAAGGGCTCCGAGTTCTCCTTCGAGGTGCTCCAGGAGGTCCGCGACCCACGTCCGATGGGCAATTACAAGACGAGCTACGACAAGGTGATAGAAACAGAGGTAGTATATCACGAGCAGTTCATAGCTCCAGAAGCGAGAATACTTATAGTAGACGATATAGAGATGAACCTGACGGTAGCGTCGGGACTTCTGAAAAAGACGGAGATACAGGTGGATACCGCTCTCGGCGGCAAGGAAGCGCTTGAGCTGACGGCAAAGCAGAAGTACGATGTTCTGTTCATAGATGACAGAATGCCGGGCATGAGCGGCGGGGAAATGCTACGCGAGCTGCGTTCCCGCACCGATGACCCGAACAGCGCTGTGCCTTGCATAGTGCTTACCGCAAACGCGATAGCCGGTGCCCGTGACAGCTACATGAAGCTGGGCTTTGAGGATTACCTTTCAAAGCCGATAGACGGCACCGAGTTCGAGAAAATGCTCCAGCGCTATCTGCCGAAGGAGAAGGTGCTGATACCCGGCAGCTCCGCTGCGGAAAAGGCTGCGAGAAGCCGCAGGAGCAAGTCCGCTCCGCCCGAGGTAACGGCGGAGACAATGGCGGAAATGGAGAAGTTCCGCGAGTATATAGGTGAAGACGATAAGCTGAGCGACGCGATGCAGCTCCTGATGAGCAGAACGCGCAAGCACTGACAGTATCCCGTAGAGTAGATGCGGAAAGGCAGGTGAGGCTCCCTGAATTACAACGTAGTCTTTGAGATAGCGGCAATACCGTTTATAGTGACTCTTTTCGTATTCATGCTCGTACGATACAGGGAACGCACCAAGCAGGACAAGTACTTTCTGAATTTGGTCATTTTTGTGCTGGTCACAGATGTGCTCGATGTCCTGCTCGTATATATAACGAATCTGAAGCTGGCTTCCTCCGGTGTCATCATAGTGATGAACACGCTCGACCATATATCGGCGGTGTGCTCTACATTTTCATTTGTGCAGTATGTGTACGCGTATGTGGATTATAAGGCTGACAGACCCTCCCGCAGGATATTGTCATATGTCAACCTGTTCGTGCTGCTCGGTACGATGATATTGTATATGCAGAACTTCATCACCGGAAATATACTGACGGTGGACAGCGACGGTGTCTATTACGAGGGACCGCTGTTCATGTTCGCGACCTATCTTCTGCCCTCGTATTTTCTTATCTATGCTACCGCGATAATAGTAGTCTATAACAGGTCCTTCCGAAAGATACAGCTTGTGTCGGTGCTTGCGGGAATAGGCTTTATCGTGCTGTTCGCGATACTCCAGATGTTTGTGCTTACGGACTATCTGATAGTTTACTTCGCGTCCTCTGTGGCGATGTTCCTGATATTCCTGTCCCATGAGTCGCCGGAGTACCACAAGCTCGAGCGTGCGAACGAGGAGCTCCGCAAGTCCCGAGAGGAGGAGCAGCAGGCTAAACTGGAGGCGATAGCGGCAGACGAGGCAAAGACCCGCTTCATGTCGCAGATGTCACATGAGATAAGAACTCCCATCAACGCGATAATGGGTTATAATGACATAATAATGAACGATACCGACGAGCCGGAGACCCGTGAATATTCCCGCAAGGCAAGACTTGCCGCGAGAAGACTGCTGGACTTCTTCGAGGGTATGTTCAATTTTATAGATATAGAGGGGAGCGAGGAGCTTCTCCGCGAGATAGCCGCGGGAACCGAGACAGAGACAGAGGTATCCCCCGAGCAGGCTCCCGAGGAGACCGTGCCGTACACTGTCACTGTGGCGCAGGACCACAGAATGCTGGTGGTGGACGATACCGAGATGAATGTCGATCTGCTCGTCCGTATGCTCAAGGGCATGGGCTTCGTCACAGACACCGCTCCCGACGGCGAGAAGGCTCTGGACAAGATACGGAGCAATACCTACGACCTCATATTCATGGATCACATGATGCCGGTAATGGACGGTATGGAGGCAATGCGGATAATACGGGAGCAGCATCTCTGCGACGAAACTCCCGTGATAATGGTCACCGCGAATACAGTCAAGGGCGAGCGGGAGAAATACCTGAACGCCGGCTTTGCGGAGTATGTGACCAAGCCGTTCACGAATAAGTCGATAAAGGACGCGATACTGAAGCTCCTTCCGGTTGACGAGGAGTTCATCAGCCGTTCGTCGTGGGAGGAGGAGTGGCAGATACTCCAGAAGGAGCTGCCTTTCCTGCGCCTGTCGAGCGCGAGAGAGTACTTCCGCGGGGATTCGGATATGTTCGCGGACACCCTGAAGGACTACGCCATGACAGGCATACTTCCGAAGCTGGAGGAATATATAGAGAAGGGCGATTACTACAACTACCGTGCTCTTCTTTGCACGGCGAAGGATTCCTCCGTGCTGATAGGAGCAGACAGTATAGCCGATCAGGCTGCGGAGCTGGAGGCGCTGTACCGCCGTGGCAATATAGAGGAGCTCAAGGTCAAGCACATCATCTTCGCCGATAAGGTGAGAAAGACGCTCAAGCAGCTTGCTGCCGCGCTGAACCTTACCGAGTCGGAAGCGGACGTGATAGCGGGATTGACGCAGCTTGACGCCCGTCCGCTGATACTTGTCATAGATGACGACCCCGTGCTCTGTGAGCAGATAAAGCAGATACTTTCCAAGGAGTATCGCATAGAGACGGCAGATACCGGCGAGGATGGCATTATCCGCGCGCAGGAGGACGCTCCGGCGCTTATCCTGCTTGACGTGAACCTGCTGAGCATGAACGGCTTCGACGTTATACGCGCTCTTGCCTCGATAGAGGAGACATCGGAGATACCGGTAGTGTTCATGACCGCGGACGAGAGCGGCGAGGCAGAGGTAAAGGGTTTTCGGAGCGGAGGAGCGGACTTTGTGCGCAAGCCCTTCATACCCGAGGTGCTCATGCGCCGTGTCAGCCGGATAGTGGAGCTCTCCGCGCTGCAGAAGCACCTGCGGCATGAGATAAGCCGCCGCACCGAGAAGATAGGGCATCTCTCCCGCGAGGTAATGCTCGCGCTGTCAAAGGCGGTGGACGCCAAGGATAAATACACGAACGACCATTCCCAGCGGGTGGCTCAGTACTCGGCATGGATAGCCCGCCAGCTCGGCAAGACAAAGCAGGAGCAGGACGCGCTGTACATAGAGGGTCTGCTGCACGACGTGGGCAAGATAGGGGTACATGAGGAGATAATCAACAAGCCGGGCAGACTGACTGCCGACGAATATGAGGAGATAAAGCAGCACACGGTAATGGGCTACGAGATACTGAAGGTGATAACCGAGATGCCCGACGCCGCGAAGGCTGCCCGCTGGCACCATGAGCGTTACGACGGCAAGGGCTATCCCGACGGACTGGCGGGAACGGATATACCGGAAAACGCCCGTATAATCTGCGTCGCGGATTCCTACGACGCGATGACCTCCCGCCGCGCGTATCAGGCACTCAAGCCGCAGGCGGAGGTTCGGGCCGAGATAGTCCGCTGCAAGGGTACGCAGTTCGACCCGGATATCGCGGACGCAATGGTGAGGATAATAGACGAGGATACAAATTACGAGCTGCACGGATAGGGGTGAGGAAATGAGCGTTAAGATCCTGATAGTGGACGACAGCAGGGTAGAGCGGAATTTCCTTGCGGGAATGCTGAAAAAGCTCGGAGCGGAGCCCATTACAACGGAAAGCTGCGACGAGGGAACGGAGGCTGCTTGTCTGGAAAGGTTTGACCTGCTGTTCATCGACTACTTCATGCCGGAGGCTGACGGAGTTCACACTCTCCGCGAGATACGGCAGAACGAAAGAAGTAAGAACGCCGATACCCCCGCGGTAGCTCTCGGGACATCTGACTCCGCGTCTGACAGTGATTTCTTTGCGGAGCACGGCTTTGTGAATTACATCGAAAAGCCGGTCGACCCCGATGTGCTCCACGCGGCGCTGATATTGTATCTCCCGGAGGAGAAGCGGCGTGAGATAGGAACGGCAGTGAGTGAAACTGAGAAGGAACAGACGAAGCTATCCGTGCTTCCGGAGTGGCTGGGCGAGCTGACCGAGCTCTCGACGGAGGACGGTATCAGAAACTGCGGCACTGAGGAGGATTACCTCGGCGCGCTGAAGATATTCCACCGCTCGATAGAGTCGATGTCGGACGAGATAGAGGGGTATTACGACACCGGTGACCTGAAGAACTACACCATAAAGGTGCATGCCCTGAAAAGCTCGGCGAGGATAATCGGACTGTCGGAGCTGTCGGAGCTTGCAAAGCAGCTCGAAGCGGCAGGGGACAGGGAAGACACGCAGTTCATTGAGCAGAACACCGGGACGCTGCTGGAGCTGTACCGCGGATACAGGGAAAAGCTCTCGCGGTTGTCGGAGGATAACAAGGCGCGGAAAGCGGACAAGCCTCCCGCGGACAAGGACTTCCTCGACGACGCGTTTTCATCGCTGGACGACTTTGCGGGGCAGATGGACTACGATCTTGTGGAGATGGTGGTCGATTCGGTGCGTGAGTATTCGCTCGGTGAACGCGAGCAGGCGATATTTGACGAGATAGACGAGGCGTTCATGGAACTCGATTGGAACAGGATTAGAACAGCCGCGCGGAAATACTTTGAAGATAATGAAGAGTAAAGAAAGGAAAATTACACAATGCTGAAAAATGTAATGATCATCAGTACTTCAGAGAGCTTTGCTATTAAATCCATGGAGCAGAAGCTTCTCGCCGTGGAGATCAGTGCCTATCAGGTAGTCGCAAGGATCGCCGATATCGGAAGCAATATCGAGCGCGCGGGGCTTATCGTTCTCTATCTCGACGAGCGCATGGCGGCAATGACCGCGTCGCTCCAGAATATGCTTTCGTATCTCAACGACAAAATGTATGAGTCTAACAAAATGCTCATCATCATAGCCAAACGCAAGGACTACGAGACGGCTATGCGCTACATCTCCGAGGACTTTGTGCTCCAGTTCTTTGATCGTCCGATGAACCTTGACGCGTTCGTCCAGACAGTGTTTGAGTATATGAACGAGGGCGAGAAGAGCATGGAGGAGGTCAAGGCGGACATCAAGAAGGAGAATGAGGAGGCCGCCGCAGCCCAGCAGCAGAAGCGAAAGTTCACCGATGAGATGGTGGTGGTCAAGAAAAAGAAGATACTGCTGGTCGATGACGATGCCTCATACCTGCGTATCATCAGAAACTGGCTCAAGGACGGCTATGAGGTCGGCGTTGCAAGCTCGGGGCTGCAGGCGATAATGTGGCTGGCGAGAAATGAGGTGGATCTGATACTGCTCGACTATAAAATGCCGGTAGCGTCCGGGGCGCAGATCTATGCTATGCTCAAGAATGATTCCCAGACTCAGAATATCCCGGTGTTCTTCCTTACCGGAAACAGTGAACGTGAGAGCGTCCTCGAGATCCTGAAGCTCAACCCCGAGGGATATCTGCTCAAGACCTTCGACAGAAAGGCACTTCTCACAAGACTTGAAGAATTCTTTGAATTCCGTTAGAGCGCGGCTCCGTTGTATCGGCACGATATGGCGGAGCTGTTCATGTTTCCGCGTTTTATAGAACAGTATATTTTTTGAATTTTCATGCAGAAAAATATTGAAATTTAGTCAGAAATATGATATAATATATCGATATGTAAAACAGGGGGAATTGCTTATGCCAAAAAGACAGGACATCAACAAAATAATGATAATCGGCTCAGGTCCCATTATCATCGGACAGGCGTGCGAATTCGACTATTCGGGCACACAGGCTTGCAAAGCGCTCCGCAAGCTCGGGTATGAGATAGTGCTCGTCAACTCCAATCCCGCTACTATAATGACCGACCCCGATGTAGCCGATATAACCTACATCGAGCCGCTCAATCTTGACAGACTTACCCAGATAATCGAGAAGGAGCGTCCCGACGCCCTGCTGCCGAACCTCGGCGGTCAGTCGGGTCTGAACCTGTGCTCCGAGCTCTCCAAGGCAGGTGTGCTCGATAAGTACGACGTAAAGGTCATCGGCGTACAGGTCGACGCTATAGAGCGCGGTGAGGACAGAATAGAGTTCAAGCACACAATGCAGAAGCTCGGTATCGAAATGCCCCGCAGTGAGGTGGCATATTCGGTGGAGGAGGCTGTCGGCATTGCCGAAAAGCTGAAATACCCCGTGGTGCTTCGTCCCGCTTATACCATGGGCGGCGCGGGCGGCGGACTCGTGTACAATGTCGAGGAGCTCAAGGTAGTATGCGCCCGCGGCTTGCAGGCAAGCCTTGTGGGACAGGTGCTGGTGGAGGAGTCCATAAGCGGCTGGGAGGAGCTGGAGCTCGAGGTCGTCCGCGACGCTGACGACAACGTCATCACTGTATGCTTCATCGAGAATATCGACCCCATAGGCGTGCATACAGGCGACTCGTTCTGCTCGGCACCCATGCTCACCATTTCCGAAGATGTCCAGAAGAAAATGCAGGAGTATTCCTATAAGATAGTACGCGCTGTCGGTGTCATCGGCGGCTGCAACTGCCAGTTTGCGCACGACCCCGTGTCCGGCAGGATAGTGGTCATCGAGATAAATCCCCGTACCTCCCGTTCGTCGGCTCTCGCCTCCAAGGCTACAGGCTTCCCGATAGCGCTTGTTTCTGCAATGCTCGCCTGCGGTCTTACGCTTAAGGACATTCCCTGCGGCAAGTACGGAACGCTCGATAAATACACCCCCGGCGGAGACTATGTAGTTATCAAGTTCGCTCGCTGGGCATTCGAGAAGTTCAAGGGCGCCGAGGACAAGCTCGGCACGCAGATGCGCGCCGTAGGCGAGGTCATGAGCATAGGCAAGACCTACAAGGAAGCGTTCCAGAAGGCTATCCGCAGCCTCGAGACAGGAAGATACGGTCTCGGCTGGGCGAAGAACTTCCATGACCTTACAAAGGAAGAGCTGCTGCAGAAGCTGACATACCCCACCAGCGAACGGCAGTTCGTTATATATGAAGCACTCCGCAAGGGGGCGGATATCGAGGAGATATACCGCCTCACGAAGATAAAGCACTGGTTCCTCGAGCAGATGAAGGAGCTTGTTGACGAGGAAGAGCAGTTATTAAAGGGGAAGGGCAGTCTCCCGTCTCCCGAAGCACTGAAGCAGGCTAAGCTCGACGGCTTCAGTGACCGTTACCTCTCGCAGCTTCTCGGCATCTCCGAGGAGTCTATCCGCAATGAGCGCTATAAGCTCGGCATCAAGGAAGCGTGGGAGGGCGTCCACGTCAGCGGTACCGAAAATTCCGCATACTACTACTCCACCTATCATCTTGAAAAGGACGAGAGCCCGGTAAACACCGACAAGCCGAAGATCATGATACTCGGCGGCGGTCCGAACAGGATAGGGCAGGGCATAGAGTTCGACTACTGCTGTGTTCACGCGGCGCTTGCTCTGAAAAAGCTGGGCTTTGAGTCCATTATCGTAAACTGCAACCCCGAGACAGTCTCCACAGACTACGATACCTCGGACAAGCTGTATTTCGAGCCTCTGACGCTTGAAGATGTGCTCGCTATATATGAGAAGGAAAAGCCCGTCGGCGTGATAGCGCAGTTCGGCGGACAGACACCTCTCAATCTCGCGGCAGACCTGAAAAAGTACGGTGTGAATATCCTCGGCACTTCTCCCGAGACCATCGACCTTGCCGAAGACCGCGACCACTTCCGCGCGATGATGGACAGGCTCGGTATACCCATGCCCGAGTCCGGAATGGCTGTAAATGTGGACGAGGCTCTCGAGATAGCCAACAAGATAGGCTACCCGGTTATGGTACGCCCGTCCTATGTCCTCGGCGGCAGAGGAATGGAGGTCGTTCACGATGACGAAATGATGAGGGTATATATGTCCGCGGCGGTAGGCGTTACCCCCGACAGACCGATACTGATAGACCGCTTCCTCCACAATGCTACCGAGTGCGAGGCTGATGCGATATCCGACGGAAAGAACTGCTTCGTTCCCGCCGTTATGGAGCACATTGAGCTTGCGGGCGTCCATTCCGGCGACTCGGCGTGCATACTGCCGTCCAAGAATTTAAGCGCGAAGCACGTTGAGACGATAAAGGAATACACCAGAAAGATAGCCGTGGAGATGAATGTCTGCGGACTTATGAATATGCAGTACGCGATAGAGGACGACACCGTATATGTCCTCGAAGCCAACCCCCGTGCTTCGAGAACAGTCCCGCTGGTATCGAAGGTGTGCAGCATAAACATGGTGCGCATAGCTACCGAGATAATGACCTCGGAGTTTACGAAGAGACCTTCTCCCGTACCGGAGCTGCATGACCGTGTTATCCCTCATTACGGGGTCAAGGAAGCTGTGTTCCCGTTCAATATGTTCCAGGAGGTAGACCCGCTTCTCGGACCGGAGATGAGATCTACCGGCGAGGTCCTGGGAATATCCCATTCCTTCGGTGAAGCCTACTACAAGGCGGAGGAAGCTACACAGACCAAGCTGCCCTCCGAGGGAACGGTACTGCTGAGCGTATGCGACCGCGACAAGCCGGAGCTTCTCGAGATAGCGAAGGCGTTCTCCGATCTCGGCTTTAAGATACTCGCGACCGGCAGATCCTACGAGATGATCGTTGAAGCGGGCATAAAAGCGGAGCGTGTGAACAAGCTGTACGAGGGCAGACCGAACATCACGGACTGCATCACAAACGGCGAGATACAGCTGATAATCAACACCCCGGCAGGCAAAACAAGCGTCCACAACGACAGCTATATCCGTCAGTACGCGATAAAGCACAGAGTACCCTACATCACCACAATGGCTGCCGCAAAGGCAAGCGCCGAGGGTATCAGAGCGGTGCGTGAGAACGGCTGTATCGGTGTGAAGTCGCTCCAGGAATACCACGCGGAGATAAAATAAAGCAGAATTTAAGTAAAACAATAACCCCTGTCTGATAAATAATCAGACAGGGGTTTATCTTTATGTATCGGTTACTTTAATGCTTTTTATGGTCATTTACCACAACAATTCAATTTCTTTCAGTAAATATGAATGTTCCTGTAAATAATGTGACTCCTCAAGCGTCAGAACAGCAAACGGATTTGGTATATTGTCCTGTTCATGCGGAGGGTCAGACTCTAATTCTCTGCTTTTAGCCCGTTCAGCTATGACCTTGTCAACTATCGCTTGTTCTTTTTCAGTCAGCAATGATACCACTCCTTTACCTGCTTCTGAACGGATAACATATTTCATATTATGAAATCTTGATCTTACATCTTCAAATCCGACAGACTTATAAAGTTCATACCCCGCGTCTGTCGCTTTAAGCTCCACAAAGTCGAGCCCCAGCTCCTCCGCCTCATTGAGAAGCATTTTCAGCAGTTTTCCCGCGATGCCTCTTCTTCTGAACTCCTTTTTGGTATAGACATTCATCACGGTACCTGTTCTGCCGCTGATAAACGAAGGATTCGGCGGCTTTTCGGAAACATACAGAAAACAGCAGCTTATTATCACGCCGTTATCCCTGCATGTGAATACAAACAGATCTTTGTTCAGATGTTTTCTGAAATAATCGGGCAGATCATGTGCGAGCTTGTCCGATAAATCTGTGGGGAGCTCTCCATAGTCCTCACGCAGGTATCCGAGCCTTGATCCCGTCAGTGCCGCAATATCGTACATGCCGGCTTTATCAAATATCATTTCCTATTACACCGCGCTTTTTGCTATGTATGTCATTTATTTTCCGACTCGCAGCCTCTTGAAAAGAATTCCGAAATACTTTCAAGCACCCTGCTTTCGTCGGTGATGAAGCCGAAGCCTTTCAGCCTGCGAAGCTGTCTTTCGTCGCTTATATTGAATATCGCCTTGTCGATGCCTCTTGTCACCGCATACGCGAGCACCGAGCGTACAAGTCCGTCATAGTACAGCTCCACCTCACTGTCGAGCGCGGTTATCATCAGGTCGCCGTCGCCCGTGAGCACAGCCGTAATGCCGCCGACACGCCTGTCCTCGTCCTTCATTACATAAACGAGCTTGTCGGCGATCTCGGGGTCTCTCAATATCGTTATCATCTGTGTTTACCTCCTTTTTTCCTGTTCGGTGAAGAAGAGCTGCCCACAGCGCTGCGAAGAGTGCGGAGCTCCTGCTCGGTCAGGTCTGCGTATGTGCCGGGTCGCAGCATACCGAGCTTTACACCTCCGACGGAGGTACGGCGCAGCCGCTTTACGGTAAGCCCGACAGCCTCGCACATACGGCGTATCTGTCTGTTCTTTCCCTCATATATGACAAATTCAAGCACAGTACGTTCCGCGTCATTCGTTTTCACGGTGACAACGCATGGCGCCGTTACAACATTCTCTTCTATCTCGACGCCCGCCATGAGCCGGTTTATCATATCCTCGGTGACCTTCTCCGCGACTGTCACGCGGTAGGTTTTGGATATATGCTTTTTCGGGTGCATTATATCGTTAGCGAGACTGCCGTCGTTCGTCAGCAGCAGCAGCCCCTCGGAATTCTTGTCGAGCCGTCCTATGGGATACACTCTCTCGTCTATCCCCCCCAGCAGCTCGGTGACGCTTTTTCTTCCGAGCTCGTCCGACATTGTGGTGACGTACCCGCGGGGCTTATACAGCTTTATGTAGCGCAGAGTATTCGGCTCCGCGCTTATTTTTTCGCCGCACACCGTGATGAGGTCATTTCGCGGGTCGGCTTTGTCGCCGAGCTTAACGGGATGCCCGTTGAGTTTCACCTCGCCGTCCGCGATGAGCTGCTCGGCTCTGCGGCGTGAGCAGTAACCGCTGTCTGCTATGATTTTCTGAATTCTGATAAGTTCCATATCAATTCCGTCAATTTCTGTTGAAGGAGGCGATGAGACCTCCGTTCAGTAAGTTCTTCAGCCAGTCAAAAACACCCTTGCTGGGCTCTGTTCGGGAAACATTCTCAGAAGCCACCAGCGCGACCTTCCTGAACAGCTTCCCGTCAAGGAAGATATCCGCCTGTCCGAGAGCGTCTCCCTCATTTATTTCAGCGTACACGAATCGCGGTACGCTGTATTTCACCGAGATCCTGCGCGTCTCGTCCGCCGTCATGCCCAGCGTGACCTTTTCAGCGGGTACAAGAGGCACCGAGCCTGTATTGCCGCCCACTACCTCCGCCGCAAATGAGTTCAGCCTGATATCGTATGCCTTCATCTCGGAGAACGCGCTGTCCAGCAGCTTTGTGTGGTCGTCCCAGTCGTCGGGCGCATTCAGCGTTACCGCGATAAGGGTGCAGCCGTTTCGTTCCGCCGCCGAAACAAGACATCTTCGGGCATTGTCCGTAAACCCTGTTTTGACACCGATGCAGCCCTCATACATATCGAGCAGCTTATTCGAGTTGAACAGGGTGCGCTTTTCCTGCGGATTACCGAATTCCGTCTCCGCCGACTTCATACCGCACATCTCGCGAAAATCCGTGTTTTTCAGAGCCTCCCGCGTCAGCAGCGCCATATCGTAGGCGGTGGAGTAATGCCCGTCCGCGTCCAGCCCGGAGGGATTGACGAAGTGCGTGTCGCTCATGCCTATCTGCGCGGCTCGCCGGTTCATCATATCCGCGAAGGCTCCCATGCTTCCCGCCACATTCACCGCGGCGGCGTTTGCAGCGTCATTCCCGGAGGGGAGCAGCATACCGAGGCAGAGTGCTCTTCTTGTGACGATATCACCCTCCGTGAGTCCCATGGAGGTGCCCTCCACGCGTATGGCTGTCCTGTCCGCGACGAAGAGCCTGTCGGGGTCTCCCGCTTCTATGGTGAGCAGGGCGGTCATTATCTTGGTCGTGCTGGCTATGGCGTGCTTCCTGTGAGCGTTCTTCTCATAGAGCACGGTACCGGTCTGCGCGTTCATCACGACGGCGCATTCCGCGGAGATGTCGATATCCGCAGGTACTGCGCCTGCGGAAGTATTCAGAAAAAGCAGCGATACGGCGAGTGCCGTGATAACAGAAATAATTTTCATTCAGTATGTTCACCTCGGGGATATTCTTTACCGTATCGGCTCCGAATATTCGGGTCAGCATACAAAATTATTCCGCGTCGGTATCCTCTTTCTCTGTTGTCTCCTCGGAAGCCTCGTCGCCCTTCTTGCCGAACATGCCCTTCAGCTTGTTTATCAGCTCGGGAGCGCTGTCTATGATACCCTCGATAGGGCTGCTCTTGCCGCCGAGCTCGAGTATCTTGGAGTCGCCCTCCTTGTTTATCACGATGAAAGCCTGCGGCTTTATGGTGATACCTGCGCCCGCGCCGCCCGCGAAAACGTCCTTGGAGACATTTGCGGGGATATCCGAGCCGCCGGACACGAAGCCGAACGACACCTTCGATATCGGGATAATGGTAGTCCCGTCGGGGGAGGTGATAGGGTTCCCGATGATGGTGTTGACATCAACCAGGTCGCGTATTTTCTCCATCGAGGTGTTCATAAGTCCTTCAAGATGCTGTGCCATAATAGTCCTCCTGAATATGTTATCTTCCCCTGCTTGCGGCAGGTTTCATTTTTACTTTGTGAGCTTTGGACTTGCTGTTGTATTTCAGGTACGTTTTCAGCACCCTTATACCGAGCCACAGTACGCAGCCGAGAGCCGCGCCTGTCCGCAGCTTCAGCGTCGCGTAAACGAATATATCGTCCTTCTCCGCCTCAAAATCCGCTTCTATGTTTATTTCCTTTATTTTCGCGTCGAAGTATGCGGTGAGCCATTCCTCCAGGGAATAGAACGCGGTGCAGAGCCCGCCGTATTTTAGCGCGGTCTTTCCGGCTTCGTCCGAGCCGACCACCCAGTCCACATACACATCTCTTATCCTGATCTTCTTAAAAAGCCTCTTTATGGGAGGAGAAGCGCTCCTCACATAGTCCATTATCATGTCAACGCTGATATTGAGCTTCTTCTTCGGCTTTTTGACCTTCTCCGCTTTGGGAGCCTTCCCGGGAACCGTGGTACTTTCACTCTCCGCTTGGTCATCGTGCTTCCTGTCTCCGGCAGCGGCAGGCTTCTCATCGGCGCTCTGTGCTGTCCCGGTCACGGAAGATGAGTCCGCCGCCCGTTTGTCCGGCTTGCTCCGTGCAGCCTTTTTTTGCTGCTTCTCCAGCTTTTTCCGTTCCTTCTCCGCTTTCTTCTTCTGTCTGCGCTTTCGCTTTTCGAGGGTCTTAGGATCTGTCGGAACTTTAACTATCGTGAAGCAGAGAATTTTAATCCGCACCTCCGGGTTTGCGTCATATATCGCAGTGACCGTCACGGAGACCGAAAGAATGAGTATCAGGATAAGCAGGATCGAACCGAAAATGATCCAACCGATCATATATCACATTACCTTTCGCAATTATTCGTCATCGCCGCCGTCATCATCGCTGTCCTCCGGCTCCGTGTCCGTGCCGTCGTATCCGGCATCGCTGTCATCGACAGTCTCGGGATATCCCAGCTCCTTCTCCTTCTCGAGCTCCGCGAGCTCGTCGAAATCGAGCTGACCGTCCTGGTCGGGCAGGGGAGGGAGCTCCTCTATCCTGCTGAGTCCGAAGCACCGCAGAAAGTTGTCCGTAGTACGGTAGGATATCGGCCGACCGGGTAAGTCGAGCCTTCCCGCCTCCTCGAGCAGTCCGCGCTCACAGAGGCTGTTCACCACGCTGCTGCTGTCGATGCCGCGCACCTGCTCCACGAAGGACTTGGTGACCGGCTGGTTGTAGGCGATTATCGCAAGCACCTCCATTGCCGCCTGTGAAAGCGGCTGCTGACGCTTCGTCTCAAGAGCCTTCTTTATGTTCTCGGAGAATTCTCTCCGCGCGGCTATCTGAAAGCCGTTGTTTATCCGCAGTATCGTGAGCCCGCTCTCACGGACGTTGTACTGCCTTTCGAGGTGATCCACGAGCTTCACGGCGGTCTCCTCATCTATCCCAGAAGCCTCCGACAGCTTCTCAATGGATATCGGGTCGCCGTAAGCGAACATTATCGCTTCTATAACGGCAATGCCTTCCGCGTAATTCAATCCTCCGTCACCTCGCTTGTATCGGTATTATCGTCGTTTTCATTATCATAGGTCATCTCGTCGGACCTTCTGTCCGACATGACTATTGTCTCGCCGTCCTCGGAGAAATCAACTCTCCCGCGCTTTGAAAGCTCCAGCAGCGCAAGGAACACCGCCACCTGTGCGGACCGGGACTGCCCCTTGTACAGTGACCGCACGGAGATCTCCTCTCCCGAGCGCAGCTTCCGCAGCACGAACACGAGCTTCGTGAACACGCTGACATAAGACTGCTGCACTATCGGCTGTAGCACGAGCCTTGCGTCCTGTTTCAGCCTGCGGCTTTTTGTGCTGACTGCCGAATAATCCTCCAGCAGCTCATATCTGTCATGCCTGCCGCGGTACAGCTTGTCCACCGGAATGTCGAGCGGCTCCCTGACAAACACGGAATCGCCTATGTAGTGGCGTTTCAGACGTTCGGCGGCACGCTTGCAAAGCGCGTATTCGATGAGCCGCCCGGACAGCTCCTTTTTCAGCTCCTCTACCTCCTGCTTCGGCAGGAGCTCGGCAGTCTTGATGTATATGAGGTGAGCCGCCATTTCGACAAACTCTCCCGCCACATCTATATCCGCCTGATGCAGCTTGTCGAGGTAGTCAAGGAACTGGTCGAGCAGTATGGATATCTCGATGTCCCTGATATTGAGCTTATGCTTGCTGATAAGGTTCAGCATAAGGTCGAGGGGACCCTCGAAGATCTCGAGCTTGAAATTCAGTTCTTCCATATCAGCAGATAAACATTGTTATCAGGTCAAGGAAACCGTAGATAGCGTCCGCTATGAAGCTGAACGGTATAGAGAGTATGCCTGTGTACATAAGTATGAGCAGACCTATCATGATGTACTGCTCATACTGCATCATTTTGAAGTAGTATTTCTCCGGCAGGAACGCCCACAGCACTCTCGAGCCGTCGAACGGCGGTATCGGCAGCAGGTTGAACACGCCGTTGTACAGGTCGATGTCGATTATAAGCTGGAGAGCGAGGATAATGTAATAAACCACGACATTTGTGCTGTAATCGAAGCTGACTATCAGTATCTTTTCGATGATCAGGAATACCAGTGAGGAGAGAATGTTAGCGAGAGGACCTGCCGCAGCCGTGATAGCCATAGCTGCCTTTTCGCTCTTTATGTTCCGGCAGCGTCTTGTATTCACCGGCACCGGCTTAGCCCAGCCCACCCTGAACAGCAGTATGCCGATAGTCCCGATAAGGTCGAGGTGCGCGAACGGGTTGAGCGTTATACGCCCCTGCCTTTCGGCGGTATCGTCCCCGAGCAGCTTCGCCGTGAGCGCGTGGGCGCTCTCGTGCAGAGGGAATACCACAAACAGCATGACCAGTAAAGAGAAGGCGGTCAGTATGATAGTCAGGAGATTTCCCGACATGATTGCACTTAACATAAAAAACCTCAATTCTTTTGTTCTGTCTGTAAAAAACGCTTGACAGCAATATCTTTTTCTATTATACTATATATTACAATATTTTGCAAGTGTTTTTTTCATTTATGCTAAATATAGTGGAGCGGTTTTAGTCATAATTTCCCGTTTTTACGGAATTTTTTGTAAAATTTCAAAAAAACACTTGACAAATCATGTATTATCTGCTAAAATATCAAGGTATTGAATTATATCTAAGCGCAAATCGTAAGGAGGTGCTTGACCCATGGCAAAATGTGAGATCTGCGGCAAGGGTGTCACTTTCGGTATCGCGGTTTCCCATTCACACAGACGTACCAACAGAACCTTCAAGCCTAACGTACAGAAGGTAAAGGCTCTCGTGAACGGAACACCGTGCAGAGTAAATGTATGCACAAGATGCCTGCGTTCGGGTAAGGTACAGCGCGCTCAGTAAGCGTATGACCCGGACAGATGACACAAACTGAACAAGACAGCATAACCCCTCTGGTTCCAGAGGGGAGTTTGTTTTTACGGAGGGAGCGGCGCAATGCAGAAAAGCATAGAGGAGCGTGCAAAGGAGGTAATGCACCTGTCGGGCTTTACCGGGGATATCACGCGCTCACGGATAGAACACAGGCTCCGGCTCGCTGATATGTGGAAGATATTCTACGGCAGCAGGATACTTGAGATAGGATGCGGGCAGGGCGAGACTACCGCGGCGCTGGCGTATGCGGTGGGAGAGGGCGGCTTTGTGTACGCCATAGACCTTGCCGATGAGAACTACGGCTCTCCCGAAAATCTCGGCACCGCTAGAGAGCGGCTCATGTTTTCGCATTTCGGAGGCCGCATCAATATAGACCTCGGAGTTAATGTACTGAATGACTCGTTTGATTTTGAGCCAAATTCCTTCGGTTATGTGGTGCTGTCCCATTGTCTGTGGTATCTTTCCTCGCAGGAGGAGCTAAGAGATATCCTCTTCAAGGCGCGAAAATGGGCGCCCCGTCTCTGCATAGCGGAGTGGGACCCGCGCGTCACAGCAATGGGACAATACCAGCACTTCATGTCCGCCAACATACAGGCGATATGCGAATCCTACCACATCTCCGATCATTTCAACATCAAGACCATGTTTTACCCTCACGAGATAGAGAACGCGATGCTCGCCTGCGGCTGGGATATCACCTCGGAGGACACTCTGGAGGCGTACGAATGTCAGGACGCGCTGTGGGAGATAGACATAGTGAAGGAGATGTTCCCGCGGAAGATAAGCGAGCAGAAGAATATGCCGGTGAAGCTGAAACGCCTGCTGCTGTCGCAGATATATTCCCTCGGAGACGCGGAGGCGGCAGAACCGCTGCCGGTTTTCGCGGCAACGGCTGAAAGGAGCGGAGAGATATGAGAGATCCACGAGTGAACAGAATTATCGGATATGTAATTTTTTTCATTGCTTGCGGCTTTATGATAGCCGGCACTGTTAGCGGCGGTGTTTTTATGGCAGTCTTCTATGTATTGGGAGGCTTATTTGCCTTAGTATCAGTGGTGTGGATGGTGATGAAAGTCCGCTGTCCTCATTGCGGCGCATTGCTGTATCTGAAGCTGTATAATATCGACAGGTGTCCGCAGTGCGGAAAAAGTACCGATCCGAACGCCTGAAATATGTGAAAAAACTTGCAATATAAAAAATATTATGGTATAATATAAAGATACGGGGGTGAGCCTATGACCGAAAAGCTGAACGAAGCGGAAAAGCGTTATGAGGAGATAAGCGGGAAGCTGTCCGACCCGGAGACGGTCGCGGATCAGGAGCAGTACAGAAAGCTTATGAAGGAATATAAGAGTCTCACCCCGCTGGTAGAGAAGTTCCGGGAGTATAAGAAAGCCCGGTCCGACCTTTCCGAAGCGAAGGAAATGCTTTCCGCCGGCGGCTCCGACCGGGAACTCCGTGAAATGGCGCAGCTCCAGTATGACGAGAGCGAGGCTCTGATAGCGAAATATACCGAGGAGCTGAAAATAATGCTTCTCCCGAAGGACCCGGACGATGACAGGAGCGTAATAATCGAGATAAGAGCGGGAGTAGGCGGCGAGGAAGCTGCATTGTTCGCGAATTCGCTGTACAGAATGTACACCATGTACGCCCAGTCGAAGGGCTGGAAGACCGAAGTGATAGACTCAAACCCCACCGAGCTCGGCGGCTTCAAGGAGATAAGCTTCTCCGTGGAGGGCGAGGGTGTCTACGCGAAGCTCAAATACGAGAGCGGCGCGCACAGGGTTCAGAGGGTCCCGGAGACTGAGGCACAGGGACGCATACAGACCTCCGCGGTCACAGTGGCGGTGCTGCCGGAGCCTGAGGCTGTCGATGTGGAGATAAACCCCGCCGATCTCGAATATCAGACCTACCGTTCGAGCGGAGCGGGCGGTCAGCACATCAACAAGACCGAGTCCGCCATACGCATAATCCACAAGCCTACGGGAACCATAGTAGAGTGCCAGGAGGAGCGCAGCCAGTACAAGAACAAGGATAAGGCGATGAAAATGCTCTATACCAAGCTCTATGAGGCGAAGCTGAATGAGCAGACCGGCAAGAGGGCTGCCGAGCGAAAGATACAGGTCGGCTCGGGAGACCGTTCCGAGCGCATAAGGACATACAATTTCCCACAGAGCCGCGTCACCGACCACCGCATAGGGCTCACGCTCTACAAGCTTGAGCAGTTCATGAACGGAGCCTGCGACGAGGTATTCGAGGCGCTTGCCATAGCCGATACGGCTGCAAAGCTTGCCGGCAGTCAGGACTGAACAGAGAGACAAGAGGACAAAATGGAAACAAAACTCGCAAATGCGGGAGACGATATACTTGACGAAGCCGCGGAAATACTGAAAAGCGGCGGAATAGCGGCTATACCTACCGAGACGGTGTACGGGCTCGCTGCGAACGCCTACGACGTGAACGCCGTACGCGCTGTTTTCCGCGCAAAGGGCAGACCGCAGGACAACCCGCTGATACTGCATATCTGTTCCGTGGAGATGCTGTATGATATAGCGGAGACGGTGCAGACGCTGGCGCTGAAGCTCGCGGAGAGCTTCTGGCCGGGACCGCTTACAATGATATTCCCGAGAAAGCCTCATGTTCCCGCGGAGACCTGCGGCGGACTGACCACAGCGGCGGTGAGAATGCCGAACAACAGGTTCACACTGAAGCTGATAGAGCGCTGCGGCTTTCCGATAGCGGCGCCCTCCGCGAATACCTCCGGGCTCCCGAGCCCGACGAGTGCCCGCCACGTTTTCGAGGATATGAACGGGAAGATACCGCTGATAATCGACGGCGGTGAGTGCAGATACGGCGTGGAGAGCACAGTGATATGCTTCGAGAACGAGGACACCGTGCGTATACTGCGCCCCGGTGCTGTCACACCCGAGATGCTGCGGGAATTCTGCCATGTCAATATAGATGGCGGCGTCCTTGAAAAGCTTGCTCCCGACGCGAAGGTCATTTCCCCGGGAATGAAATACAAGCATTATTCCCCGAAGGCGGAAGTATATATACTGAAGGGGAGCACTGAAAGCGACGAAAATTACCTGTCCGCGAAAGACGGCGTGAAAACGGGATTTCTCGGCTTCGGTGACGAGAAGCTCACCGGAGATATCGTAAGGTTCCCCTACGGCGCGTCGGCGGAGGAGCAGGCGGAGAAGCTTTTCTCGAGCCTGCGTGAAGCGGACGCGGCAGGCTGCACAGAGGTATATGTGAGAATGCCCGACACATCGGGGATAGGGCTTGCGGTGTACAACAGGCTGCTGCGCGCGGCGGGATTTCGTATCATAGACGCTGACGGAGGCTCCGATGCTGTACATTAACGACAAAATTTACATAACGGGACTCACGGGAATGTCCGGGGCAGGAAAGACAACAGCCTGCCGTGTGTTCGCTGAAAACGGCTTTGCGGTGATAGACTGCGATAACGTGGCAAGGCGGGTCGTCGAAAAGGGCAGACCCGCGCTGCGGGACATTGCCGGGCATTTCACGGAGGATATCCTGACCGCCGACGGCGAGCTTGACCGCGGAAAGCTGGGCGGTATTGTGTTCGGAGACCGTGAAAAGCTCGATACGTTGAACGATATCATTTATCCGTATATCACATACTTTATTGTGGATAAAATGACACAACTCGAGAAAAACGGCTCGGAGCTTATATTGCTGGACGCGCCTACACTGTTTGAGAGCGGTGCCGATAAGCTGTGCGACGTGATAGTGAGTGTAACGGCGGACAGAGCCTCCTGCGCCGAACGAATAATGTCGCGTGACGGACTGACGGCGGAGCAGGCGGAAAATCGCCTCTCTTCACAGCATGACGCGGGATTTTACAGGGAGCGCTCGGACTACTGCGCGGAGAACACCGGCACTGCGGAGGAATTTTCCGCGAAGATAGCCGATATTGCCCGCAGTATAGCTTCGGGACGCAGAGGAGATTGATTTGAGCAGAAGAAGGAAAAGGCTCACAGCGGCAGTTATCGTCGTTGTTATCGTGGTGATCGCCGCGGTAGCGATAGCCCTGACAGTGCTCGGCAAGGAGACCAGACGGCGCGTATTGTTCGCGACCCACCCGATACAGTACGCGGAGTATGTGGAGGAATACTCTGCCGAGTACGGTCTGGATAAGTACCTGCTCTATGCCTTCATCAAGACGGAAAGCGGATTTGACCCAGACGCCGTTTCGGATACGGGAGCAAGAGGACTCATGCAACTCATGGAAACTACCTTCGACTGGGTGAAATTCCGTCTCGGGGATGGGGATGAGGTCGTATATGACGATATGTTCGACCCGGAAATGAATATCCGCTACGGGGCATATCTGGTCAGCTACCTGCTCGGGCGTTTCGGCAGCACCGACACAGCCGCCGCCGCGTATTTCTCGGGAGTGGGCGAGGTGAGCGGCTGGCTTGAGAACAGCGAGTATTCCGAGGACGGAGTACATCTCGATAAAATACCGAGCAGAAACTGCGCACATTATGTAAGTAAAATACAAAACGCGCTGAGCGTCTATACAGAGCTTTACGCGGAAGAAAGGACGGACTGATATGGCAAAAAAGGAAAAAGAGAAGAAGACAGATGCTTCAGAGCTGAAGGAGCAGCTCTTCATGAAGCGGAAGAACACCGGTCTCGCAATGAGCGACAGCGAGATATCGAAGGCAGACAAGTTCTGTGAGGGCTACAAGAGCTTTCTCGATATCGGAAAGACCGAGCGTGAAGCGTGCGCGGAGGCGATAAGGCTTGCCGAGAACGCGGGCTTCGTGCCCTTTGACAAAAACGCAAAGTATAAGGCGGGAGACCGCGTGTATCAGTGCAACCGCGGCAAGGCTGTCATTCTTGCGGTGATAGGCAAAAAGTCCGTCGAGAACGGCGTAAATCTCGTTGCGGCGCATATAGACTCGCCTCGTATCGACTTGAAGCAGAACCCGCTCTATGAGAACGAGGGTATAGCGTATTTCAAGACCCACTATTACGGCGGCATAAAGAAATATCAGTGGCCGGTAACTCCGCTCGCGCTTCACGGCGTTATCTGTAAGGCGGACGGAGAGAGAGTTGATGTGAAGATAGGCGAGGACGAGAACGACCCGGTGCTCGTTATCACCGATATCCTCCCGCACCTTGCGGACGAACAGTACAAGCGTCCCGCCCAGAAGCTGATACAGGGCGAGGAGCTGAATATCCTCATAGGCTCGCGCCCCTTCCGTGACGACAAGGCAAGCGAGACTGTAAAGCTCAACATCATGAAGATACTCAACGATAAGTACGGCATTGTCGAGAGCGACTTCATCTCCGCAGAGCTTGAGTGTGTTCCCGCGTACAAGGCAAAGGACGTAGGCTTCGACAGGAGCATGGTCGGCGCGTACGGACAGGACGACAGAGTCTGCGCTTACACCGCGCTGTCCGCTATACTCGCGATAAAGGGAGCGCCCGACAGGACTGCCGTGACGATACTCACCGACAAGGAGGAGATCGGCAGTGAGGGCTGCACAGGCTTGCAGTCGGCGTATCTGAAGTATTTCATAGCCGACCTCGGCGAGATGTACGGAACTAACGGCAGAACTGTGCTCTCCGCGTCAAAATGCCTTTCCGCCGACGTGAACGCGGGCTTTGACCCGACATTCTCCGAGCCCTTCGAGAAGCTGAACGCTTCCTACTGCGGCAGGGGCGTTGTACTGACAAAGTACACCGGCTCCCGCGGCAAATCCGGCACGAATGACGCCTCCGCTGAATTTGTCGGTGAAGTGCGCCGTCTTTTCGACCGTGACGAGATAATCTGGCAGACCGGCGAGCTGGGTAAGGTAGACCATGGCGGCGGAGGAACAGTCGCTATGTACATCTCCAATCTGAATGTGGATACGGTGGATATCGGAGTACCCGTGCTTTCCATGCACGCTCCCTTCGAGCTTACCGCTAAGAACGATGTATATATGGCTTACAAGGCATTCAGAACATTCTTCAAGGGCTGATAAACTCTTGTCCTAATAACAAATAAGCCCCCATAAACATATAATGTATGATACGGAACAACAATGTTTGTGGGGTGAACTTATATGACCTGCGTAAAACATAAGAAGCACAGCATAGGACGGATAATAGGTACGGTGCTCATCGCTGCGGGACTGCTGACCGTAACGGCGCTTGCGGGGATCGAGCTGTATATCCGACCCACCCTGAAGCTGCTGCTGGACTATAAGTGCAGCACGGCAGCGGAGCGCGTTATCAGTGACGCGGTGTTCGATAAGCTGAAAGGCGAGTATGAGCTTTCGGATATCGTCACACTCACCTTCGACCCTAACGGGAACGTTGCCGCGCTTACCGCAGACCAGAGAAAGATAAACACAGTCCGGGCACTGCTGAGCGATGCTGTGAACGACGGTATCGACAGCCTTTCCGGTGAGTATGTGGGCATCTCCGCGGGAACGCTTACCGGCATCAGTATGCTGTACGGCACAGGGCATACCCTGAATTTCCGCATAGAGCCGAAGGGCAGCGCCAAGACCCGTCTGACCAGCAGCTTCAGGAGTGCCGGGATCAATCAGACAGTCCACAGCATAATCCTCGAGGTGAACGCGCAGCTGTCGCCCATGATGCCCGGCTTTTCCGAGACGGTGGATATCTCCTACGATATACTGCTTTCGGAGTCTGTCATAGTCGGTACAGTGCCGGAGACGTATTCATACATAATTCTCGACAGCGAGAATATGAGTGAGCTTGCAAATATTGATATATAGCAGAGGTTTAAAATGAACAGAACTGAAGCGGAGAAGCGGCTGAACGAGCTTTACACCATCATTGAGAAGCACAACTACAACTACTATGTCCTTGACGCGCCGACGGTGGAGGACGACGAATACGACGCTCTCATGCGCGAGGTGAAGGAGCTGGAGGGGCAGTATCCCGAGCTCGTTACCGACTATTCGCCCACACGCCGTGTCGGCGGCTTTGCGCTCTCGACCTTCGAGAAGGTGACGCACACCGTACAAATGGGCTCTCTGCAGGACGTTTTCAGCGAGGAAGAGCTGTATGCCTTCGATACGAGAGTGCGCGCGGAGGTAGAGCCTTTGTATTCGGTGGAGCCGAAGATCGACGGGCTTTCGGTGTCGCTCGAATACCGGGACGGTATCTTCGTGCGGGGCTCGACCCGCGGCGACGGATTTGTCGGCGAGGACATAACGGAAAACCTGCGTACGATAAAGAGCATTCCCATGAGGCTCCCGGATAAGCTCCCGTTTCTGGAGGTACGCGGCGAGGTATATATGCCGCGAGGCAGCTTTGCGTCACTGGTGGCGCAGCAGGAGGAGAACGGCGAGACCCCCGCGAAAAATCCCCGCAACGCCGCCGCCGGCTCCCTCCGTCAGAAGGACAGCTCCGTGACCGCGAAGCGCTCCCTTGACATCTTCATATTCAATATTCAGCAGGTAGAGGGCAGGGAATTCACCTCTCACGGCGAGACCCTCGATTATCTGAAGGAGCAGGGCTTCCGCACGGTCGGACACAAGCTCTGCAAGACTATGGACGAAGCGGTGTCGAGGATACGGGAAATAGGCGAGGAAAAGCACGGCTACGCCTACGACACCGACGGGGCGGTCATCAAGGTGGACAGCCTCGCTCAGCGGGACATCATCGGCTCGACCTCAAAGGTACCGAAGTGGGCTGTCGCGTTCAAATACCCGCCGGAGGAAAAGGAGACCGTGCTCCGGGAGATAGAGGTGAACGTCGGGCGCACCGGAGCGCTGACTCCCGTGGCGATATTTGACCCGGTGCTCCTTGCGGGAACGACAGTCTCCCGCGCGTCTCTGCACAATCAGGACATAATGGACAAGCTCGGCGTGGCTGTTGGTGACACGATAGCCGTTCGCAAGGCGGGGGAGATAATCCCCGAGGTAGTGCGCGTGGTAAAGCACATCGGAGGGGACGTATTCAGACTTCCCGACAAATGCCCGGTCTGCGGACATACAACGGAGAAAAGCGAGGAAGAGGCTGCTGTACGCTGCATAAACCCGAACTGTCCCGCGCAGCTCCTCCGCAGCATTGAGCACTTTGCCTCCCGGGACGCCATGAACATCGAGGGGCTCGGTGAAGCTGCGGTAAAGCTCCTCTGTGACAGCGGACTTGTGCATTCCTCGTCGGACATATATACACTGAATATGCAGGATATCATGTCTCTGCCGGGATATAAGGAAAAATCAGCGTCAAATCTGCTGAAAGCGATAGAGAAGTCCAAGGAGAATCAGCCCGACAGACTGCTGTACGCTCTCGGCATACGAGGTATAGGACGGCGCTCGGCGGAGCTGCTGATGAAGAAATTCGGTGATATAGACGCGGTAATGAACGCGTCCGAGGAAGATATCGTCGCGATGGACAGCTTCGGGGATGTGCTTGCGAGGAATGTGGCGAATGCTTTCGCGGACGGGGAGATGCGCGCACTGATAGAGCGTTTCCGCTCCTTCGGGCTGAAATTCGGCTATGACAAGGCAGCCGGCAGCGATAAGTTCGCGGGACTTACCTTCGTCCTGACAGGCACCCTCCCGACTCTGAAGCGTGAGCAGGCAAAGGAAATGATAGAAAGCATGGGCGGAAAGTGCTCCGGCTCCGTATCGAAGAAAACGAACTATGTTGTAGCGGGCGAAGCCGCGGGCAGCAAGCTCACCAAGGCGGAGGAGCTCGGCGTTAAGGTGATTAGCGAGACCGAGCTTCTGGAGATGATAAACGGCTGACTATGAAAAGACTTGTTATTTTGTTAATATCCGTTCTGGCGGTGGGCGCGGCAAGCATTTTTATGCTGAATAACCACTCAGACATGCAGGTCGCGCTGCCGCAGACCTATGAGACTACCGACGATAATATCCCCGAGGATATACCGGAGGAAGCGGTGACGGTAGTAAATGAGCTCTCTGTGTCCTTTTCGCAGAAAAAGACCTTCTACGACCACAATATAGATGTTGAACTCACCTGTTCGGACGAGGAGGCGGTGATATTCTACACCACCGACGGCAATGACCCTACCTCAGCCTCAAAGAAGTACAGCAAGCCTATAACGATATCCGCAAAAAGCACAGTGAACGCCACCACGATAAAGGCGATAGCCGTACACGGTGAAGAGCACTCGGATATAGCGCTGAAAAGCTATGTGGTGGGAAAGAACATAGACAGCCGGTTCGATGATGATACGCTTGTGTTTGTGCTCTCCTCCGACGAATACAATCTGTACGATTATTACAACGGTATCGCGGTGGAGGGCTTCCTGCGTGACCAATATCTGAGGGAGGAGTACACCGGCGGCGAGATAAATCCCACAGCCCCCGCGAACTACAATATCGGCGGGCGTGAGAGTGAGCGCCCAATGTATGTGGAGGTGTACGGCTCTGACGGAGAGCAGCTGATATCGCAGGCTGCGGGAGTGCGTGTCGTGGGCGGTTATTCACGAGCCAATGACCAGAAATCCTTCCGACTCATAGCTCGTAACGAATACAGCGATGGTAATGGAAAATTCAAATATCCATTCTTCCGTAACGCGCGCAGCGCTTACGGCGACCTGCTGACCAGATATGACAGGATAACGCTGCGAGACGGCGCGAATGACCGCGAGTTTGCGGGACTTCGTGACGAGCTCTCCATGACCCTCTCATTCGACGCGGGCTTTATCGACGCGCAGAATGTCCGTCCCGCCGCGGTATTCCTCAACAGCGCATATTACGGCTACGCATGGCTGCATGAAGCGTTCGGCGCTGACTATCTCGCCACAAGGTATGGCGGCAATAAGGAGAATTTCCGCATAGTCGGGGCGAAGGAGCTGGAGATAGAGAGCGACGACCCCGAGGATGAGCAGGCGGTCGCTGATTTCAACAAGCTTGTGGAGCTGGCGGAGAAGGATCTGACCTTTGACATCTATTTCCATGAATTCTGTGAGCTTGTGGATATCGACGACCTGATGCTCTACTATGCTATGCAGATCTACATAGACAATAAGGACTGGCCGGGAAATAACTTCAAAGCATGGCGGTACTACCCTTCGGAGGGTGAGGAGATAACGAGCGAGTATCTCGACGGAAAGTGGCGTTTCCTGCTGTTTGACGCGGAATTTGCGTGGGGCTTGTACGGAGCGGGCTATAATGACAACACGCTGAAGGCTGTGCTCACAGGAAGACACATGCAGGGCGCGTCTCACATACTCCGGGGACTTCTTTACCGCAAGGATATGCAGGAAAAGTTCGCGGCAACGATGTGTGAGCTGTACGGCGGAGCATTCGCTCCCGACCATGTTCTCGAGACGCTGGATATGCTGATAGAGGAAAGTGACCCCGAGCAGATGTACGCTCTCGACAACGGCTATCAGTCGTCTTGGGCGAACAGGTGGACATTCGCTGACAGCCGTGAGCAGATCCGCGACTTTGCAAATTACCGTCCCGTGATCGTAAAGCGCAATATCATGTCGCAGTTCGGCTATACCGGCGACACCTACAACGTATCCTTCCGCAATCCTAACGGCGCGAAGACAGTTATCGGCTCCTATCCCATGTCCGATGCCCGGAGTGTTTCGATAGACTACTTTACCGAAGTCGGCACGGATATCGAAGCCTATCCCTACGACGGCTTTGCCTTTGACCGCTGGGAGATAAACGGTGTGAGCTACACAGAGCCCCGCCTGCATATTGACAGCTCCATGGCGGACGAGAACAACAGGATCGTGGCAGAACTGTACCTAAATCGTACAGACAGGAACAGCGGAGTGATCGTTAGCGAGCTGTATACATCGGGAGACGGTGACTGGGTGGAGATATACAATCCCGGCACCGAGACCGTTGATCTGCGCGGCTGTCATCTCTCCGACACGCTCAGGAAGCTTGACCGCTACACTATTCCGAGCCTTGATATAGCGCCGGGAGAGGTGGTCACGATAGTTACCAAGAACAACAATGAGACCTCGGCTCTGATGAAGCATCAGATGAACTTCAACCTGAAAACGGGAGAGACCCTCTACTTCACGGACGCGGAAATGAACATCATATCCGCCGTCCCGGTAATGGAGCTCCCGCCCGACAGGTCGCTAACGATAGGCGTTGACGGACTGTACCATGAGGATGCCGTCACCGAGGGCGCATATTTTGAATAATAAAAAGTCCCGTATTCTGCCGAATACGGGACTTTTTGTCAGAGCACCTTGAGCTCGTCTGTTCTGATGTAGTAGTAGGTCTGACCTTCCTCGTCATACCTGTCGAGAATACCCTTCACCTCGATATCGGCAGCGGTCTCGGGGTAATCGTCCGGGTAGCTCTTGCTGTCGTCGAGCATAAATTCGAGTCCCTGTGAACAGCACGCCGCCGCGTCCGGCACCACAACGAAGAAGTATCTAGTCCCAAGCCTGTCATCGGTGACTGTATCGAAGAAGCCGTCCACCTTCATGGTCTGCCCGTAGTATTTCTCCGGCTCCACCATTATGTCGTATATAACGGAGTACACCATAGTCGAATTCATAGCGGTAAGGTCGAGGTCAACATTCGGGTCGGAGTCTGCGGTGACGTACTTCGCGGAAGGGTTTGGCTCCGCTCCGGCAGCGTCGCTGACTATCGCGTCTATAAGCGCATTGGGAGTGTCGGAAGCCTTCTGACCGCATGACCCGAGCGTAAAAGCTGCCGCGAGTGTAAGTGAGATAAGAGATACGGAACGTTTCACAGTGCTTTCCTCCTTGTGAACAGTGAGATGATACAGAAAATGAAAAATACGGCAATGTCGGTGACTACAATGGTCGAGCCGACAGGAGTACCGAACATAACGGATACGAATATACCTGCCCCTGCGCAAAATACGGAGACCGCCGCGGAGCATATCACAACGCTCCGGAAGCTCTTGAACACCCTCATTGCGGAGAGGGCGGGGAAGATGATGAGAGCTGATATCAGAAGCGAGCCCACGAGGTTCATTGCGAGCACGATTATCAGGGCGGTTATGACAGCGATAACGAGGTTGTACACGCCCGCCTTGACGCCGGCAGCCTTCATGAAGCTCTCGTCAAAGGTCACCGCGAATATCTTGTGATAGAACAGCAGGAAAGCAGAGATCACGATGACCGACATCACAATGCAGAGGATAACGTCCTCCCGCTTCAGGGTGAGTATTGATGTCGAGCCGAACAGGGTAGTGCACACGTCCCCGGAGATGTTCGCGGAGGACGGGAACAGGTTCATCAGCAGATAACCCACCGCGAGAGCGCCCACGGATATCATCGCGATAGCCGCGTCGCCGTTTATCTTCGCGTTCTGTCCCGTCCGCAGGAGCAGTATGGCGGAAATGACAGTTATCGGGATAACAACGTAGTTGTTGTTCGTGAGCCCGGTTATCCCTGCCACAGCCATAGCGCCGAACGCGACGTGAGACAGTCCGTCGCCTATGTAGGAGAACCGCTTCAGTACGAGCGTCACTCCCAGCAGCGACGAGCACAGGGCTATCAGAAGCCCAACTATGAGAGCATACCACACAAAGGGGTAGCTGAAATAAAGCTGGAGCTTTGCTGCAAGGTCAGCCATTTTCTTCGCTCACCGTCCTTTCGGAGAAGCTTTTTCCAACTCCGCTCGCAAGGTAGTCGGCAGTAGTACCGAAGAAAAGCTGTCTGTGTGCACCGATATGCAGGATATGGGAGGCGTAGGAGGTAGCCGCGGCGAAGTCGTGGGACACCATAATGACGGTTATGCCGCTTTTGTTAAGTTCATTGATAAGCTCATACATATCCGTCTGCGCCTTCGGGTCGAGACCGGTGACCGGCTCATCGAGCAGCAGCATCTTCTGTGCGGCGCACAAGGCTCTCGCAAGCAGCACTCTCTGCTGCTGACCTCCCGACAGCTCACGGTAACAGCGTCCCGCGAGCTCCGTTATACCGAGCCGCGCCATAGTTTCTCCCGCAAGCTTTTTCTCTTCCTTCGTATAGAAAGGGCGCAGCCCGCATTTGGGCAGACACCCTGATATCACTATCTCACGCACCGAAGCGGGGAAATCCCTCTGTATGGCGGTCTGCTGCGGCAGATAGCCGATGTCGCCGACCTTTATGTCCCCGTGCCGTATTATCTCGCCCGACATCTGCGGTTTAAGTCCGAGCAGAGCCTTTATCAGTGTGCTTTTGCCGGAGCCGTTCTCGCCGAGTATGCAGAGGTAATCGCCCTCCGAGACCGAGAAATTCAGTTCTTCCGCGACCGCGCTACCCTCATATCCGAGAGTAAGATCTTTGCATTCCAGCTGTATGGACAACTCAGTCACTTCCTCTGTTATTAAACTTAATAAACCTACCGTTTCAGTATATCATTGACGGCAGCCATTGTCAACGGTTTTCACTAACTTTTCACTCATTTTTCGGGATACCCGCTTCCGCGCGGAGCTGCCCGCAGGCGGCATTCACAGAGGCTCCGAGCTCCCGTCTCATGGTCACTCCGATACCGTTCCTTTTCAGGATATCGTAGAAGCTCATTATCCGCTCATGGGGAGTGCAGCGGAATTCCGAGCCCTCCGATGGGTTATATCGTATTATATTGACATAGCAGATGAGAGGGGAGAGCAGCCCCGCGAGCTTTTCCGCGCATTCATTGCTGTCATTTACCCCGTCGAGCATGACGTATTCAAAGGTGATACGGCGGTTGTTTTTTTCGGAGTAGTACGCGGCGGCTTTTATTATTTCGGATATGCTGTATTTATTGGCTGAAGGCATAATGGACTTTCGCAGCTCATCGTCCGGCGCGTGAAGGCTCACAGCGAGATTTACGGGCGACCCGCTGTCCGCGAGCTCGTATATCCTCGGGACTATCCCGCAGGTTGACAGCGTGATATGCTTTATCCCGATATCGAAGCCTTTCGGGTACTGTGCCGTTTCGATAAGATCCAGCACATTCGCGAGATTTTCGAGCGGCTCTCCGATCCCCATTATGGACAGACCATTTATTTTCACGCCGATATCCCGTCGTATGTGCATAATCTGCCCGACCATTTCCGACACTGTCAGATCGCGTATTTTCCGCAGCCTTCCGCTCGCACAGAACCTGCACCCCATATTGCACCCTACCTGTGTGGAAACGCAGATATTGTTCCCGAATTCATGCTTCATCAGCACTGATTCGATCAGGTTACCGTCCGAAAGCCTGAACAGATACTTGTCGGCGCTCTCCGATACAAGCTTTTTAACGCATTCAAGCTCCCCGAAGAAGAAATTCTCGGAGAGCTTTTTCAGTGTTTCTGTTTTAAGCGGCAGCGCCGAAAGGTCGGTCTTAAGCTCACCGTATACGGCAGGGAGTATGATACCTGCTCTTGACGGCTTTTCTCCGATCTCTGCAAGCTTCTCGGCGAGCGCCGCGGGGGTAAGTCCGTATATATCAGTCATTTTTCGGTTCTTTTCTCTGTGCGGTGTGCATAGCTCTGTGAGCCTCACGGGCGCGGGCGTTCTTTTCCTTTATCCTGACGCGGTTCTTGTATATCTTCTCGAACTCCTCCGTCATCTCGAAGCAGGAGACGGTGATAACGCCTGTTTTCAGCTCATATCTCACGAATATGGTATCATGGTCCTCACAGCCCGAAGCCGCGACAAAGGAGCACTTCCCCTGCCTTATCAGCTCGCCGCCCGAAAGCTCGATCCCGCATTCTGGGCAGCAGATATGTATTTTTCTGCATACATCTGCCATACCGCTCGGCTTGATGTTCGTCTCGACGTTTGCGGTGCATATCGGCATATATAAGTCCCAGGGCTGCACTACAGTCTTTGAGCTTTTGACGGCAGTGCGCTTTGAGTATTCCTCCATGCCCTTTCCGAGGTCGAGCTTATCGGCGATAAGGTAGGTCATATACGCGTCGTTCAGTGCGTCATGCGCCTTGACCTCCTCGGTTATCCCGAGTGTCTCGAGCGCAGTCTTGAGCCCTATCTGCGACTGATCAGAGCCTGTCTGCACAGCGAAGATACGCTGGAGGTTGTAGTGTACGGGAAGGTCGCTGTCCGTTCTTCCGTGGAACGCGAGGTTCTCGCGGAGAATGGGCATATCGTCGTCTCCCCATGTAATGAGAACGGTATCCTTGCCGAAATACTCCGCCATTACGTCGAAGGAGTCGGTGAACTTCCCGCCCTTGTTGATGTCGGACTGCTTTATACCTGTGAGAGTGCTCACATAGGGGTTCATTCTCTTGTAGCAGACGGGCTTTATCATTACCTCGTTCTTGGCGATGATGCTTTGGTCCTCATCGACCACCAGAAACCCTATCTGTATTATCTCCCCGTGCGGCAGGAGCTTTGATCTCACGGTATTTATGGGCTGGTTCCATTCAAGATCAAAAATGATGTACTTCATATTACTTTCTTTCTTCGAGCGGTATGTAATCAAGGTGCTCCGCCACATACTTGTACGCGGGGCGGATTATCTTGCCGTTGTTGATTATTTCCTCGAGCCTGTGCGCCGACCAGCCCGAGATACGGGATATAGCGAATATCGGGGTGAACAGCTCCTCCGGTATGCGCAGCATATCGTAAACGAAGCCGCTGTAAAAGTCCACATTAGCGCATATCGGCTTGAAGAGGTGGCGCTTTTCCGCGATGACTTCCTTTGCAATTTTCTCCACGCGGGTATAGAACTTGAACTCCGCCATGCGTCCCTTCTCCTCAGCGAGCTTTTTCGCGTACTCACGGAGTATCAGCTCACGGGGGTCGGAGCGGGTATATACCGCGTGTCCGATGCCATAAACAAGCCCCGTCCTGTCGAAAGCCTGCTTGTCCACGATCTTTGCTATGTAGTCTCTGATAGCGTTCTCATTGTTCCAGTCGAGAACGTGCAGCTTTATGTCCTCAAGCATGTGCTTGGTCTTCATATTCGCGCCGCCGTGCCTGAAGCCCTTCAGGGAAGCGATAGCCGCCGCCACAGCCGAATATGTGTCGGTACCGGAGGAGGTAACGACATGGGTGGTGAAGGTGGAGTTATTGCCGCCGCCGTGCTCCGCGTGTATAACGAGGGCTGTATCGAGCACGCTTGCCTCCAGCGGTGTGAATTCTCCCGTCTCGCGCAGCATGTACAGGATATTCTCGGCGGTGGAGTATTCTGGTTTCGGGTTGCGTATCATGAGGCTCTCGTGCAGCTTGAAATGCTTGTACGCGCAGTATGCGTACACCGATATCAGCGGCATTTTAGCGATTATCTGAATGGACTGTCTCAGCACGTTCATAGCCGAGATATCCTCGGGGTTATCATCGTAGGAATACAGAGTGAGAATACTCTTCTGCAGGGCGTTCATGATGTTCGAGCTTGGCGCCTTCATGATAACGTCGCGGGTGAAGTTGTTCGAGAGGCTCTGATATCTGCTTATAAGGCTGTCGAACTGCTCAAGCTGCTCAGCGTTCGGGAGCTTCCCGAACAGCAGGAGGTATGTAGTCTCCTCGAAATTGTGTCTGCGTCCCTCGAAGCCTTTCACGAGGTCAACAATATTGTAGTTGTGGTAGTAGAGCCGTCCGTCGCAGGGGATCTTCTTTCCGTCAACGATATCGTACGACACGACATCGGATATCTCCGTCAGTCCCGCGAGCACTCCCTTACCGCTGCTGTCGCGGAGTCCGCGCTTCACGTCATACTCGACATAAAGCGACAGGTCAATGGTACCCTTGCTTAAGTTGTTGTCATACAGCTCTTCAATTATCTTCTTTTCACCCTCTTTAGGGTTTACGATCTCCTTTTCGGTCTCTCTTTCGATTGGCATGTACCGATTTCCTTTCAATTAAAGATATACATATTTATTATATACAAAATCGCCGCAATAATCAAGATATATCTCCGAATGTTGTAGCAAATAGACAAAAACAAATCGTAACACACCCGATTTTCTGTCAAATAAGCACATTCCGTCCGACTTCATTCAAACATATCCGCACTCCTTCCCGCATATAAATTGGATAAATCTAACATTTTGGAGGGGCAGCACCATGTCAGCAAGAAAATCAGCAGCTGCGCAAGTCAGCGGAACAAAACAGGAAAGATGTGTAAGCCTCGCACTTTACATTATTGATAACGGTTCGACGGTAAGGAATGCAGGAAAAGCCTTCGGAATAAGCAAAAGCACAGTACATCAGGACATCACCCAGCGGCTCGCTAAGGTCAACCCCGACCTGCACCGACAGGTGCGCGAGGTGCTCGACCGCAACAAGGAGGAGCGCCATATCCGCGGCGGTATGGCTACAAAACGGAAGTATGAGGAATTAGCCGAAAAATCGTAAAAATATCCCGCCCTGATCTACGGGGCGGGATATCTGCTGTTATTGGGCAATGGGGATCTCACTTAATATAGTTCGTACCCATTCGCCGTTTTTCTCTTCAATAGAGTAGTTAATTTCCATGTCATTTTCGGGATAGTATGGATTGCCGACAGTCGTTCTGAATTGCATATATCCCTTTGAGCCTTCAATTAGATATACAGGGTAGGAATAATACTTGTCGTCATGCTTTCTCGCGATGATACCGGTGTCGGGATCCAGCTCCTCGAAATCTATGAGCAGACTTCTGTCAAACCCGAGGGTATCCGCTATCTCCCGCAGCCTAAACACGCTGCAATAGCCGTTCTCCGGCTCGGGAGCGGGAGCTGCTTCCTTGTACAGCTTGCCTATAAACAGTTGACCGTACCCGTTGCGCCCGAATCCGTGGGGGAAATCTCCCACTCTGCCCATGCAGGAATACATGACATCGGGCTCGTTGATATCTATCCAGTAAGTCTCGGTATCCGCCATACCCGGTACGACAAATGCGAGGACATTGTCACCCACGGTGTAGAAATCATCGAAAAAAGTATTTCGCGGAGCATAGAAGCTCTGACTTTCCGCGTCGCTTATCTCTAAAGTCCAGTTTATCCTGTTGCCCCATAACCCGAAGAAATATTCTCTGAACAGGTCGTAGTCATTCGAGACCGTCCAGCTCTCGTCGCTTATGCGGACATGCTGTTCGTTGTCCTCAATGATATTTCCCAGCATTTCAAGCGCAGTCCCTTCGGCTCTGTCGGGTGTCGTATCGACCTTCGACGGCTTGACGGCGGGGTTCGTGATAAGCGCTTTGTTGACAATGCCCGCGTGGAAGAAAAGTCCGTGCTTTTTGAATGCCCACGACTGCGGGTCATTCAGGTCAACACAGTTTGTTACAACATACTCACCGCCGATATTCTTCACCACGATATCATAGAAGCCGTAGTTGCTTAAATCATTCAGATATTCGCGGTCTTTGGCGTCATCAAAGTCAATGCCTTTCAGCTCCGCGAAATGCCCGATAATGCTGTCGTCTGTCCTTTCAACACCTATGAGCCATGTTTCGAGAGTGCCGAGGTAGCCGCTCATTGCAGCGTTATAATGAAACTCACCATACACGTCATGCAGGCTCGGGGTGAAGGAGTTGACAAAATCAATGTACTGTCTGTCTATCATTCCGGCGAATTTCGCCCTGAATTCACCCTCATGCTTTATCTCATCTGAAATGACCACGCCGCCCTCTCCCAGAGTATAGGCGAGCTTGCTCGTGTCGTCGTTCAGATAGTAGTATATCATGTCATGCAAAGCATTTGCGCGTTGAAGCAGAACAGTTCCGTAGATGAAATCCTTTCCCGTTTCTATCGGGTGCACATCTGTATTTGAGAATGACCCGAGGTACAGCACACGGTTCAGCCCGAAAAATCCGAGCTTATTGCCCTCGGTTATCTTTTCATCGGTCTTTGTGAAGCTGGCTGCGAAGCCTTCCGCGGGTACGGCGCGGTCAAGCTCGGGCATATCATACCTGTACAGCGTATAGCCCTCATTGATATCCACAAGGTACAGGTGAGAGCCTTGTTCTTTGCCTGTACCGGTTTTCACTGTCCCGTATGTATATAGATACGCGTAGTTTTCGTCCGTGTGGATATCGAACAGCTTGCCGTTCCAGAAATCGAAGTCATACTCGGAGTTTGTGGAATAATCGAAGGTGAGGTCTCTTATCCCGTTGTCGTCCGTCCATTTCCCATAGAAATACTTCTCGAATACATCGAAGCTGTCCTCTGTTAGCATATTGTTTCCGGTGTAGCCGATAAGCTCCTCGGTCTCATACTCGGTATTATCATCAACGCCAATGTCATTTTCTTCTTCGTCCCAGTCAATAAGCGGGAAGTAGCTGTACTGCACATACTCCACCGCGTTCTGGAGCATAACGGTATAGCCTTCCTCGGGGAAGTCCCTGAAAATGAACCCTTCTTCGTACCTGATATTCTGTATATCTTTCAGCTCAACGGCGAACTCGCTGTATATTTCGTCCGCTTCATCGGGAGTCCCGGCAGGTATTCTGTAATTCACTCCGTCAAGTCCCGTATCATACATCACCGACAGCACCATATCGACAGTATAGCCGCGGAACTCAACATTTTTGTAATTCAGCAGGAACTGCGCCTTTCCGTTTCCCTTGTCGAGTATATCTTCACCCACCTTCTCGGCAGTCTCATGGGCGCGCACTTCCTCAAGGCTCATGCCCCATTTCAGGTTGCGGATATCGGGGTCGGCAAGTATCTCGGTTTCCTCTGTCACATCACCGTGGCTCGGTTCCACTGCGATATCGAGGTTCTTCCACAGCAGCACCGCGCCGGTGATGACCACCGCAGCCGCCGCAAGCGAGCCCGTGGTTATGACAAAGGCTTTCAGCTTACCGGACATTTTCTTTCTCGGAGCGGGCTGGGGCAGCTTCGATATATCTATCCTGTGTACTTCTGTCCGGAGCCTGCTGTCCGTCACAGCCTCGGGAGCGGCAAGGCGTATGTACTTATCGTCTATCTTTCCCAGCAGCCCGAGAAATCTTTCAACGTCCTTGCTCATATCTCTATCCCCTCCTTTTCAAGCTCCGCGCGAAGCTTTTCTCTCGCTCTCATCAGCGTCATCTTGACCTTACTTTCGCTGATATTCAGTTCCGTGGCGATATCGGACACGGTACTGAAATACCAGTATCTTTTCAGGAATATTATCTGCTTTTCGCGGGGAAGGGAGGCTAAGAATTTTTCTATCGCTTTTATTGCAGTGTCGTCGTCGGTCTGTCTCTCGACGGTATTTTTGTCCGGTAAGCACTCCGCTATCTCATCGTAATCCACAGAGCGCATAGCGCCGCCTCTTTTGCCGGCACCTCTTCCGCGTATCAGGTTGAGCGCGATGTTCCGGGCAATGCGGAACAGGTACGCCGCGAAATCCGGGGGTCTCTTGGGCGGTATCACGTTCCACAGCCGCATATAGGTGTCGTTTACGCATTCCTCGCTGTCCTCATAGTTGCCGGTCACGTTGTAGGTGAGGCGGCGGCAGGGCTTTCCGTATTTCTTGTCGGTCTCGGAAATGGCGCTTTCGGAGCGGTCAAAGAACAGTCCTATTATCTTTTCGTCTTCCATTTTTTGTTTCCTCTCGCTTCATTTGCGGGAATATTTTTCCCTCTATCTATTATAACACCGTTCCGACCGGGTTCGTCACACATTATTTCAGAGAAATTTCCAGCTTGTTCGGCAGGCATATTATCGGGAGGTATTCGGAGTGCAGCGGTCCGTGGTTCACGCACACCTTATCCGGGCAGCTCGCTTCTGTGACAAATATCTCCCCGTCCTGCACGCATACCGCATTCCAGCCATTTTCGCTCTCTACCGTGAAAGTCTCGTCGGGTGCCGTCCGCAGGTCTATCGTGTGTATAACCTCTCCGTTCAGCTTTATCTCCGCTGTATGCGCCTCTGTTTCACCGAAGAACGCGATATATGTATATATGCCCGCGGCAATGAGGACAAGTACCGCGATGACGGCTGCGATTATTATTTTCTTTTTGCTCATAGAAATGCCTTCTTTCCGTAATTTATTATAGCATAAATCCTCTGACAGCGCAAGGCTTAAGAAAATTTGACATACTCAAAAAATATATGTATAATTATCTGTAACATTTTTCTTTTTTTATCGTACATATAAGTGAAAGGAGGGCAGGGCAGATGAAGGATAAGCTTATCGAGAAACTGAATAAAGGGGACGAGCGCGCGTTCGGAAAGATAGTTGAGAGATATGGCGGGTATGTGATATCGGTGATAAAGCGTCGTTCCGGGGGACTTCTGACCTACGAGGACGCGGAGGAGATAGCGTCCGACACATTCGCGGCACTCTGGAAGGAATGCGGGAAGATAGACCCGGAGAAGCCCCTCATGCCGTATCTCGCGGCAGTGGCGGGGAATCTCGTGATAAGCCGTCTGCGCGTCCTGAAGCTCACCGTCAGTATCGAGGATACCGACGAGCCCGCGATAGAGGGCTTTGTCCGTGATATCGAGAACAGGGAAGCCTTTGAATGTCTGCTGGGATCTCTGTCGGAGCTGACAGATAAGCAGCGCGAGGTCTTTGTCCGCTTCTATTTCTACGGCGAATCGCTGAAAGAGATAGAAGGGGCAATGAAGATAAGTCCGTCCGATACACGGACGACTCTGCACCGTGCAAGGGAGAAGATAAAGGAACATCTGATAAAAAGGGGGCATAGCTATGAATAAAGAATTTCTGCCAATAAATGAAGAGCCTTTAAGCAAGGAACAGTCAGAACGGCTTCTGAGCTTGTCCCGCGGTAAAGCGGGCATAAAGCCGGGGAAAAGCACTGCTGTCAGGGTATTCATTGCCGTCGCAGCCGTTGTCGGCATAACAGCTGCCGCTGTCGGAAGTGCCGTGCTTTTCGGCGATATACCCGCCGCGGCGAACGAGGACGACGGACTGCCGTACCGTATCATAAACAACGCGCTCCACGTCGGGAAATATTACGCCGACGGTGACACATCAGCGTCATATATCGAGATTTACGACGACGGCACGCTCCAGTGGAAGGGGATAGACCATTTCGAGTTCGCAAAGAGGACAAACATAGAGCATGGCGCACTGTATGGCAGGGAATGGGACGAAGAACTGGCGAAAGCTTCCGCCGAGCTTGCAGAAGAGTATGCTGCACGTCATACCTACACGGTCGTATACTGGAAGGGGATAGGTGAAACAATGGTGATGTACGACTGGAGCGAGGACAGCGAACATCTCGGCGGTACAGGCTGTGTCTATATCGACGAGAACACCATAGAGGCATACGGTATGATATTCATCTATACGGAAGAATAAGAAAAAGGAACGAATGAGCGGTCATTCGTTCCTTTCTTTTGTTGAAGCCGTTATCTGCCCCTCGGCGATACCCTCGGTGCTCTCCGGCATAAATATTATCTTAATAGTGGCGAACAGCAGCTTTGTGTCCTCCACAAGAGTTGGTCTTGCGATGTACTGTAAGTCCATGAGCAGCTTATCGTACGGTGTGGTATTGTATTTTCCGTACACCTGCGCAAATCCGGTGAGCCCTGCCTTTGCCTGCAAACGGAACGCGAATTCGGGAGTCTCCGCTTCATATTGTGCCGCTATCTCGGGACGCTCGGGACGCGGGCCCACCAGCGACATAGTCCCCTGGAACACGCATATAAGCTGCGGTATCTCGTCGATACGGAATTTTCGCAGCACTCTCCCGACCTTTGTCACACGGTCGTCTCCCGCACCTGTGGAAAGCCTTGCGACACCGTCCTTTTCCGCGTCCATACGCATGGTGCGGAATTTGATGATATCGAACTCCCTGCGGTTTTTGGTGAGCCGCTTCTGTTTATAGAAGACAGTTCCGCCGTCCCGCTTGACGAGCAGTGCCGTAACGAGCATCAGCGGGGAGAGGATAACGAGCGCGAGCCCTGAAATGACGATATCGGCAATACGCTTGATAAACAGGTATTCCGGGGAAGGGTCATACCGTTCTATGGTCATAATAGGAAGGTGCAGTATATGGAGCGGTTCAGCGCTGCTCATAATGATATCCGCGACACCCGGTATAACGAACATCCTGATATTGGTGTCTATGCAGTATTTAACGATGATATTCCGCTCTTTGCTGTGTATCCCGCAGAGGAAAACCGCCTCCGCGTCACCGAGCGCCTTTCCGATGTCGTCTATGCAGTCGTTGATGTAGTAGGTGCCTGCGACCTCGAAGCGCTTGTCGAGCTTGTATTCCTTTATCAGCTCCTCAACGCTCTGTCTGGCGTCCCACACAATGACCGTGCGCATAGGTTTATTGTTGCGGAAAAAGCTCTTGTTCGCAAACAGCGACCAGAACACCGCCAGACAAGCCTGCACGGCAAACAGGACGACCAGCTCCCACGCCGAAGCGAAACGATAGGACAGCAGGAATATGATGACATAGGTTATGATATTAGTGACAAGTATTGAGAGAAGCTGACTGTAAACGAGCTCCGATATCCTGACAATGGAAACATTGAACCCCGAGTAGAGCTTGCATATCGTAAAATAGATGAACGCATACAGAAAAATGAGCGCGACATTTCCCCAGTGGAAGAACGGGATATAAATTGTATCCGCATAGCTCCAGTACCAGCACAGCGCAAACGGCACGGTTATAAGTATGACATTGAAGAAATTGAGGATAAATCCCCACAGCTTTCCGGTATTGCCGGATCTTTTTCCACCGTTCATCGTCTCTCTCCTTTCCTTGCAATAAAGCCGTATCCGAAGCGGAATACGGCTTTATTGAGAACTAAAGTGCCGGTTTCAGGCTTTCTTGCTCTTCTTGGTAAGCATTCTGATAATAAAGAGCGTAACGAGCATCAATACAATGGAGATACCGAGAACCGCGAATACATTCTGGATAAATCCCGAGATAAGGTATCCGACCGCGCAGACTCCGGCAACAGTGAACGCGTACGGGAGCTGCGTGGATACATGGTTGACGTGGTCGCACTGAGCGCCCGTGGAAGCCATGATAGTGGTATCGGAGATAGGTGAGCAGTGGTCGCCGCAGACCGCGCCGGCAAGGCAGGCGGAAATGCAGATGATGACCATTTCGGGAATGATGCCGGTCTCGGCAGTAGTCGCAAGGTCGGCGGAGAATACTCCGGTAACGATCGGGATAAGAATACCGAAGGTGCCCCACGAGGTACCGGTAGCGAAGGAAAGACCGATAGCGACAACGAACAGGATAAGCGGTAAGAGTATCTGAATAGCTCTTGCGCTCTCAACGATGCCGGAAACGAACGGACCCGCCTCAAGCATACCTGTCATAGTCTTGAGCGTCCACGCAAAGCAGAGGATAAGGATAGCGGGTACCATCTGCTTGAAGCCCGCAACGATAGAATCCATGCAGCTTGTGAAGGTGAGCACGCGTCTCGCGAGGAAATATACGATAACGATAATGATCGCGCCCATAGAGCCGAGCGCAAGACCGTAGGAAGCGTCACATTCAGCGAACGCCGTGATAAGGTCGGTGCCGGAGAACAGTCCGCCGGTATATACCATGCCAAGCACGCACATAACGATAAGGATAACGACCGGGAGGATAAGATCCATGACCTTGCCCTTTGTATGTGTGGGCTTGTCGTCCGGAGGATAAGCGGTGTTCTTCGTGGTGAAGAGGTCACCCTTTCTCGCGTTTTCCTCGTGGAGCTTCATGGTGCCGTAGTCAAAGTCGCCGAGAGCGATAAAGATCACCATGATTATAGTAAGGAGAGCGTACAGATTGTAGGGAATGGTGTCGATGAAGAGCTGAATGCCGTTCACGCCGTCCACGGTGCCAGCCACAGCGGCAGCCCACGAGGATATCGGAGCGATGATGCAGATAGGCGCGGCAGTCGCGTCGATAAGGTACGCGAGCTTTGCGCGGGAGATCTGGTGCTTGTCCGTAACGGGACGCATTACCGAGCCGACGGTGAGGCAGTTGAAGTAGTCGTCCACGAATATCAGCGCACCCAGCAGGAAGGTCGCGATGCTCGCTCCCTTGCGGGTCTTGATATGTTCGGCAGCCCATTCGCCGTAGGCTCTGCTTCCTCCGGCTCTGTTCATCATAACGACGATAGTTCCGAGCACTACGAGGAACACGAGGATACCGACGTTGTAAGAGTCCGCTATGTTCGCGATGATACCGTCGTTCACTACCGCGTTGAACATACCCTCAAAGCCCGACGCGGTGGAAGCCGCGTAAATAACACCGCCGGTGAGTATGCCGATGAACAGGGAGGAATATACCTCCTTTGTTATCAGCGCCAGTCCGATAGCCACGACCGGCGGGAGCAGTGACCACAGAGTTCCTATCGCTTCAGTTATCGGCGCGTTAAAACAGCAGCAGATAATGAACACGACAACTATCAGTGCGAAAATGATCTTACTGAGATACTTTTTCATCGTGATTGTTTTCTCCTTTGTCTGATTTTCCTTTGAATAAACTTCCAATATTTATCTGCGCGGCTATTACCGCGATAAATACAAGCACACAGCCCGCCAGCTCCTTTGGAACAAGCCTCTCGCCAAGCAGCAGCCAGCCCGAAAGCGCCGCGAACACAGACTCAAGACTCATCAGCAGTGTAGCCACGGTCGGGTCTGTATATCTCTGTCCGATTATCTGGAGAGTGTACGCCACGCCGCATGACATTATGCCTCCGTAGCATATCGGCAGCCATGCCGCGAGAATGCTCCCGATATCCGGCTTTTCAAAAATGAACATACATATCAGCATTATCGTACCCGCCGTGAAGAACTGTATGCACGACATGAGAGTGCCGTCGGTGTTTTTTGCGTTGAACCGGTCAACTGTCATTATGTGAAGCGCGTAGAAGAACGCGCACGCCAGCACCAGCAGGTCTCCCGTGGATATGCTGAAGCCTTCTTTTATACACAACAGATAGAAACCCGCAATAGCGATAACGCAGCATATCCACACCTTTACGGTCGTACGGCGGTAGATGATGAATTCGATGACCGGTACGATAACGATGTACAGCGCGGTGATGAAGCCTGCTTTTCCTGCTGTTGTCATGCTGATACCGAACTGCTGGAGCATACCCGCGATGAAGAAAAGCAAGCCGCAGCATATCCCGCCGGTGATCGTTGTTTTCAGCGGAGCTTTCTCCGTGCTTTGCCCGTTATCCTTTTTCGGCAGCTTCCGCAGCAAGGCGATGACCGGGATAAGCACGATCCCTCCGAGCAGTGTGCGGCAGGCGTTGTATGTGAACGCTCCGACGTAGTTCATTCCGTCGCTCTGCGCTACAAACGCCGAGCCCCATATTATTGCCGTTATCAACAGCATTATATTGCCCCGGAGCCTGTTACTCATATCCGCGGTCCCCTCGACAATAACCGACAAGATCGGAATAAAAAGACATAAAAATTACAGTACCTTTGATAAAAATTCTTTCAGACGCGGGCTCTCAGGATTTGAGAAGAACTCCTGCGGCTCGTTCTCTTCCATGATGAGACCGTCCTCCATGAACAGCACTCTCGATCCGACCTCCCTCGCGAAGCCCATTTCGTGGGTGACCACCACCATGGTCATACCCTCCTCCGCAAGCTGCTTCATCAGGCGAAGCACCTCACCGACCATTTCCGGGTCGAGGGCAGAGGTCGGCTCGTCGAACAGCATAACTTCGGGATTCATCATCAGCGAGCGCGCGATAGCGATACGCTGCTTCTGTCCGCCGGAGAGCTGGCTCGGATAATCGTGCGCCTTCTGCTCAAGACCGATCTTTTGCAGAAGCTGATGTGCTTTTTCGTCAGCCTCGTCCTTGCTCATTATTTTGAGCTTTGTGGGAGCGAGAGTGAGATTTTTCTGTATAGTCAGGTGAGGGAAGAGGTAGAAGTGCTGGAACACCATACCCATTTTTTCACGAACCTTGTAAAGCTCCTTCTCGGAGGCTTTGGTAAGGTCTTTTCCGTCGAAGATCACCGAGCCGTCCGTAGGCTGCTCGAGCATGTTAAGGCAGCGCAGGAAAGTGCTCTTTCCCGAACCAGAGGGACCTATTATGACGACTTTCTCGTTCTTTTCGATAGTTGTGTCTATGCCCTTGAGGATATCAAGATCGCCGAAGCTTTTTTTCAGTCCTTTAACCTCGATCACTTTTCTTGAGCCTCCTTTCGAGCTTTCTCACCAGAGAGCTCAGTCCCACCACGATGATAAGGTAGATGAGCGCTACCGCGATAAGAGGCAGGAACGCCTCGTAAGTGACGCTTCGTATGATGTCTCCGCCCTTTGTGAGATCCTCAAGCGCGATATAGCCCGCTACGGAGGTCTCCTTCAGCAGTACGATACATTCGTTCGCGAGTGCGGGGAGAATGTTTTTGAACGCCTGGGGCATAATTATGTACATCATTGTTCTCGGGTAGTTCAGACCAAGGCTCGCGCCCGCCTCGAACTGTCCCGCGTCAATGGACATTATGCCCGAGCGAACTATCTCAGCCACATAGGCACCGGAATTGATACCAAACGCGAGGATACCCACGAAGGTCTTGTCTATCCTTACCGAAGCGAAGATGACATAGTAAATGATGAGGAGCTGCACCATTACGGGCGTTCCTCTGATGACAGTCAGGTAGATATTTGCGATGACATTCAGTATCTTGAGCTTTCCCGTTTTGTCGTGGGTCGCCCTCACCGTAGCCACAAGAAATCCGATGACCATACCGAGCAGCACCGCGAAAAGCGTGATTATCAGTGTGGTCTTCAGACCGTTGACAAGGTACATATACCTGTCGTCGTATATGAAGGTGTCATACAGCTTCTGCAGAAACTCGTTGTCAAAGCTTCTGCTGGCTTCATTCTGAAGCAGCATGTCCACAGGGGATCCCCTCGCTTTCGGAATAAATTATGACGCTCTTACAACGATAGCCTGCATTGAGGTAGCATAACCCTGAGTGAAGTTGACGTTCTTGAGTCTGTCCTCGGTAACGGACATACCCGCAACACCCACGTCAGCCTTGCCGGAGGTAACTGCTGTGATAATGGAGTCGAATTCCATGTTTTCGATAACGAGATCCATTCCTATTATATCGCATACGGCTCTCATCATATCCACATCGATACCGACGATCTCATTTCCTTCCATGCTCTCATAGGGCGGGAACTCAGCGTTTGTAGCCATAGTGAGCGTACCATTTCTCTTGATCGAGCTGTCGGAAGTGTAGGGAGCGTGGTCTGCGTCGTCACCTATCCAGTGGGAAACTATGCTGTCGAGAGTGCCGTCAGCCTTGAGCTGATCGAGCGCTGCGTTGAGCTTGGCTCCCAGCTCGTCGTCGCCTATTCTGTAAGCGATAGAGTATTCTTCCTCGTCGAAGGGTTCGTCGAGTATCTTGAGGTCGGAGTTCTTGCTGACAAAAGCCCTGGCGGTCTCCATATCGATGATGACCGCGTCATTCTTGCCCTGCTTGAGTGCCTGTATAGCATCGGCGCCCTTGTTGTAGCCTTCCACGGTAGCGCCTTCGATGTCGCCCGCGAGGATATAGCCGGTAGTGCCGAGCTGAGTGCCTATGACCTTGCCGCTGAGGTCATAGGCGCTGTTGACTGTGTTTGCGGGAACTCCGTTCGAGCAAGCCGAAAGGCTGAGTGCTGCGGCAGCGATAAGTGCCGCTATTGTTCTTGTTTTTTTCATAACCTTGAAATTTCCTTTCCTGTGCATTTTGCACCATAATATTATAATACAAAACGCTCCGAATTGCAAGAGCGAACAGCAAATTAATATTATACAATAATCGTACATAAACAGCGGATTTTTGTGCAATTTTGACCAATTATCACGGCATTGCGGAAGAAAACATACCGAAAATCGAATGTCCCGGTCGGATTTATTTGTATCAACTTCCGAAAATGCTAAGTAAGCTCTTTACAAATCGGGACAAATGTGGTATCATTTCTGAGTCGGAAAACCGAATAAGAATAAAATGCAGAAGAGGAGAATGTTTTATGAAGAAAAGAATATTTGCCAATATAGCAGCCGGCATTACGGCAGCGGCAATGATCGCCGCCGTGGGAAGCTGCGGCAGCGGCAGTCAGGCTGAAACAACGGCAGCGGCTCCCGAACCGGCGGCAGCTGACAACTCGCTCCAGAAGGTGCTCGACGACAAGCAGCTCATACTCGGGCTCGACGCGAGCTTCCCGCCCATGGGCTTCACGAACGACGCGAATGAGATCGTCGGCTTCGATATCGACGTTGCGCAGGAGGTCTGCGACAGAATGGGCGTAACACTTGTGAAGCAGCCCATCAACTGGGACAACAAGGAGGAGGACCTTAATGTCGGCAAGATCGACTGCATCTGGAACGGAATGTCGATAAACGATTCAAGAAAGCAGGTCATGAACCTCTCCGACCCGTATATGAACAACGAGATGATCTTCACCGTACCGAAGGACAGCGGCATCACCTCAATGGACGACCTCAAGGGCAAGACCGTGGGCGTTCAGTCCGGTTCCTCGGCAGAGGAGATACTCATGGCGTCCGACATTTACGCTGACATCACCGTGACCGCTCTCGAGGATAACGTAACACTGCTCAATCAGATGGAGCTCGGCTTCTCGGACGCGGTATTCCTTGATTCGGTAGTAGCAAATTATCTCATCACCGAGAACAGCAAGGATTATGTGATACTCCCCGGCAATCTGGAGGCGGAGGAATACGCTGTCGGCTTCAGAAAGAACGATCAGGCGCTCCGTGACGAGGTACAGAGGATCCTCAGCGAGATGAAGGCAGACGGCAAGCTCGGCGAGATCTCCACCAAGTGGTTCGGCAGCGATATCACAACAGTAAAGTAAAAATCAAAGATAACAACAGTCGCGGCAATCGCTGCGGCTGTTTTTTTGTGCAAAGCTATTGCAATTTATACCGGTTTTGTGGTATAATGTATTTTGTATGAGTATGCTTTACCGTATTATCGCGCTTTTGCGGTGAAATAAACAGGAGAGAAAAAATTTATGACAAGTGAACAGATAATGACGCTGTTCGGGCTGATGCTGGAATACACTGTCCCGACGCTCAAGATATTCGCTTTTACGCTTCTTTATTCCATACCTCTCGGAATGGTCGTGGCACTTCTGAAAATGTGCAGATTCAAGCCTGTTTCATGGCTTACGAACATCTACATACTGATAATGCGCGGAACACCCCTGCTGCTCCAGCTCATAGTCGCGCAGTATTCGGTCCCGTACATAATCAGGAGCGATATATGCCCGCAGTTCCTGAAGGACATGCTCGGCGGGGTGGATATACGCAGCGACAGCTATACGTTCAATATGATGCTGATAGCGTTCGTGCTGAATTACGCGGCGTATTTCGCGGAGATATTCCGCGGCGGCATCGAGTCTATACCGAAGGGACAGTACGAAGCCGCGGGAGCTCTCGGCTTCAGCAGGTTACAGACCTTTTTCCGCATTATCCTCCCGCAGGTCATAAAGCGTGTAGTCCCCGCAAGCTCGAACGAGATAATCACGCTTGTCAAGGATACATCGCTCGCTTCCGCTATCCCGTACATGGAGATAATGTACATCGCGAAAAAGCAGGTACCGCTGTACGCGTCTCTGCTGCCGCTGTTCATGGCGGGCGCGTTCTATTTCGTGTTCGCGACTGTGCTGACGGCGCTGTTCTCGTTCATTGAGAAGAAGCTCGATTATTACAGATAAGGGGTGAGCGGAAATGGCTATGCTTGAAGTGAAAAAACTGTCCAAGAGCTTCGGTGAGCTGGAGGTGCTCCGCGACATCAGCTTTGACGTGGAAAAGGGCGAGGCTGTCGCGGTGATAGGTCCCTCGGGAAGCGGTAAATCCACACTTCTCCGCTGCATCAATCAGCTCGAGAAAGCGAGCGGCGGGACTATCCGCGTATGCGGCACAGATATGTTCGCGCCGAACGAGAAGGGAAAGAGCGTATATGCCGATACAAAGACACTGCGCGAAATAAGGCTGAAAACGGGGCTTGTGTTCCAGAATTTCAATCTCTTCCCTCACATGACGGTTCTGAAAAATATAACCGAAGCGCCCGTATGTGTACTGAAAAAGAGTAAAACAGAGGCGGAGGAGACGGCAATGGAGCTTCTTCGGAAAATGGGGCTTGAATCCAAGGCAAGGTCCTATCCCTGCGAGCTCTCCGGAGGACAGCAGCAGCGTGTTTCGATAGCGAGAGCGCTTGCGCTAGACCCGGATATACTGTTCTTTGACGAGCCTACTTCCGCGCTTGACCCGGAGCTGACGGGTGAGATACTCAAGGTAATAAAGGAGCTCGCCTCCGAGGGCATGACAATGGTGATAGTCACTCACGAAATGGGATTTGCCCGCGACGTGGCGGATAAGATCATCTTCATGGAGGGCGGCTACATAGTCGAGCAGGGAGACTCCGCACAGCTCTTCGGTGAGAATGCCTCGGAGCGTGTAAAGCAGTTCCTGCAGAGATTTAATAATTTATAAAATAGGGGAATGGGAAATGGACGAGAATATCAGAATAGAAGCACAGGTCACCGGTACGTTCAATTTTGCCATGCAGCAGAATTACATACCGCTGATAAGAAGCATAACCCTGAAAAACAGCGGAGCAGCCGCTTATGAGAACATCACGGTCAGAGCGGTATTCGAGCCGGAGTTCGCAAAGCCCTACGAGTACACACTCGGCACCGCTGAAGCGGGCAGGAGCACGGAGATATCTCCGGTAAAGCTTACAGTATCCACGGAATTCCTGTTTTCTCTCACCGAAAAGACCGTCGGCAATATTCATCTCTCTGCCTGCGCGGGTGAGGATATCCTTGCCGAGACGGATATTCCCGTCGAGGTACTGGCGTATGACGAGTGGAGCGGCGTGAATATAATGCCCGAGCTTATCTCCGCTTTCACAGCCCCCAATCACCCGCGCGTGAACGAGATAGTCTCCAAGGCGTCGGCGTATATGCAGAAATGGACGGAGTCCCCCTCCTTCACCGGCTATCAGAGCGGTGACCCGAATGTCGCAAAAACACAGGCTGCGGCGATATACGCGGCGCTGCAGGAGGAAAACATAGCCTACACCGTACCGCCCGCGAGCTTCGAGAAGTCGGGGCAGCGTGTGCGGCTCCCGTACACCGTGCTTTCCGAAAAGCGCGGCACCTGCCTTGACCTGACGCTTCTGTTCGCGTCCTGCCTTGAGCAGATAGGGCTGAACCCGCTGGTAATTCTGGTAAAGGGACATTGCTTCGGCGGCTTCTGGCTTGAGGACGAGACCTTTGCGGACTGCGCGGAGGATGACCCCTCGGCGCTGACGAAGAGAGCGGCGGAGGGCATAGATAAAATATGCGTGGTAGAGTGTACGGATTATGTCGCGGGCAGTTCCGTCGATTTCGCTCATGCCGAAAAGCACGCCCTCGCGAAGCTTGAGCAGACGGATGAATTTCAGTACGCGGTCGATGTAAGAAGATGCCGAGGCAGCGGTATCAGACCCATTCCCGCCCGCGTAGCGGAGGACGGCACATACAAGGCGGTGGATTACGGAAAGCGCGATGCGGACGATATAACCTCCGAGCCGCGGTTGATAGACACAACAAAACGCGGCAGCTTCGCCGAGGACAGGGAACTGACCAAGCAGATGATCTGGGAGCGCAAGCTGCTTGACCTCAGCTTGCGCAACAGCCTGCTGAACTTCCGTCCGACTTCATCGAACGTACAGTTCATGGTGTCCGATGTGAACAAGCTGGAGGACGAGATATCGGACGGCGAGAGCTTCAGGATAATGCCTTCGCCCGCGGAACGCTCCTTCACTCTGTCTGACAGCAGGATATATGAGATAGAGAACGACAAGGATCAGATAGAAGCGATAGCGGAATCGGAGTTCAAAAATCACAGGCTCCGCACATTCATAAGCGAGACGGAGCTTGAAAAGACGCTGAAAAAGCTCCACCGCGACGCGAAGGTAAGTCTCGAGGAAAACGGCGCGAATACGCTGTACTTAGCGCTGGGATTTTTGCGCTGGTATGAGAGCGACAAGGCGGTAAAGCCCCGCTATGCTCCGCTCGTGCTGGTGCCTGTCGAGCTTGTCCGAAAGATACAGGACAAGTCTTACTCTCTGCGGGTGCGCGGAGAGGAAACGCAGATGAACATAACCCTGCTTGAGCTGCTCCGACAGGATCAGGGGATATCCATAAACGGGCTCGACCCGCTCCCGACGGATGAGAAGGGCGTGGATCTCCCGCTCGTGTTCAGCACGGTGCGTCAGGCGGTAATGTCGAAGAAGAGGTGGGATATCGAGCAGATAGCCTTCCTCGGGCAGTTCTCGTTCAGCCGCTTCATTATGTGGAACGATATCCGCAACCGCTCGGAGGATCTCGCGAAGAACAAGGTGGTCGCAAGCCTTATGTCGGGAAAGACCGAGTGGGAGAACGAGGACGCGCAGCTCACTCCCCACGAGCTTGATGAGCAGCTCGCGCCCGCGGATATGGCAGTCCCCATGAGCGCCGATTCCTCGCAGCTCGCCGCGGTATATGAAGCGTCCCTCGGGCGCAGCTTCGTGCTGCACGGACCTCCCGGAACGGGAAAATCACAGACCATAACGAATATGATAGCCAACGCACTGTTTCAGGGGAAATCGGTGCTGTTTGTCGCTGAAAAAATTGCGGCTCTGTCGGTAGTGCAGAAGAGACTTAAGAAGATAGGGCTCGACCCGTTCTGTCTTGAGCTGCATTCCAACAAATCGCAGAAGCGCGCGGTGCTCTCTCAGCTCGAGGAAGCCTTGAACATGAGCCGCATAAAGTCTCCCGATGAATACGCTCAGACCGCGGAAAAGCTGCATTCCATACGAAAGGAACTGAACGACACCATGTCTGCGCTGTATAAGGAGCGCTCGGCGGGAATGTCGGTGTATGAGGCGGTAGCGGCTTATGAGGCTGTAAAGAGTTATGATGGAAAGCTGACCCTCGACAGCGGCTTTGTGAACGCCGCGGCAGCGTCAGATTATCAGGCGTGGCTCGAAGCAGCATCGGATACTGCGGCGGCAGGGAAGGAGCTCGGCGGCTTGCAGAGCTCTCCGCTGAAAAACGTATGCCTCGCGGAATATACGATAGAACTGCGAACTGCGTTCGCGGAGCTGTCGGAGCTTCTCGCGAACAAGGCTGCCGACGCCGCCGAGGCGTACAGCAAGCTCGGTACGGCTCTCGGCTGTCCCATGCCATCCGATAAAGCGGGTATCGACAGCGCGTTCCGTCTGATGAAGTCAGTGACCGGTCAGGAGCTTATCCTCAGCGGCATAGTGAACGGTGATGACCCGGCGGCGGTGCGCGGTGAAATGGATAAGCTGATCGACGCGGGAATGAGATGCACCGCGATACGCGAGCAGTTCAACGCGGCTTATGAGCCGAGTATATGGAGCTATGACCCCGACGCCGCGCTGCTGAACTGGAAGAAGAGCCAGCAGAGCAACTTTATCAGCAAGGCCCTCGGTGCCGGAAAGCAGGTCAAGGAGCTTGCGCTGTACGCCAAGGATCCGAATTCCGTAACAAAGGATAACATAGTTCAGATACTCGGCACACTTTCCGAATACAAGCAGCTGAATGCGATGATAAGCGCGGCAGACCCGGCGGTGACAAAGTACTTCGGGGAAAGCTGGCGCGGCGATAATACCGCATTCGCAAAGCTGAAGGAAGCGGTTCCCGCGTCGTTTGAAATACGGGAAATGATGCTCGATGCGGCTCCCGAATTCCGAAGCGCCGTGATAGCGCATTCCTCCGACCCTGCCGCAAAGAACGCCATAAACGAAGCTGAGCTTCGCTATATCGACCTTTCAGGCGTATGCGAAAGAATGAGCAAGGAATTTTCCGCCGACGTACTTTCGGTATGCGGCGGTGCCGATCTGTTCGGCAGCATAGCGGCAGAAGCCCGCGGCTATAATGCGAACGCGGAGACTCTCCGTGACCGGGTGGTACTCGAGAACAGCATAAGAAAGCTCAATGGTCTCGGTCTAAAGAATGTCGCCGAAGGCTATCGCGGCGGTAAGCTTGACGAGACTGCTATAAAGCCGGCGCTCACTGCTGCTGTATGCAAGTCCGTCATCTCACGAGCAGTTACCGAAGAGCCTCTTCTGAAAGCCTTCCAGGGTGCGGAATTTGACCGCACGGTAAACAAGTACCGTAACTTCTCCGCCCGCTTCGAGGAGCTTACCATAGAGGAGCTTGTGGCAAGGCTGTCCGCGAAGGTGCCGGACACCTCCACCGGAAAGACCGCGAATTCATCAGAGCTTGCCATACTTCAGAAAGCTATAAAGAGCGGCTGCAGGGGAATGTCCATACGAAAGCTGTTCGACAGCATACCCAACCTGCTCGGAAGGCTCTGTCCGTGTATGCTTATGAGCCCTATCTCCGCTGCGCAGTATATAGACCCGTCCTATCCGAAATTCGACCTTGTCGTGTTCGACGAGGCGTCCCAGCTTCCCACCAGTGAGGCTGTCGGAGCGATAGCGAGGGGCGAGAATGTCGTTGTAGTCGGCGACCCGAAGCAGCTTCCCCCGACATCGTTCTTCACTACCGACCATACCGACGAGGAGCACATAGACAAGGAAGACCTCGAAAGCGTGCTCGACGACTGCCTTGCGCTCGCAATGCCGCAGAAGCACCTGCTCTGGCATTACCGCTCACGTCATGAGAGCCTTATCTCATACAGCAACAGCAGATTCTACGATAACAGCCTGCGCACGTTCCCGTCGCCGGACGACCTTGTGTCGAAGGTGACTTGGGTGCACGTTGACGGCTTCTATGACAAGGGCGGCTCGAAGCAGAACCGCGCCGAAGCCGAGGCAGTCACCGCGGAGATAGTCCGCCGCCTGTCCGACCCCGAGCTTCGCAAGGACAGCATAGGTGTAGTCACATTCAATATCATACAGCAGATACTCATTGACGATATGCTTGCCGACGAGCTTCGCAAGAACCCCGAGCTTGAGCAGTTCGCGAATGAGATGTACGAACCTATCCTTGTAAAGAACCTTGAGAATGTTCAGGGAGACGAGCGTGACGTGATACTGTTCTCGATAGGCTATGGTCCCGACAAGGACGGCAGGGTCTCGATGAATTTCGGTCCCGTTAATCAGGACGGCGGCTGGCGCAGACTTAACGTTGCAATATCCCGTGCAAGAAAGGAAATGATCGTATTTTCCACGATCCGTCCCGAGCAGATAGACACGGCGCGTTCACGCTCCGAGGGCGTTGCGGGACTGCGGGGATTTCTTGATTTCGCGGCAAAGGGCAATTCCGCGCTGCCCGTACGAAAGTCTGTCAATGCGGAGAAGAAGGACAATGCGGCATTTGCCGACACAGTCGCGGAAGCACTTGCAGGTCTTGGCTATTCCGTAAAGCGCGGTATAGGTCAGTCCGATTATAAAATAGATATCGGAATAGTGAACCCCGACAGCGAGGGCACATACTTGCTGGGCATCATGTGCGAGAGCCGCAGCAACTTCGAGCTGACGAACGCCCGCGACCGCAATATAGTACAGCCGTCGGTCCTCTTGGGACTCGGCTGGAAGATACTGAACGTACATATCCTCGACTGGCTCGACAATGACCGGAAGGAGCTGAACCGCCTGAAGGAGGAGATAGACAGCACGCTTGCGGCGTATCGCAGCGGTGACAGCATCGTGGAGGATACAGCGCCCGCAAAGCGTGAGATCACCTTCGAGAAGGAGGCTCCCGCGGAAAGCGACGCTCCGAAGGTATATGTCCCGTATATCCCGGAAACTGCCGGAGAGCCGGAGTATTACTATGACAGCAGCTCAAATACGCAGATAAAGCGCATAATAGGCGAGATAGTCGAAGCTGAAGCTCCGGTGAGCAGGAACACTCTGCTGCACCGTGTCCTCGGCGCGTTCGGTATAACGAAGATGAGCGCTAAGGCGGAGACACGTTTCGCGGAGGTATTCGACAGTCTCGACCTGAAAAAGACCTCGCGCGGTGAGTTGGTATTCGTATGGAAGAACAGTCAGGAGCCTGCCGATTACACCGAATTCCGCGGTACCGCGGATGGCGGCGAGAAGCGAAAGCTCGACGATGTGGCGACAGAGGAGATCGCGGGAGCTGTCGTGGATATTCTCCGCACCGCGATAAGTCTCGACCGCGCGGAGCTTGTGAAGAACACCGTGCAGACCTTCGGGGCGGCACGCACCACGGAAGCCGGTGAGCTCGCGGTATCCATGGGCATAGCTCATTCCGTAAGGAGCGGCAGGGCTAAGATAGACACCGAGACCGGCAGGATAATGTACGCGGGATAAAAAAGTAAAATGGGAATAGTTTCTTTTTGGTTTATAGTACTGACAGCTGTTACGGTTATTTTATATGATCTGCCGTATTTCCGAAGATATGGCAGATATATCCTGCTTGCCGCAAGTCTCATATTTTATATAAGCTTCAGTCCCGCAGGTCTGCTTGTATTGATACCCGATGCATTGGCAGCATGGGCTGTGGGCATCAGGGTACAGAAGCTGAAAGACAGTCAGAACGCGGATAATTACGAGGCTGTACAGAAGGTAAAGCTCAGATATACTCTCGGAAACGCTGCTTTAAATATTCTACTGTTGTTTTTGTTCAATTACTGCGGCGGAATGGCAGCTTTTGTCAATGAGAAGCTTGGCACCGGCCTGTGGACTGCCGTGGGATTGTTTGTGACAGTCGGGATATCATATTTTTCTCTGAAGCTTGTCAGTTATACTGCCGATGTTTACGGCGGCGTGATCGAAGCGGAAAAGGACCCTCTGAATGTGATACTTTACGCTGTATTTTTCCTTTCCATAATGCAGGGACCGTTCGACCGCTACGGAAAGCTGATGCCGCAGATAACAGATGCGAAAAAGCGAAAACTGACATATAGTTCCGTAAAAGCTGCCGTTATCCGTATAATGTACGGCTATATAAAGAAAATGTGCATAGCCGATCAGATAGGACTGATAGCCACCCATGTCTTTACTCGGTACGAGGAATATCACGGCCTTGCAATACTTACAGGGATAGCGGCTTTTGCGGTCCGGCTGTACGCCGATTTCTCCGGATATATGGACATTGTATGCGGTATAGGACAGCTTATGGGAATAGAAATAGCGGAAAACTTCCGTCAGCCGTTTTTTTCCCGGAATATGACGGAATTCTGGGGGCGCTGGCACATTACTCTCGGAGCCTGGCTGAAGGACTATGTGTTCTATCCGCTGCAAAGAACAGGCTTGTTTACCAAGTGGTCGAAGGCAATAAGCAGGAAAACGAAAAACAAGCTGCTAAGGAAAGCACCTGCTTTTACGGCTGAATTTATTGTATGGCTTCTGATAGGTCTGTGGCACGGGAGCGGCTTCAATTACATTTTCGGTGTCGGTATACTTCAGTTTATCTATATTTTTACGGGAACGCTCTTGAAGCCGTTTTCCGACAAGCTCAGAGCTTTTTTGCATATCGGCGGAAAAAGCGTATTTCTGCGTATCGTGCAGGGAATGAAATGTACGCTTCTGATGTGTTTTGCATGGGTATTCTTTAATTCCGCTTCTTTTGAAAACGCGCTCGCTATGTTCTGCAATATATTCAATGATGCTTTTTCGGCGGAGCAGTTCACGGAGATCTTCACAAACAATGGTTACTATCCGTTTATTGATGTGACTGACCCGTTAAAAGTCATCGGCAACTGGAACGTATGGCTTATGTACATACTCGTATGTATTTTCGTGATGTTTATTGTCGACATATTGCACGAACGCGGTCAAAGTGTCGTTGAAGCGGTAATGCGGCGTCCTTATCCGATAAGACTTGCGTTTTATATGCTTCTGATTTTTTCATTGATAGTTTTCGGCTCATACGGAGGTACATATAATGCCTCAGATTTTATTTATTACAGGTTTTGACGAACATGAGTAAAAAGACCATAAAACACATACTGAAAGCGGCTGCTTTTATAACAGTGTTCTGTATTTTATTTTTGGGACTCCAGCAAATTCTTGTTCCGAAATACAGATCTGACGGGACCCTTAATACATCGGATTTCTTTCAGCTTGAAGAAAACAGTATAGATGTATTGCTGCTCGGTTCATCGCAAATAGTCTGCGGGGTAGATACTCCGAGACTTAAACAGTATTATGGTATCTCCGCGTTCAATTTCTGCACGAGCGGTCAGTTCCCGGAGATAGAGGAATATTATCTTAAGGAGGCACTGAAAACACAATCCCCCAGGCTTGTAATATGTGACGTGAGCAGTGTATTTATGCCTTTTGAGAAGCTTGCCAACAAACAAGCCATGACGTATTTCTATACTACAATGCCTTTTGACAGGTATAAGCTGGAATCCTTATACAATGTAAGCAACGGTGATCCGGGTACAGTGTTTATGTATACATTTCCGCTTTTTCTCTTCTCAAGCCGGTGGAAGGAGTTATCAACAGACGATCTTACGTTTTATACAAAATACAAATTCTATACCGTTAACGGTTTTTTGCGGCGGGATATCAAGACTCCGGTAACACTGGCATTCGTGGAAGAAGCTGACGGGGAAATTTACGAGCTTAGTGATCGTATGAAAGACTCGTTGAACAGGATCTCAGAGATATGTGATGAAAACGGCATGGAATTGTTATTCCTCAAGATACCTTCAGATGAATGGACAAGGAACGATTCCAGGGTGTTGAATGAATTTATGACAGAAAACGGTATGGAATTTCTGGACCTTAGTGATAAAATAACGGAAATGGGTCTTGATACAGAACACGATTTTTTTGAACCGACACATCTGAATTTATATGGTGCAGCCAAGGTATCTGATTATCTTGGTGAGATCATTGAAGAAAATCTGAATTGAAAGGAGATGATCTTCAGATGAAAGCAATGAAGATATTCTACGACCTGAACGGTTCGCTGTACGCGAACATCACGAACAAATGCCCCTGCAACTGCACCTTCTGCATACGTCACAACGACGAGACCGTAGGCGAAAACGACAGCCTTTGGCTGGAGCACGAGCCGTCGGTGGAGGAGATAACTGAGGCGTTTGAGAAGGTCGATAAGTCGAAGTATGACGAGGTAGTGTTCTGCGGCTTCGGAGAGCCTATGGAGCGTCCGTGGGATCTTGTCGAGGCAGCGGACTATATCAAACGCACAACGGGAATGAAAGTGCGCGTGAACACGAACGGGCTTGTATCGCTCATGCACCCGACCTTTGACCTGTATTCACTGCGCGGGGTGGTCGACAGCCTTTCTATAAGCCTGAACGCCTCCGATCCCGACAAATACTATGAGATAACGAAGTCCCGTTTCGGGCTGCCGTCCTACAATTCCATGCTGAATTTCGCGATAGTGACACATTCCTTCATACCGGACGTAAAGCTGACAGTGGTAGATGTTATCGGAGAGGAAGAGGTGGAGAAGTGCCGTGAGCGTGCGGCGGGTATAGGCGTACCTCTGCGGGTGCGTTCATACATCTCCAATAACAGGGATTATGATTGAGATAACGGCAGCTGAGACCTCCGCTGTGATGAAGGTACGGGGCGGAACGTTCCGCGAGAGGATAGCCGCGGGGCAGTACAGCATTGACAGCGGCATAACTGCCTTTATAGGCAGAAAAGGCTCAGGAGCAGCCGGACTTTCGTATCTTGTCTCCGGCTGCTGTCCTTTGAGCGGCTGTTCGGTCAGCATAGACGGCAGACCGTTGACGCAGCGTGAGCTTTCCCGAATAAGCTGTCTTATGGCTCCGATGCCCGGTTTTAAAGGAATGCTCACGGCAAAGCAGCTCCTCCGGCTCGGGATACGGCATAATAAGAGTGCCGGATATGATGCTGCCGCGGTTGCGGAGAAATTCTCCCTCACACCCGAGCGCATGGAGCGTAAGCTGCAATATAACGGTAACGAGCGATACAGAGCCGCCGCGGCTGTCGGCTACGCTTACGGCAAGCGCATATACAGCATGGGATATATGGAGGACTATATGTTTCAGAAAAACTACAAAGCCTGTCTGATCCCGTATCTTGAGCTGCTGAGAGATGAGGGAATGACGGTGGTGCTCGCGGCAGACAGCGCAGAGTTTGCGGAAAAGCTTGCCGATCATATCTATTATTTTGATAAAGAGGAACAGAAATGCTGATAAAGCTGGCGGGGCTTGTCCCCGAGTCCTTTGTGGACGGTCCCGGGATCAGGTTCGCGGTGTTTACGCAGGGCTGCCCGCATAACTGCGAGGGCTGTCACAATCCCGAGACCCACGACCCGAACGGCGGCAGGCTCGCCGACACGGACAGGATATACAACAAGATAAAGGAGTACCCGCTTGTGAAGGGCGTGACCTTCTCCGGCGGGGATCCGTTCTGTCAGCCGGAGCCGCTGTATGAGCTGGCTGTAAGGCTGAAAGCCGACGGCTATCACCTCATGAGCTATACCGGCTGGACTTATGAGCAGCTGATAAAGAAAAGTGAGAAGGAGCTGTTTGTCGGCAAGCTGCTCGGACAGCTCGACCTTCTTGTAGACGGACGTTTCGTGCTTGCGGAGAGAACGCTTGAGCTGCCGTTCCGCGGGAGCCGCAACCAGCGTATCATAGATGTCCCCGCAAGTCTGAAGGCAGGGGAGGCGGTAACGGTTGAGCTTTAAAAGGACATTGTCCAGTATGACAGCTGCCGTGTTCGCCGCGGCAGTCATGCTTTCACTGTCCTCCTGTGACGGCGGCAGCGCGGAGGAGGATCCGAAGAAGGGGTTCAATTATTACTTTGATTCGGTAATAACCGGCAGCCCCGCAACACTTGACCCGCAGACCTGTGAGAATGACAGCGCAGCGGAGATAATAGCGAATGTTTTTCTCGGTCTGTACGGGACCTCGGACGGCGGCGCGGCAGTGCCGCGAATGGCGGAGGAATGTACGGTGAGCGAGGACGGGCTGGAGTGGAGCTTCAAGCTCCGTGAGGGTATCTTCTGGTACGGAAAGGATAATTTCTCGGCAGAGTGTACAGCCGATGACTTTGTGTTTGCGTTTCAGCGTCTCATGTCTCCCGAGCTGCGTTCGGAACGGGCGAAGGAGTACTACTTCATAAAGAACGCCGAGGAGATAAACACAGGGAAAATAAAAGACCCCGAAAAGCTCGGGGTTAAGGCTGATGGAAAATATGTGCTGAAGATGTCGCTCAGGGAGCCGCGCTCCGACCTTAAAGCTCTGCTCGCGGCGGCACCCGCGATGCCGTGCAGTCGGGAATACTACGAGCTGACGGAAGGACAGTACGGTCTCGTGGGAGACTGCGTAGGCTCGAACGGCGCGTTCTACGTCAGCCGCTGGCATTACGACAAGTGGACGAAAAACGGAAATTTCATAGAGCTCAGACGCAATACCCTGAATGCCGACGCATTGAATACAGCTCCCCGCGGAGTGACCTACAACATCAACGCGGACGATTTCACATGGTTCACCGCCGATGATGTTCAGATCTGCAAGACCGCTGACAGCGAGGAGATAATGAAGCTATCGGGGAAGTATGAGTATAATACATATTCGACCTCTGTATGGGGTGTAATGTTCAATACCCGGGGAGAGTTCAGAAGCACCGACCTGCGCATTGCTCTCGGCGGGTATGTCAGATACGGCACCGACAGTGAGATATACACAGCCGCCGACAGAATAGTCCCCGACGGGATAACGGCAGCGGGTGAGGATTACCGCTCGCTTGCGGGAATGCCCGAAACTGCAGCCTACCCGGAGTCAGAGCTTCTTGAGCGCGGCGGCCGCGCAATGCGGGAGGTGAAGGAGGGCGCACTGTCGGGCGTGAATATACTGATACCCGAAGGCACATCGCTCAAGCAGGAGATAGGGCTGATAATACAGGAGTGGCAGCGTAATTTCGGAATCTACTGTCTGATCTCGGAGCAGCCGTATGACAGCTACATATCCGCGCTTGCCTCCGGGAACTTCGACATTGCCTTAGTACGCCTCGGAGGAGGCGGCAGCGGAGCTCTCGCGTATCTGAACTGCTTCTCCGCGGATTCCGCGTCGAATTACGCCGGTGTCCGCAGCAAAAAGCTCGAGGATATTCTCAGCAGCGCGGCAACGGCGGAAAATAACAGATCCGCCGCAAGGTATTGTCTTGAAGCGGAGCAGTTCATTATAGACAACGGTTATTTCGTGCCGTTCTGCTTTGAGAAGGAGTATGTTTTCCGGGCGAACGGGGTAAGCGGTGTGGGCTATGACCCGTTTACGGGGATATATCTGTTCGGCAGCGCGGTGAAGAAGTAGGCTATCTTCTCATCTCCAGCAGTACCGGCTCACCGGTCTCACGCGTTTTTCGCATATCCAGCACCCTCTGATTGGACGACCCCCGGAATTGCAGGGAGATATCCTTCTTTTCAAGTACAAATCTCCCGTCCACCAGCACGTCCGCCAGCGAGAGCATCTCATCGGTGTATTCCGTGCGGCAGTAGCTTCCCTCCGTCGTGAGTTCATCGAGAGTGAACCCGGAGAATATCCATATATCCTTGTCGGGGTACGCGGCTCTTACTTTTTTCAGGAAGGGCAGGAGCTCCCGCTGATTTGCGGGCTCGAATGGCTCCCCGCCCAGCACGGTGAGTCCGTTGATATAGTCGGGGGCAAGCATTTCGATTATCTCCTTCTCCGTTTCATCGGTGAAAGGCTTGCCGAATTTAAAATCCCATGTCTGGGGCTGAAAGCAGCCCTCGCACCTGTTGGTGCAGCCGGACACGAAAAGCGTTACCCGCACTCCGAGTCCGTTTGCGATATCGTAATTCTTGATCTCTCCGTAATTCATTTGTTGTTCTTATTAAAAATATAATTAATCATTGATTTTTTAATTTCATCAGTAAATGTAGGTACAGGTCTGTAATTACTTTTTGACATTTTACCACCTAATTTTTTTCCTGCCTCGGTCAATGTCCAAAAGTTTAATTTATTTTTTTCTACCAAACCCATCTCTTTCCAAATATCATACACCAATGATGTATTTAGGTTCATCTCTTTACCAAAGAATTGAGCTGATTTTCTTCCCATAATACCCCCATTAAAGATGCAGTACTCTTTCCTTTATTTCCTGTGTGCGTCCCTGATTCCAGTACTGTGTACCGATGTAGCCGCAGGTACGTCTTGCGACGTTCATTGTATTCTGGTCGGTGTTACCGCAGTTCGGGCACTTCCATATCAGCTTTCCGTCCTCTTCCACAATGTTTATCTCGCCGTCCCAGCCGCATTTCTGGCAGTAGTCGCTCTTTGTGTTGAGCTCGGCGTAGATGATATTGAGGTAGATGAACTTCATCACCTGCAGCACAGCCTCGATATTGTTCTGCATATCGGGAACTTCCACATAGCTGATAGCTCCTCCGGGGGAGAGAGCCTGGAATTCAGCCTCAAACCGCAGCTTCGAGAACGCGTCTATCTTCTCGGTCACATGAACATGGTAGCTGTTGGTGATGTAGCCCTTATCGGTAATGCCTTCTATGATGCCGAAGCGCTTCTGCAGGCACTTCGCGAATTTGTAGGTCGTGGACTCAAGGGGCGTTCCGTAAAGGGAGAAGTCGATATTCGTCTCCGCCTTCCACTTTTTGCAGGCGTCGTTCATATATCTCATTATATCGAGCGCGAAGGGCTTTGCGTCGGGGTCGGTATGCGACTTTCCGGTCATATACTTCACGCACTCATACAGTCCCGCGTAGCCGAGGGAAATGGTGGAGTACCCGTTGTACAGGAGCTTGTCTATGGGCTCGCCCTTTTCGAGTCTTGCGAGAGCTCCGTACTGCCACAGTATGGGCGCCACATCGGAGGGGGTGCCGAGAAGCCGCTTATGTCTGCACATAAGGGCTCTGTAGCAGATATCGAGTCTCTCATCGAATATCTTCCAGAATTTCTCTGTATTGCCGCCGGACGAGAGCGCGATATCGGGTAGGTTGAGCGTTACAACGCCCTGATTGAAGCGCCCGTAGTACTTATGCTTGCCGGGCTCGTAGTTCTTCGCGTTCGCGATGTTGCCGATACCCGCGTCGGTGAAGCGGTCCGGGGTGAGGAAGGAGCGGCAGCCCATGCAGGTATACACGTCGCCTTTGAGCTCGAGCATCTTCTTTTCGCTTATATAGTCGGGGACCATACGCTTAGCTGTGCATTTCGCGGCAAGGCGGGTGAGGTAGTAGTACTCGCTCTGGTCGGTGATATTGTCCTCCTCGAGCACATAAATGAGCTTCGGGAAGGCGGGCGTCACCCAGATGCCCTGTTCGTTCTTCACGCCCTCATAGCGCTGGAGGAGCACTTCCTCGATTATGAGCGCGAGGTCTTTTTTCTCCTGTTCGTTCTTTGCTTCATTGAGGTACATGAACACGGTAACGAAGGGGGCTTGTCCGTTCGTGGTAAGAAGCGTCACGACCTGATACTGAATGGTCTGCACACCGCGCTTTATCTCCTCGCGCAGTCTGCTCTCCGCCATTTTATTGACGGTATCGTCATCGAGCGATACTCCGAATTCTTCGGCTTCAGCGCGGATATCCCTGCGGAGCTTCTCACGGCTGACCTGCACGAAGGGTGCAAGGTGTGTAAGGGAGATGGACTGCCCCCCATATTGGTTCGAAGCCACCTGCGCGATGATTTGAGTAGCTATATTACATGCAGTCGAGAAGCTGTGGGGACGCTCGATAAGGGTGCCTGTGATGACGGTGCCGTTCTGCAGCATATCCTCGAGGTTCACAAGGTCGCAGTTATGCATGTGCTGCGCGTAGTAATCGGAGTCATGGAAATGTATGATACCCTCGTTATGCGCCTCCACGATGTCATGGGGAAGCAGTATGCGGTTCGTGATATCGCGCGACACCTCTCCCGCCATATAATCGCGCTGTGTGGAATTGACAATGGGGTTCTTGTTGGAGTTTTCCTGTTTGGCTTCCTCGTTTGCGCACTCGATGAGTGAAAGTATCTTGTCGTCGGTGGTATTCGACTGTCTTATGAGCTGTCTCTTGTAGCGGTAGGTGATATAGGCTTTTGCAGCCTCAAACGCTCCGTGAGCCATTATCTGGTGCTCAACCATATCCTGTACTTCCTCAACGCTCGGGGAACGCCCGAGCTCCTCGCAGGAGATAACGACGCTTTCCGTGATACGGTTTATCTGCAGCGGCGTCATGCGCACATTTTCCTCAACTGCGTTATTTGCCTTTGTGACCGCGACAACGATCTTATCCACATCGAACGGTACTTCCGAGCCGTTTCTCTTGATGATCTTCATATTATCCCTTCCTCTTACCGTTATTTCGGCGCATAATACCCAAAATCAACATATTGTGCCTTGTAAGAATTTATTATAGCACATATTGTGTTTTCTGTCAACGCTTTTTTGAAATATTTTTGAAAGACTTATTATATAAGGCATAAACGGGGCTGTTTGGAACGAGCTGAAATAAAAAATGCACAAATATCACAAAACCCTCTTGATTTATTTTTATAATTATTGTATAATACTAATGTATATTTGCGCAAAAGTGTTAAGCGCACACAGTTAGGGGTATGTAATATATGAAAAAACTGATAAGAAAAGTGATAGCCGTGTTCATGGCTGCAATACTCGCGGCTTCCGCTCTATCGGTCACCGCGTTTGCAGACGCTATCTCGGACGAGCTTGCGCCCGCTCTGCTCGAGGGCGCTATGAACAGAGAAAAGAACATAGATATATCGACCATAGTACAGAAGAACAAATGGAGTCTCGCAGAGGTCACCGGACTTCTCGCCAACGCTTACCTTCTCTGTCCGGAGCTGTTCTTCGCCAGCAATACCATTACCGTCAACAGCCTCGGCAGCAGCTATTATGTTATTCTCGACTATACTATGACAGTTTCGCAGTACAATACAGCCAAGAAGAAGCTGGACGCTGCGGTGGAGAAGATAGTATCCGGCATCACCTCGACCATGACCGATGTGGAAAAACTGATGTATGTACACGATTATCTCATACTCAACTGCAAGTATGACTACACTAGATCGAAGTATGATATGTACGACTGTCTCGTTGACAGATCAGCGGTATGTCAGGGTTATTCCCTCGCGTATATGTATATCCTGAAGAACTATCTTGATATAGACTGCACTATAGTATATTCCGACGCAATGGGACACGCGTGGAACTATGTGAAGCTCGGCAAGAAGTGGTATCACGTCGATGTGACGAAGGACGACGCCTCGACAGTATATAAGAACAATTCCTATGACAATCTCGGCTTCGTTATGCACGAGAACTTCCTTATGAGCGATTCCTTTGCCAAGCGCACCTCGCAGCCCCACTACAATTGGGAAGTAATCGGTCTGTATCCCGCAGCGACCGACACCACATACGACAAGGCGGTATGGAGGGACTCAAATTCTCCGCTGGTATTCAGCGGCAAGACCGGCTACTATGTGATAAAGAACGAAGAGTCCGGCACAGAGGACATCTGCGCGTATAATTTCGGCAGCAACACCAACAAGACCGTGCTCCGCGTCAAGAGCAAGTGGTACGCGAGGAGGAACGAGAACGGCTCTCAGACCTATGAATACGGAAAGTACTCATACAAGCAGATATGGTCGTCTCTCGCTTACAGGAACGGCAAGCTGTATTTCAATACAAACAAGAACGTATATTCGTACGATCTGACTACCAAGCAGACGAAAAAGCTCTACACTCTGAACAAAGAAAACGACCAGCAGATCTTCGGGATGATGTTCTCCTCCGCGGATAACCTGCGCATAGCGTACAGAGCCGATATAACATATCCCGAGAATACGCTTTCGCTCAGACTCAAATAAATCAGGAGGCACGTTATGGAAACTTCTGCTGTTGATATAACGGAAAAAAATCAGGTTTTCGGTGAAATACCCTGCGCCGCTGCAGTATTTTTCAGCGAGGGCAATTTTGCGAGGCTGAAATGGGCGAACGAACGCTTTTTTGCGCTGTTCGGCTGCGGGAAGAACGAATATCTCGATCTGGAGCAGAACGACTTCGGGTTCAGGCTGCTGGGCAGGGAGTATTCGGCTGCGCTTGTGGGGAAGATAGAAGCGCTGAGTCAGAATCTGGATATATTTGAGTTGGAGGTGGACGGCTGCCGCCTCGACGGCACACACATTTCACTTCATGCCGAGATATCCTCGGAGCAGCTGCACAACGGCAGGCGCTTCAGTGTGCTGCTGCACGATATGTCGGAGCTCGGAGATGTACGGGACAAGAATTCCGACATGGTCGATATGATGTTTTCGGTCATGGCGATATCCGCGGACTATATCTTCCGTTACGACAACCGCACCGACAAGCTCGATCTTTACAAGAACGTGGGCGGGAACTTCGTCAATCACCTGTCCGTTGAGGATTTTGAGAATAACCTCTCCGGCGACGGTACCGTATATGACGAGGACGAGGAGACCTTCGCGCAGATCTGCAACAATCTCAAGACCGGAATTGACAGCGGAGTGTTCGAGCTTCGCATGAAGCTCCCCGATGACAATGATTTCCGCTGGTACAGGTTCACAATAAAGGCCGGCAGGGACAGCGTTGACGGCGAATACAGCGGTGCTGTCGGCAAGATAGAGGACATCAGCACTATAAAGCTCGCAAATCAGCGTCTCATCGACAAGGCGGAGCGTGACCCTCTCACCAAGCTCTACAACAAGGCTGCCACAAAGACGCTCATACAGAGCTATCTGCGCACCGACAGCCGCGACACATTTGACGCTTTCATAATCGTCGATGTCGATGATTTCAAGAATATCAACGACACGCTGGGACACCTCTTCGGTGACAGCGTTCTTACTGATATAGCACAGGAAATGCAGGACCTCTTCCGCGCGAACGACGTTATCGGACGTATAGGCGGCGATGAATTCATAGTGTTCCTGCGCGGTATGAACCACAAGTCCCATATCGCCTCCAAGGCCGACGATATTTGCAAGATATTCAACCTGATATACAGCGATGATGACGGGCTCAAGGTATCGGGAAGTCTCGGTATCGCACTCTTCCCGACTGACGGCGAGACCTTTGACGAGCTGTACAAGAAGGCGGATATAGCGCTCTATACCTCCAAAAGAGCGGGCAAGAGCTGCTACACCTTCTACACGGGCGAGGAACCGGCAGCTCCTGTAGATGACAAGCCCACCTCCCGTGTGGAGCGCTATCAGAAGGGCATGGATTTCTTCTCGGGAAGCTCCGGCTTCAGCAGCGATATCCTCTCAAGCGCCTTCGATATGGCAGAAGCGGGCTTTGATATGAACGAGGCTGTACAGCGCGTGCTGGAGAAGGTCGGCAAGCACTTCCATTTCGGACGCATAGTGGTATCCGAGCTGACAAAGGATATCGGCGTCTACAAGGATACATATATATGGCGCTCCAAGAATGCCGAGGCTGCAAGGGTCGATACAGTCCGCTTCTCAAACAAGGAGCTGAATGATTTCTGCGGAAAGTTCGACAAGAACTTCCTTTTAAGCATAGTCACCGACAGCGATTCCTCACTTAAGGACAACGCCTATGTCACATATCTGAAAGCCAACCGTATAGGTTCCGCCACGGTATGCGGCTTTTTCCGCTCGGGAAGGCTCATCGGTTCGGTGAGCTTCCAGGATAATGCGGGCTCGTATCAGTGCTCGATTGACGAGGCACTGGTGCTGAAAGAGATGACCCGCATGATCTTCGCGTACCTTATCCGGCTCCGTGAGTCCGACAAGGCGCGGGAGCGCGCGGAGTATTTCGCGAATTATGACGATCTGACCGGGCTGATGAACTACCGCTGCTTCAAGGAGCACGTTGAGAAATACATGGAAACTGCTTTCGAGAACGAGAAATTCATCTTTCTCATGGCAGACTTTACCAATTTCAGCTATGTGAACAACCGCTTCGGTCACAGCAGCGGCAACACTCTGCTCAAAAATTTTGCCGCGGCGTTCTCATACTTCTCCGAAAAGATAAAATTCGTCTGCCGCGCGGGAGCCGACAAGTTCTGCGCGCTCGCTGAATACGACGGCGATATCATCACCCAGTTCGAGAACTTCACAAGGCGCTTCTCCGACAATGAGAACCTTGTGGGCGGGGAATCCAGCTTCGGTATCATGTCGAGCGCGTATATCCCCGATATGACCGCAGCCTTTGATTTTGACACCGCGTACAGCAATGTGAACCTTGCGCTCCGCTATTCCAAGCAGCACAGCATCTCCAAGTGCAGTATCTACAAATCCGTGATGCGTGAGGAGCTTGACCGCTCGTATGAGGTGGCTGCCGACGCGAAGAACGCGCTGAACAATCACGAGTTCAAGGTATATTTCCAGCCTAAGGTCTCCGTCTCCAAGGACGAGATTGTGGGAGCAGAGGCGCTTGTCCGCTGGGTAAAGCCCGACGGCACAGTGCTCCCGCCCGACCAGTTTGTTCCCTTCCTTGAGAAGAACGGATTTATCGTGAAGATAGATTATTTCGTTTACGAAGAGGTATGCAAGTATCTCCGCCGCCGTTTGGACGAGGGAAAGACAGTAGTGCCGATATCGGTCAATGTTTCCCGCATTCACATGCTGACCAGCGACTTCACGGACCGTGTGAACGAGATAGTCCGCAGATACCGCATCGATCCGTCGATGATAGAAATGGAGCTTACCGAGAGCGCCTTTGTCGTAAACGAGAACGATACTCTTGAGACCATGGGAAAGCTCAAGGAGCTGGGCTTCAAGGTGTCGATCGACGACTTTGGTACGGGATATTCGTCCCTGTCACTGCTGAAGAACATGCCTGTCGATGTGCTCAAGATAGACAAGGGCTTCTTCTCCGGAGATACTGTCGAGGGCAAGGACGGCATCGTGCTGTCGAGCGTCATGGATATGGCGGATAAGATGAACATCGAGATAATCTGCGAGGGCGTTGAGACGGAGGAGCAGGTAGACTTCCTCAAATCGAGCAAATGCGACACCGCGCAGGGCTTCTATTACGCGAAGCCGGTGCCGTCCGGAGACTTTGAGGATCTGCTCGAGAACGGGATAACACAACAGGAATAAAATAACGACATGCCCGGGAACGGTAATTTCGTTCCCGGGCATTTTTTGTGTTCTAACCCTGTCCGTTCAGACATAGATTTGAACATAGAAGAAAACGAAAAGGACAGGGTTAAAAAATGGACAGTGCAAAGAGGTATTATGAAGCGATAACGATGCTCCCGCCGTTTGCGAACGCGCTCCAGGCAGTGCCGAAGCGGATAGCGGAGAACGCTTATGAGGTGCGTATCCGCGCGGGAAGACCCATAGCCGTGGAAACGCCTCACGAGCGGCATATCTGCGCGGGAGTGAAGGCTGCGCTGTCGGATATCGACAAGTGCATAGGCTATTTCTGCGATTATTCGTTATACAGCTGTGAAAAGGAGCTGTCGGAGGGCTGGATAACGCTAAAAGGCGGTCACAGGGCAGGCTTCACCGGAACAGCGGTCACCCGCGGCGGCAAGGTCACCGCGATACGCGACATTTCCTCGATAGATCTTCGCATAGCTGCGGAGCACAAGGGCTGTGCCGAGAAGCTGATGAGTCTTACAGCGTTTGAAAAGGACTTCCGGGGATTGCTTATACTGGGCGCTCCGCTGTGCGGCAAGACCACGGTACTGCGCGACTACGCGAGACTGCTGGGCTCCTTCGCGAGGACAGCGATAATCGATGAGCGCGGCGAGATAGCGGCAGTGTACAACGGCATACCGCAGAACGATGTGGGATTGAACACCGACGTACTGCATCTTTTCCCGAAGGAAGAGGGAATAATGCAGGCAGTGCGCTCGCTTTCCCCGGAGTATCTTGTATGCGACGAGGTAGGTGGGGAATACGAGCGGCTCGGAGAATGCTCCGGCAAGGGTGTCAGGCTGATCCTATCCGCCCACTGCGGAAGCATGGAGGAGGCTGCCGACAACCGCACGGTGCGTTTTCTGACGGAATGCGGAGCGATAAACTACGCGGCGCTGCTCATGGGCGGCGCGGATATAGGGAAAACAGCAGGGTTGTGGAGAATTGACGGAATTGAGGATATTCGCGGCTGTAGCCGCGGCAACGACCTGTACCGCGGCAGGAGCCGCGTTCTCGGCGGCACTGAAACGCCGATGCACAGCGCTTCGGGAGCTGTCGGCGATACTTGATGAGATACGCACGAAAATAAGATACCGCGCTCCGAGAATGTCCGACCTGCTGGAGGAGACGGCAGGTGAGACCGCGTTCACCCGCTGCGCCTTCCTGAAAAGGGTATGCGCTGGGCTTCACGCCGGAATGACCGCGAATGACGCATGGGTGTACGCAGCGGACACGGTGCCGTTTCTGACGGACACCGACCGCGAGATACTCACGGAGATAGGCGCGGGTCTCGGGAGAAGCGATACCGAGGGTCAGCTCTCTCTCCTTGAGCTCGGCGGCAGTATGCTTGACCGTGCGCTCGACGAAGCGGAGCACGAGTACAGCAGCCGCTCCCGTATGCTCATGAGCGTTTGGACTCTGTGCGGTATCGGCGCGGGCATCATTATGATATAACAGGGGATAGGTTTATGGACGTTGATCTGATATTCCGCATCGCGGGCATAGGCATCATCGTTGCGGTGCTGAATATGCTCCTCCAGCGCTCCGGCAGGGACGAGCAGGCTATGATGACGACGATAGCGGGTCTTGTGGTGGTGCTGATGATGCTTGTGGGAGAGATAGGGGTATTGTTTGATACGATAAGGGAAGTATTCAATTTATAATATATGAATATAGCTGCAATTGTGGGTATCGGCATAACAGCGGCAGCGATATCGGCAGTGCTGAAGCGGTTCCACGGTGAATTCGGACTGTTTGCTTCCATTGCCGCTTCGATACTGATACTAGTCGCGGTATTAAGCTCGCTGTCACCGCTCCTCGGGCTGATAAACGAGCTTGCGGAGCAGGCAGAGACCGAGAGCGCGTATATAGCGATACTGTTGAAGGCTTTGGCTGTCTGCTTCATCACACAGCTTGCCGCCGAGAGCTGCCGCGACAGCGGGGAAGGCGCGATAGCGTCAAAAATAGAGCTTGCCGGAAAGGCTGCGGTGCTGCTGATAGCGGTGCCGCTGTTTGAAAGCATACTCGGGATCGTAAAGGAACTGGTCTTGTGATAAGAAGGATATTACCACTGCTTGCGGCATTTCTCGCGGTGATCATGCTGACCGTGTCATGCAGTGCGGAGTACGGCACAGACGAGCTGTACGGCGCAGTGCCCGATGAAGTGCGCGATACGCTTGAAGACAGCGGTATAACGCCCGCCGGCGGCGTTGAGAATATCAGCCTTACAGATATATTAGGGTATATCGCGGGACTGGTCACAGAAAATATCGAGAAGCCTCTGAAGCTGTTCGGTTCAGTGCTTGCGGTGGTGCTGCTATCATCTTTGATGTCGGGAATGAGCACAGCGGCAGCCAGCAAGGTATATCCGCTTGTCACCTCAGCCTCGGCAGCCGTCATGATCACAGCATATCTCGGGGACGTTATCGGGACGGCGCAGACAGCCTTCAAAGCCGCAACGGATTTCATGCTTGCATACATACCCGTGATAGCGGGAGTCACAGCGATAGGCGGGCATCAGGCTTCGGCAGCACTGTTCAGCACTGTCACCCTGACAGCGATACAGCTTCTCGCGCGCCTTACCTCGGCAGTCATAATTCCGTTGACAGGCTGCATGCTGGGCATCACCGCCGCCGGGAGCGTTGACCCCGATCTGAAGCTCGACAGACTCAGCGAGGGGATAAAGAAGTTTGTGGTATGGGGACTGGGGCTGATCATGACACTGTTTCTCGGTATCCTGTCGGTACAGAGCATTATCACCGCCTCTGCCGATAACGCCGCAATGCGGACGCTGAAATTTGCGGTATCCTCTGCCGTCCCGATAGTGGGCGGAGCTGTCTCCGAGGCTATGTCAACGGTCTCGGGAAGCATAGCGCTGCTGAAGAACGGTATTGGCGGCTTCGGTATAGCTGCGGGAGCGTGTCTGCTTGCTCCGCATGTGATAGCGGTGCTATGCTGCAAGCTTGCGCTGTTTGCGGCAGGAGTTGTCAGCGATCTGTTCGGAAGTGCGGAGACGGGAAGGATAATAAAGTCGGGAGAGAACGCAATGACAGTGATAACAGCGGCTTTGTCATGCTTTTTCGTATTCATCACGGTATCATCTGCAATATTGCTTGCTTTCTGCCGTTCATAGGAGAGATAAATGTGAAAGAAATGGTCGTATCGGTATGCGCGGCAGCCATAATAACTGCGATATACAAAGCCATAGCGCCTACGGAGAAATTCGGAGCGCAGATAAAGCTGCTGACAGCGTGCTTCTTTCTGCTCAGCGCCGTGAGTGCCGTCAGCGGTCTTAACAGCGCATGGGATCTCTCCGACATCATCATACCGGACGGGAGCTACAACGACTATTCGGTGCAGTTCGGGGAGCAAGTGAGCGGGGAGACTGCCGCGGTCCTTCGCCGTGAAATAGCGGAAATGCTTGCCGGGGAAAATATTTTTCCGGAAAAGATATACACAGACACTCATATTTCGGACAACGGAAGCATATCAATTAATGAAATAAAGCTTGTATTTGACAAAGAAGACTACGCACTTCAGGCGGAATACGCCTGCGTTCTTGTGAGAAGGCTTGTAGGAACATCAATAAAAGTAACTGCGGAAATAACGCCGCAGACAGCGGGAACAGGAGCCGGGAGATGAAGGCAGTCATAGGCTTCGGAGAGATAAAGGAACTGATAAAGTCCGAGAAGGGCATAAAGCTGATATTCGCGGCGGGACTGATACTGATACTCCTGATAGCGTTCAGCGGGCTGTTCACAAGGAGCGGCAGCAAAGAGACCGAACAGGTGCGCAGCTCCGCGGAGGAGCTCTCCGCCTACGAAAGTATGCTTGAGCAGAGGCTTACGGATATACTGTCGCAGATAGAGGGCGTGGGCAGCGTTAAGGTCATGGTAACGCTCGACGACACAGGCGAGACCGAGTACGGAAAGAACGCCGATATGCTTTTGTCCGTCACGGCACCGAGAGTGCGCGGTGTCATCGTGGTATGCGACGGCGGTGACAGCATAACCGTCAAGGAGAAGGTAGTTGGCGCTGTATCCGGGGTATTCGGTATAAACACTCTCCATATAAGCGTTACAAGATAGCGTTCATTAAAATTTACAATATGCACATAAACGGAGGAATCACTATGAAACTGAAAAAAAGGCTGAATGTTATCATCGGCAGGAAGCACATCATCATTGCCGGGCTTGCGGTACTGCTCGGAGCTGCAGTGTATGTGAACTATCTCTACTCCACTCCGCAGCAGATAAGCATTGCCGATGGTGAAGAGGCGGAGACCGCCCGTTACGGCGAGATACGCTTCGTTGACGCTTCCGCGTCGGGGACGGGGGAGATAAATGTAGAGGCGTCGACGTCCGACGAATACTTCGCACAGGCACGTCTCGACAAACAGAAGAGCCGCGACGAGTCCATAGAAGTGCTCCAGAGCTTCTATTACGGCGGTGACACCACCTCCGACGAGCTTGCGGTCATTGCCGAGGACGTCAGAGCTGTCAGCGGCTATGTGGAGACCGAAGCAAAGATCGAAAATCTGCTCAAAGCGCAGGGCTTTTCGGACGCGCTCTGCTATCTCACCGGCTCGACAGCGAACGTCATAGTCAAGACGGAGGGGCTCGATACTGCACAGGCTGCACAAATTAAGAGCACACTTTTAGGTGAAATTGCCGTACCTGCCGAAAATATTACAATTGTTGAAATAAAATAGTTGTACATTTTGAATTTTTGTGGTATAATGTTTAATAATGCCATTACGGCGATATGAAAATCACAGAAATTCGGAGGGCACTTATGGAACAGAAGACCGAAATCAGTATCGGCACACTCAAGGTCTCGGCGGGCGTGATAGTCAGCATAGCGGAGACGGCTGCCGCGGAAACGGAGGGCGTTGCTCTCGAGGCGGGGAACAAGATAGCGGTCCTCACGAAGGCTCCGCTGTCCTCGAAGCTCATTCTCCCGATAAGAGTGAGGCTTTCCGCAGACTCTGCCGCCATTGATATAGATATAATCACCGAGGCGGGCTATAAAGCCTTTGAGGTCGCAAAGGCAGTGCAGGAGCACGTCAAGTCGGCAGTCCAGAATATGACCGGGATAGCCGTGTCTAAGGTGAATGTACGAGTTACGGCGATAAGACAGAAATAACAGGTTACCCGCCCGGGAACAGGCGGGTATCTTGGCGTTCTTAATTCTAAAATAAAGGAACAAGGAAAAGAAATGAGTGCGAAACTGACAAGACATGAGATAAGGGAAGGTGTATTCCTGCTGCTGTTCCAGAGCGACCTGTCGGGCATAGATATCGACGAGACCGCGGGAGCGTGTGAGGAAGCCTATGAGATGACCGTTACCGAAGAAATGAAGAATACCGCCAAGGCAGTCGCGGAGAAGTACGCGGAGCTTGACGGGATAATCGGGGAATACAGCAAGAAGCGTTCTGTGAGCCGTATTTCCGAGGTCAACAAGACCATACTGCGCCTTGCCCTCTACGAAATAAATTACCGCGGTGACAGCATTCCCCCGAAGGCTGCCGTGAACGAAGCGGTCGAGCTCTCCAAGAAGTACGCTGAAAAGCAGGACAGCTCGTTTATAAACGGTGTTCTCGGGAATTACATAAAGGCGGTGGGAAAAGATGCCTGAGCCTATGCTTGTAACAGTATCGCAGCTGAATAAAAAGATAAACCTGATGTTCGATAATGAACCGGACTTCGGAAATATCCGTGTACGCGGCGAGGTATCAGACTTCAAGGGAATGCACCCGAGCGGGCATTATTTTTTCAAGCTGAAAGACAAGGGTTCATCCGTAAATGCTATCATATTCAGTGGTAATAAGAAAGCCGCGAACGGCTTGAAAAACGGCACGGAGATCGTAGCACAGGGTTACGTTTCGAGCTATGTACCCTACGGAACATATTCGCTCCATATAACATCTGTAAAAAGTGCTCAGATAGGGGCGCTCTCCGAAGGGTTTGAACGTCTGAAGAAAAAGCTTGAAGCAGAGCATCTGTTTGAACAGAAGCGTCCTCTTCCGAATAACCCGGAGCATATATGCGTCATCACCTCCGAAACAGGTGATGTAATACAGGATCTGCGAACGATCCTTTCCCGCAGGTGTCCGCAGGTGAAGGTTACGCTTATCCCAACGCTGGTACAGGGTGACAAGGCTCCCGCTTCCATAGTTTCGGCGTTCAGGGCAGCAAGCAGACTTGACTGTGACGTGATAGTATTCGGACGCGGCGGAGGTTCCTCCGAAGAACTTGCGGCGTTCAACGATGAAGCTGTTGCTCGGGCGGTGTACAACAGCAAGGTCCCAACCATATCGGCTGTCGGTCATGGACCCGATTTCGCGCTCACTGATTTCGTTGCCGATGAAAGAGCTGCGACTATGAGCGAGGCAGCGGAGAAAGTAGTCCCCGATAACAATGTGATAAGAGAGACGCTTGAAGAAAAGAAACGGTCATTATACAACGCGTTATGCGGTATTATAGACAAAAAAGCGACAGCGCTGCAGCACATAGACACCGAGCTAAAGCTGAAAAGCCCTACAGCCCGTATAGAGCGTAACGAGCGGGAGCTTTCCGTGCTTCGGGAAAGTATTGACCGCAGTATCAATACCCGCATAGAGCGTTATGAGCGAGCACTTCCGGTTTTGCAGGAGGGGTTAGTACGAAATGTACATACTCTGATAGAAAGAAGCGAGAGCCGGTACGAAAAAGCGCGGACGTTAGTGGAAGCTCTGAATCCTTTCAATGTCCTGCTGCGAGGCTATTCGATAACCTATAAGGACGGAAGGATAGTGCGTATCTCAAAGGGCGTAAAGCCCGGAGACACTTTGGAAATAAAGCTGCATGACGGCACCATAAACGCGACTGTGACATCAGTGGAAGAATAAGCAAGGAGAATTGTAAAAATGAAATTTGAAGAAGCATTCAAGAGACTGAACGAAATATCGGAGGAAATGAAAAACAATGAGCTCCCGCTCGAGCAGGCAGTAGCGCTTTATTCCGAAGCCGCGAAGCTGGTTGAGACCTGTAAGAAGGAGATAGATTCCGCAAAGCTTACAATAAAGACGATAGAAAACAACGGTACGGAATAAGATGGACGGCAAATTTGAAGAATACCTGAAAAAGGTCGAAAAAGGGATGTATGATATCTTCCCCTCGGAGATACTCCCGCAGGGAGATGTCATAAAGGCTGTGAAATACAGTCTTTCCGCGGGAGGAAAGCGTATCAGACCTGTGCTTACGCTCGCCTTCTGCGAGATGTGCGGCGGAGACCCGGACAATGCTCTCGATGTTGCGCGTGCGCTGGAGTATATGCACACCTATTCTCTGATACACGACGATCTTCCTTGCATGGACAATGACGATATGCGCCGCGGAAAACCGAGCTGCCACAAGGCGTTCGGTGAGGCGACGGCACTGCTTGCGGGTGACGCGCTGGCTATACTGCCGTTTGAAGCGATATCTCACAGCCGCACCATATCCTCCGACGCTGCCGTGAAATGTATCGGCAGGCTCGCACGCTGCTGCGGTATGCTTGGAATGATCGGCGGTCAGCAGATAGACACCTGCCCCGAAAACGGCATCGTGCCGGACGGGCTGATAACCTCGGTATATCGCATGAAGACCTCCGAGCTTATAGACGCGGCATGCGTCTGCGGAGTATTCTGCGCGGAGAGCGCGAACGAATCGGTCTATGTACAGCGGGCGGCGGAATACGCGGAGAATCTCGGGATCGCCTTCCAGATAATAGACGATATACTCGACGTGACAAGCACGGACGAAGTCCTCGGAAAGCCTGTCGGCAGCGACGAGGAGCAGAACAAGAATACCTATGTCCGAGCATACGGTATTGAGGCTGCGGAAAAAGCTGCCGAGGAATACACAGAGAAGGCGCTTGCGTCGCTTGACACGTTTGAAAATAACGGATTTGTAAAAGAGCTGACCGGAAGTTTGCTGAAACGTAAGAAATAAAGGAACCGGTGGAAAAGATGTCGGAACTGATAAATGTAGTGCTGGCGGCAGCGGCTTCGAGCTGGCTTGCGGCACAGATACTCAAAACGATAATATACGCGGTCATGTACCGTACATTCCGATTGGAGAGAATATGGGGCGCCGGGGGAATGCCCTCGTCGCACTCCGCTTTTGTGTGCGCTCTTGCGGTATCTACCTGCCGCGTACACGGCATCGCCTCGACGGAAGCCGCACTCGCCATGTCCTTCGCGTTCATCGTGATGTACGATGCCTGCGGAGTCCGCCGCGAAGCGGGTCAGCACGCGAGGGAGATAAACCGTCTGCGGAAGATAGTAGACAAGCTCGATGATGAGATAGTCGAGAAGCTCGACGAGGAAGTGGATATCGAGTCCGAGACCGGAGACGCGGAAGCCGACAAGGAACTCAAGGAATTCCTCGGACACACGCCGATACAGGTCATCTGCGGCGCTCTTCTCGGGATACTGATAGGTCTTGTATTCCCTATATCTTTATAAAAACTAAACGAATTTTCAGAAAGGGAACAGTGAAATGATACTTTCCGAAAATATATCGTCCGATACACTTAAAAATCTGACACTTGAGGAAAAGAACCTGCTCTGTGAGGAGATCAGGGCTTTTCTTATTGATAATGTCCCGAAAACAGGGGGGCATCTCGCCTCAAATCTCGGAACAGTGGAGCTGACAGTAGCGCTGCACAGCGTGTTCACCACTCCCGAGGACAAGATAGTTTTCGATGTGGGACACCAGTCCTATACCCACAAGCTGCTCACCGGAAGGTACAGTGATTTTCCGAAGCTCCGCTCAAAGGACGGCATTTCGGGCTTCCCGCGCCACGCGGAAAGCGAGCATGACGCGTTTATCGGCGGACACAGCAGCATCTCGATATCCGCCGCCCTCGGAATCGCTAAGGCAATGGAGCTCGAGGGCAAGGCGGGCAACGTCATAGCCGTGATAGGCGACGGCGCTCTTACGGGCGGACAGGCGTATGAGGGGCTGAATAATGTCAGCAAGCTGTCGAATAATCTGATAATCGTACTCAACGACAACGAGATGTCGATATCGAGGAGCAAGGGCTCCGTAGCGGACTATCTGACGAGAATGAGATCGTCGCGTTCCTATTATGACAAAAAGGCGGCAGTCAAGGATTTCCTTTCCCATTCAGATATAGGAAAGGAAATATCCAAGTCTATCAGCGGCACAAAGGACCTTGTGAAGTTCGCGATATATCAGAGCAATATATTTGAGAGTCTCGGGCTGAAATACTACGGACCGGTGAACGGTCACGACCTCGGTAAGCTGATAGAGATACTTGAAATAGCGAAGATGACGGACGAGCCTTGCATAGTCCACGTCAAGACGAAAAAGGGCAAGGGCTACAAGCCCGCGGAGCTCAATTCCGGCGAGTATCACGGCATATCGAAGAAAAGTGCCGGAGCTCAGAAGAGCCTAACCTTCTCGGAGACCGCGGGTACAGCTCTTCTCGAACACGCTGACACTGATGATAAGATCTGCGCTGTCACGGCGGCGATGAAGTACGCAACGGGACTGGAGCATATCGCAAAGACGTACCCGGAGCGCTTCTTTGATGTGGGGATAGCGGAGCAGCATGCGCTGACCTTCTCCTGTGGACTTGCCGCGGAGGGAATGCTGCCGGTGTTCGCGGTGTACTCCACATTCTTCCAGCGCTGCTACGACCAGCTCATACACGATGCTTCGATAGAGAAAAAGCACATAGTGCTTTTCATAGACCGCGCGGGCTTTGTGGGCGAGGACGGTGAGACCCACCAGGGCTTGTTCGATGTACCGATGCTGACCTCAGTCCCGAATACCGAGATATACTCTCCCTTTGACCGTAACACACTGAAGCTGTGTATAGAGAAAGCACTGTATGAGTCTGACGGGATAGCGGCGATACGCTACCCGAAGGGTGTCTGTCCGGCTGGAGTGCGCAGGAAATACAGGGACTTCTACTATTCGGGAAAGCAGAACGATACCCTGATAGTCACCTACGGCAGGATAGCTCATTTTGCGCAGTCTGTTGAAGGTGCCGATACGCTGGCACTGCTGAAGATATTCCCGATAAACGCCGAGGCTGCCGTGACAGCGGCAGGGTACAGCAAGGTTTATTTCTTTGAAGAGGGAATGAAAAACGGTGGTATAGCCGAGAAATTCCTGTATGAGCTTTACGGGCAAGGATTTACCGGAAAATACACGGTGACTGCCGTGGAAGGCACCGTAGGCTCGGCGGACACAGAGACCCAGCTCGCGGAAGCGGGACTTGACCGTGAGGGCATGATAAGAAGGCTCCGCGATGAATAAGCGGCTGGATATAATACTTACGGAGAAGAGGCTCGCAAAGAGCCGCACCTCAGCGCAGGCTCTCATAAAAGAGGGCAGCGTGACCGTGAACGGAAAGGCAGTGCGCAAGCCCTCAGAGATATTTGACGACGAGACCGATGTATTCGCGGTATCGGAAAATTCCGACCTGACAAAGTATGTGGGGCGGGGAGGACTGAAGCTTGAGACAGCGATAGAGCACTTCGGTATCGTTCTTGACGGTGCCGTCTGTCTTGATGTAGGCGCGTCAACCGGCGGGTTTACGGATTGTATGCTCACGCACGGAGCGGCGAGGGTGTACGCGGTAGATGTGGGTACGTCGCAGCTTGACCCGAGGCTGCGCTCCGACAGCCGCGTGATATCGCTAGAAAAGCTCGATATCCGCGACGCTGACAGCTCCCATATCCCCGAAAAAGTTGATTTTATTTCGATAGATGTATCATTCATCTCGCTGAAGCAGATACTTCCCGTGACAGGAAGATTTGCCGCGGCGAATACCCGCTGCACAGCGCTTATAAAGCCGCAGTTCGAGCTCGGCAGGAAGAAGCTGGGCAAAAGCGGCGTGGTGACCGACCCTAAGCTCCGTGAGAAGGTAAAGGCGGAGATGACCGCGTTTGCGGAAAGCCTCGGCTTTCGCGTTATAGGCGTGATACCCTCGGCGATAACGGGCGGTGACGGCAATATCGAATTTCTGATGTATCTCATTATTCCTTAAGGGGGAATAGAACGGTATGAAGGTTTTCATAGTCCCGTGTGCGGACAAGGAAAAAAGCATAGCGGCACTGCCGTCGGTGATAAGCATTCTGAAAACGTCCGGTGTGCAGCCGATACTGCCGGAGAGCGCTTCGAGCTACAGCCGGGACTACCGTGCGAAGTATATGGACAGCGACTCCGCTCTCCGGGAATGTGATATGCTGATGACCATAGGCGGCGACGGCATGATACTCGAGTGGGGCAAGAAAGCGGCAGCCGCCGGGAAACCCGTACTCGGCATAAACACCGGACGCGTCGGCTTTATGACAGCGATAGACGCGGACGAGACATACAAGCTGAAAGCGCTCGCGGAGGGCTCATACATTGTCAGCAGACGCATGATGCTGTCGGCGGAGCTTACTCACAGCGGAGCTCCGAGCAGCTTTATGGCGCTGAATGACGTGGTGCTGTTCAAGGAAGCCGGCTCGAAGCTGCCGGAGTTTGAGGTGCGGATAAACGGCGCGGTAGTCACCAGAGTCCGAGCGGACGGTATAATACTCAGCACTCCGACAGGCTCTACGGCTTACGCGCTTGCCGCGGGAGGTCCGATCATCGAGCCGACGGTGGAGTGCATACAGCTGACGACGCTCTGCGCGCATACGCTTATGAACCGACCGATGATATTCAGCAGCAGCGATACTGTGACCGTGAACGTTATCCCTTACGAGGGGAGCAGAGTATATCTCAGCGCGGACGGCGAACACGGTACGGAATTCTCCCCCGAGGACAGCCTCATGATAAGGAGATCAGAGGTTTTTCTCGAGCTTGCGGAGATAGGGGAAAAGAATTTCTACAACACGGTGGGCGAAAAGCTGATGACACCGCTGAAATAATGGAGAAAAAGGGGAGGAAAACGGAGTTCGGGGAGACAAAGCGGAAGCTCTTATTTCAAGGAGCCTATCAATGAAAAAGCGCTGAGCGCATTAAGGGAAAATGGGCTGCATGGGAGTGCAGAAATCAATTCGAGGAGAGATTTGTAAATGAAAAGACAGAGACAGGCGGAGATTCTCGCGATAATCTCAGAATTCGAGATCGAGAATCAGGAAATGATGCGGGAGAAGCTGCAGGAACGCGGCTTTTTAGTTACGCAGGCAACAGTGTCGAGGGATATCAACGATCTGTCCCTTGAGAAGGCGCTGTCCGAAAACGGAGTGAGCTGCTATATGAAGGCAAGGAGCGCGAACCGGCGTCATTTCGAGAACATATTCAGTCAGTCCGTAACGCGCATAGAAGAAGCGGGTAATATAGTCTGTGTAAAATGTCATTCCGGACTTGCCAACGCCGCGTGCGCGACCTTCGATTCAATGAATATCGAAGGCGTAGTCGGCACTATTTCCGGCGACGACACGATCTTCATTCTCGCGAGAACGGAGAACGACGCCAAAAAGCTGGTCACGCTGCTGAAAAGCATGATCTGATCCGTGGGGGATAAGAATGTTAAAGGAACTGTATATCGAAAATCTTGCCGTTATCGAGAAGGCGGACATCGGATTTACCGATAATTTCAACGTTTTTTCCGGCGAAACGGGTGCCGGAAAGAGCGTGCTTATCGGTGCGATAAATGCTGTGCTCGGCGGAAGAGTACATAGGGATATCATCAGAACGGGTACCGAGCGCGCGAGCGTATCGGCTGTTTTTGACAGCATTCCCCCGTCTGTCGCCGTGAGATTGAAAGAGAACGGCTACCCCGCGGACGGCGAGCTTCTGATAAAGCGCGATGTTTCCGCCGACGGAAAGGGGCAGGTGCGCATCAACGGTATGCCCGCCACAGCCTCGCTCCTCAAGGAAATGACGGTAGGTCTCATAGATATACACGGACAGCATGATACCCGTATACTTATCGACCCCGCGAACCAGCGCGAGCTGATAGACGGGAGCGCGGGACTTAAGGACAAGCTTGCGGATTACGCTGTCAGGTTCCGCGAGTTTTCCGCGCTCAGTAAAAGAATAAAGCAGCTTGAGGCGGAGAACAGCGAAAAGGATGAGCGGATCGAGAAGCTGAAAGCCGATATAGAGTCGGTGGAGAAGCTGAAGCTGAAAAAGGGCGATGAAGCGGCAGTCTCTGAAAGACTTGACCGCGCCCGCAATATTGAAGACATAACGAACGCTCTCTCGGGAGCTGCTGCCGGTATAAGCGGAGCGGACGACGAGCAGGGAGCCGCCGATATGATAGACGCTGCCGCAAAGCTGCTGACGGGGATAAAGCAGTATGTCCCCGAATGTGAGGAGCTTTCCGCACGGCTGAGTTCCCTCACTGTCGAGCTTCGCGATATCAGCGCCGACATAAGCGAGCTGATACCCGACGAGGACGGTGAGGGCAGCCTGCAGGCGCTCGAAGAGAAGATGAGCGGTATACTGTGGCTGAAGAGGAAGTATCAGCTTGAGACAGATGAAATTATCGACCTGTGCGATGAGTGGAAGAAAGAGCTTGCGGAGCTTTCGGAGTGCGATAATACACTTGCGGAGCTCAACGAGCAGCGTCACCGTCTTGCCGAGGAGGTAAAGACCGCTGCTTCGGAGATATCGGAGATCAGAAAAAAGGCAGCGGAGAAGCTGACCGGAGAGATAACCGAGCAGCTCCGTTTTCTGGATATGCCCGATGTCCGTCTGCATTTCGAGATAACGCAGGGTAAGATCACTGTCAACGGCATGGATAATGTCGAGCTGATGATATCCGTGAATAAGGGCGAGGATCTGAAGCCTATATCCAAGGTAGCTTCCGGCGGTGAGCTTTCAAGAATAATGCTCGCGATAAAGAGCGTGTCTGCCGAGAATGACGATACGCCTACGATGATATTCGATGAGATAGATACTGGTATAAGCGGTCGTGCCGCAAGGAAGGTCGGGAGAAAGCTGTCGGAGATCTCCGCGAAGCGTCAGGTGCTTTGTGTTACGCATCTTGCGCAGATAGCGGCGCTTTCCGACAACCACCTGCTGATACAGAAGAACACCGACGATAAACGCACCTACACCACCGTACATTCCCTCACACATGAGGAGAAGGTACGCGAGGTAGCGAGACTGATATCCGGCGACAGCAGCGAGATATCGCTGAAAAACGCGGAAGAGCTGATACAGCGGCGGGACAGCGATGATGAATGAGATGAGACTGCGGGCGTGGGTATATACGCGGGAGCAGCTTGCCGCGGCTCTTGAGAGCACCGGGACAGAGGCGGTATACGCACCGTCGGAGCTGCTGTGCGCTGACAATGCCGACAGCGCGGACAGGCTGATAGCGCTGACGCCGGAATTTCTCGGTGGCGCCGAAGATAAAACGAAGCGGGAGCTGCTTCGGATAAAGGAGCTCGGCTTCACTCACGCGCTTGCGCATACAGTCGGGCATATAGAGCTGCTTGATAAGGCGGGCTTCACGGTACACGGGGGAATGCGCCTGAACTGCACGAACAGTGAGGCAATGCGCTTTTTCGCGGAATGCGGTCTATGCGATATTATAGTTTCTCAGGAACTGACGGTGCAGCGTATAAACTCGCTTGAGAAGCCGATACCGACGGGATTTATCGCGTACGGTAAAACAGCCCTTATGCTGAACAGGAGATGTCCCGTTCGTGACGGAAGACCCTGCGGCGGAAAGGACAGGAGCTGTGACCGTCAGATGACCGACAGAAAGGGTAACAAGCTCAATGTGCTGTGTTCGGAGAACTCCGTGGAGATACTGAACAGCGACACGCTGATACTCAGTGACAGGCTCGCGGATTTCCGGGCGGACTTTGCTGTACTGCGCTTCACGACTGAAACGGACACAGCGGCGGTGACAGAAAATTACCGTAAGGGCAGACCGCCGTTCCGCGAGCATTTCACACGCGGATTGTATTACAGGGGAGTGAGCTGATAATGGATATAAAGGTAAAGAAGCTTATTGACAACGCAAGGCTGCCGTACCGGGCAACTGCCGGCAGCGCGGGAGCGGACCTGTTCGCCTGCCTTGACGAAGCAGTGACGATAGCGCCGGGCGAGAGAAAGCTCATACCCACGGGTATAGCGATAGAGCTGCCGGACAGCGGCTGCGGAGCCTTTGTTTTTCCGAGGAGCTCGGTCTCCTCAAGGTTCGGGGTATCTCTCGCGAACTGCGTAGGCGTCGTGGACAGCGATTACCGCGGTGAGATAAAGGTACCGCTGATAAACCATTCCGACACGCCCTACACTGTTCATGACGGCGACAGGATCGCGCAGATGGTGATAATGCCCGTGGTGCTCCCGGACTACATCGAAAGCGGCTCCCTGACCGGTACGGAGCGCGGGGAAGGCGGCTTCGGCTCCACCGGAGTATGACCCGCGAAAAGCCGCGTATAATGTCGCAGCCGAACATACTGTGTGTAAATTGCCTAAAAAATCCCATAATATTCCGTAAAATTTTCCGCTTTTGCAAGTTGTAACTCACCGGAAATCGTGATATAATAATGTGTATCAAAAGAATTGTGTTTTTTCGGAGGAGTTATGTTCACCAAGGATATAGGTATTGATCTCGGTACCGCAAATACGCTCGTGTATATGAGAGGCAAGGGTATTATAATCCGCGAGCCGAGCGTTGTGGCGGTCGATGTAAAATATGAGCGTGTAAGATATGTCGGACAGGAGGCGAAGGATGTCATAGGACGCACCCCCGGCTCGATAGTCGCGGTAAGACCGCTGAAGGACGGAGTAATTGCCGATTTCGATATGACCACAAGTATGCTGCAGGAGTTCATCTCCAAGGCGGTAAAGGGCAGGAAGTTCATCAAGACCCGAGTGATAATCTGTATTCCCTCGGGCGTTACAGCGGTGGAGAGACGTGCGGTAAAGGAGGCTACCCAGAGCGCGGGAGCAAAGAGAGTTTCCATAATCGAGGAGCCCATGGCTGCCGCGATCGGCGCGGGACTTCCGGTAGCGGAGCCCACCGGCAGCATGATAGTTGATATCGGCGGCGGCACCAGTGAGGTCGCGGTGATATCTCTCGGAGGCATAGTTACCTCCCGCTCGGTAAGAGTTGCGGGCGACGAATTTGATAATTCAATAATCAACTATATAAAGAAGAAGTACAATCTGCTGATAGGTGAACGTACAGCAGAGAATATCAAGATCCAGATAGGCTCCGCTTATCCATATACCGACAAGGAGCCGGTAATGGATATAAAGGGACGCAATCTTCTGAACGGTCTCCCTGAGAATATAACAATATCCAGTGAGGAGATACGCGAAGCACTTGCGGAACCGCTCAGCCACGTCATCGAGGCGATAAAGGTCACCCTCGAGAAGACCCCTCCCGAGCTGTCTGCCGATATCATAGACCAGGGCATAATGCTCGCGGGAGGCGGTGCGCTCCTGAAGGGACTCGACAAGCTTATCAACAAGGAGACGGGCATGCCGGTCAAGGTCGCGGAACGTCCCCTCGACTGTGTTGCCGACGGCACAGGCAAGGTGCTCGAGAATATAGACAAGCTCATTGATGTTCTCAGCGACGACGACTCTAAATACTGATAAAGTACGGGTGCTTTGAGGCTATTCTTCAGGGCACCCTTTGATATATGACAGGAAAAGGCTATGAAGGAATTTTTTCAGAGCGTTAAATTCAAGATAATAATCTGTATTTTCGCTCTCGTTTTCGGAATAATGATATACGCCGCAGTTGCGGGTGACAACATAATATTCCCGAGAAGCCTTCTCGAGACGGTCTCACAGCCCTTTGTATCGCTGGGAAAGGCAGTGAGCGACTGGACCGCGGAGACGATAGATACTCTCGTGAATGCCCAGCATTACAAGTCGGAGAACGAGAAGCTCAAGGAAATGCTCACCGATATGTACGGCGAGCTTATCGACAAGGAAAAGACCGATGCCGAGAATGAGCAGTACAGAAGCATACTCGGGATAGCCGAGCAGCACACCGATTACAAGTGGTCGCCGCCATGTACCGTAATTGCGAGAAACGCGAGCGACGTTTACGGCGGATTTACGATAGACCGCGGCAGTGCCGACGGCATATCGCTCTACGACCCAGTGTTCACCTCTGTGGGACTTGTGGGTATAGTAGGCGAGATATCGGAGCATTACGCGATAGTTAAGACCATACTCTCTCCCGATGTCAATGTGGGTGTGATAACCGCAGAAAGCAAGGTGGTCGGAGTAACGGAGAATGACGCGGAGTATGCCGCCGACGGCAAGTGCCTTGTCAGCTACGTCTCCAAGGGTGGAGAGATAGCCGAGGATGATATCCTCCTCACCTCCGGCAGCTCTGTATTCCCGGGAAATATGATGGTAGGCACGGTAAAGGCAGTATTCAGCGACAAGAACGGACTTACCAAGCACGCGGTAATAGAGCCGGGCGAGGACGTATTCAAGGTAACGAGCGTGTTTGTGGTAACGGAATTCAACGGACAGGACGAATGATATGAAATACAGCACAAGGAACCGTGAGGAGCTCTCGCGCACCGAACGGCATTACAGACTTGCAAAATATATCATCTTCATATCGCTTACGTTATTTTTCTATGTGCTGATGCGTATAGGAGTATTCGGTATGTGGCAGCCAGTCTTTATCATACCGCTTGCCGTATCCTTCGCTATGTATCGTGACGAGCTCGCTTCATGCCTGTTTGCGCTTTTCTGCGGGTATATGACAGACATAGCCTACGGCTTTACCTTCGGCTTCAGCGCGGTATGGCTCATGGCTGTATGTGTGCTTACGGCGGTAATGGTACGCAATCTGATACGGGTGAATATAATTAATTTCATGATCATAACGCTTATAGCGGTATTCATCGAGTTTTCGATGGATTATCTTTTCAACGTGGTGATATGGAACGTTCCCCGCGGTGATATAATACTCACCGCGTCGATAATCCCCACGGCGATAGCGACATTAGCTGCCGCTCCGGCTGTATATCTGCTGGTGGGAGTGATTGAGCAGCGTCTCGGCAAGACGGGTGTCATAGTAGCTTATTATGGACCCGCACAGGAAACGGAGCAGGAGGAAGAGGATTGAGCAAGCTTTCCGTCATAGTAAGAAGGATAACCCTCATTGTTCTGATATTTGTGCTCCTGTTCCTCTGTGTGGTGCGGCTCATAAGTATGCAGATAGTTGAGGGCGACGAATATTTTGCGCAGACCGAGAGAAGCTATACCGCCGTACAGCAGATGATAGCGACCCGCGGTCAGATATTTGATGTTACCGGAAAGCTGATGACCACGAACAAACCGGTCTATAAGGTGATAGTGCAGAAGGCGTTCCTTGCGTACTCAACGCAGAATGATGTATTGCTGAAGGCGGTTCAGACTCTGCGCGACAGCGGCGAGAAGTGGAACGATTCCGCGCCTGTAAACTATACGGAGCCGTTTGAATTCACGACAGAGGACGGCGACTCTCTGCGTGCCTTCAAAGCGTTCATAAACGTGAATGCCGCGGCGACTGTGGATAACTGCGTTTCCGCGCTCGCGAAGAAATACAATATCGACACCGCGAAATTTACCCGCGAGGAGATACGTCTCATCGGCGGAGTACGGTATGAGATGGAGAAGAAGGATTTCTCGTACGAGAACCGCTTCACTCTTGCGGACGATGTTTCGGTAAATACGGTGATCAGGATTAAGGAACTCGGGATAAAGCTCTCCGGCGTTGACGCTGTGGAGGAGAGCGCGAGGGAGTATGTTGTTACCGATACAGCGCCCCATGTTCTCGGTTCGGTGGGCGCTATCTCCGCGGAGGAATACGATACGCTCAAGGCGGAGGGCTACAGCTATAATGACACCATAGGCAAGTACGGTATCGAGAAGGCAATGGAGAGCGTACTGCGCGGCACGAACGGAGAACGTACCATAGTGCGTGATTCCAAGGGTGTAGCGCTTTCCGATACGGTTACTAAGGAAGTATCGGCGGGAAACAGCGTAAAGCTCACGATAAACGCGTCGGATCAGGCGACGCTGCAGGAAATACTCGCTAATCAGATAAACTGGCTGAACAATTCGGCAGACAGAGGACAGGACTGCGACGCGGGCGCTGTGGTTGTGCTGGACGCAAAAAGCGGCGCTGTGCTCGGAATGGCGACCTACCCCACATATGACCTTAAGCAGTCGGTGGAGGACTATGCCTCGGTCATACAGCTCCCGGGAAGCCCCATGCTCAACCGCTGCACATACGGTCTGTACCGTCCCGGCTCGGCGTTCAAGACGATAACCGCGGCAGACGGACTGATAAACGGGCTCATTGACAGGAATACAAGGGGTATCTGCACCGGGCGTTACACATATTACGCCGATTATCAACCAAAATGTACAGGCTATCATTACGGGTATAACGTCGTGAACTGCCTGAAATGGTCGTGCAATATCTTCTTCTACGATCTCGGCAGACGTCTCGGGATAGAGGAGCTGTGCTCCTTTGCGAAGAAATTCGGCTACGGCACAGACCTCGGTCTGGAGATAGGAGGCTCGGCGGGGCAGATGTCCTCGCCGGAGCTGTACGAAAAGCTGCGCGGAGAAGCATGGGACGACGGCAACACACTTCAGGCTGCGATAGGGCAGATGGATACGCTGGTAACGCCCATGCACCTTGCTGTGCAGGCGCTGACGCTCGCAAATGACGGCGTACGCTACAAGCCGTATATCGTGGATTCCGTGTGGGACTATGACATGAATGAGATGCTCTACAAAACGGAGCCGCAGGTAGTTGAGGTGATCGAGGATCGGAACGACGCGTTCGCGATAGTCCGCGAGGGAATGATAGCGGTATCGACGCTCGTGAACTGGCCCACAAGCTCGGCGCTGTGGAACTTCTCGGGACTGCCGTACAGCGTGGCGATAAAGACGGGAACTCCCGAAGCAGGCTCCGACGGAGTGTATAATTCCACGGTAATGGGATATTATCCTGCCGAGGATCCGCAGATAGCCTTCGGCGTAGTGCTGGAGAACGGTGAGTATTCGAGATATATGGTACGGAATATCATTGACGCGTTCGTATATCACGATTATCAGCCCGATATGGACGAGAACGGTATAATTCTCACCCCTTGGAAACGACGATAAGTCATCAAAAATTGTAGGAAATATACAAAAAAAAGACCTTTTTTCATTGCAGTATTCACGAAATTGTTCGTAATTTGAAAAAAGGTCTTTAAAAATTCGCGAAAATATGCTACAATATATTTATGTTAATATGAGTGAGTATGCAAAAAGTGTGCTTTCTGTTTATTGACGTAATCAGCACATGATAAAGGGAGGGCGTATTAAATGTCTCAAATCATTGCGGTAACCGCCGGCAAGGGCGGCACCGGAAAATCCACCACCTCTGCAAATATAGCATCTTGTCTTGCTTATCAGGGAAAGAAAACTCTTATAGTCGAGCTTGACTTCGGTCTGAGATGTCAGGATATCATTCTCGGTATCAACGGGAATGTAAAGCATGATATGGGTGAATACCTCGAGGGCAAAATAGATATCCTCAACGCTGCCACCAAGGTAGACAGAAGCCCCAATCTCTCGCTTGTCTGCGCGACAAAGAACCCGTTCATCGAAATAAACCCCGAAAAGGTCATCGGTGTCTGCGAGGAAATGAGAAATCATTTCGATTATATCATCATGGATACCGCGGGTATCGGAAGCTCCGTGTTCAGCGTTATCAAGGCTGCCGACCTTATCCTCATGGTCACCACGCCCGATACTGTCTGTGTAAGAGACGGACAGATGCTTTCCGACTTCCTCTATGTAAAGAACTGCGTAAATCAGCGCCTTATAATCAACAAGGTGCCTGTAAAGTTCAAGGACGAGGAGATACTCTACGATCTCGACGAGGTAATGGATACCGTAGGTATCCCGCTTATCGGTGTAGTTCCGGAGGACAGCGAGATACGCGTATGCGGCGCGAAGGGCTCGCCGCTTCCGAAGGGAAGCGCCGGCTTCAAGGCTTATGACTCGATCTCGAGACGAATACTGGGAGAGAGAGTTCCGCTGTCGATCAACATAGATTGATCATCTGAAATATATTATAGAAAGGACGGCGTTAAAGATGAACATTGCACTTATAGCACACGATTCCAAAAAAGAACTTATGGTACAGTTCTGCATTGCCTACTGCGGCGTTCTGAGCAGACACAATCTTTGCGCTACCGGTACTACGGGAAAGCTTGTAGCGGAGGCTACGGGGCTTAATATCCAGCGTTACTTGAGCGGCTCACAAGGCGGCGACCAGCAGATCGGTGCGCGTATTTCCTGCAATGAGATAGATATCCTGTTCTTCTTCCGCGATCCGCTCAACGCGAAGGCTCACGAACCGAATGAGATGACGCTTCTTCGTCTGAGTGACGTACACAATATCCCTGTTGCCACGAATATCGCCACAGGCGAAGCTCTTATCCACGCACTTGAGCGCGGCGACCTCGACTGGCGCGAGATAATCAGAAACTGACTTAAGAGAAAGCAAAGGAAGCGGAAAACCGCTTCCTTTTTTCGTAAAATTAATATTAAATATTGACATTCGGGTCATTTCGTGGTATAATATTATAGTTATTAAATGCCGCTGTGGTGGAATAGGCAGACACAAGGGACTTAAAATCCCTCGGAGTAAAATCCGTACCGGTTCGACCCCGGTCAGCGGCAC
>CAJOMV010000029.1 GCA_905235805.1 uncultured Ruminiclostridium sp.
TCGTGCTGCTGCGCGCTTTTGGGCGGGCTCTTCACGACATCATGTCGTGAGAGAAATGGGGTGCCCTTCCTCTTCCCCTTTCCCCCGGGCGACGCCAGCCGCTGGCTCGAGCGCAAGCGACCACTTTACTTACGTTTGCCGAATTTGGCGAAATAGAAGGAGAGGGACATAACGGTGGCGACGGTCCAGCCGACGGGCCATGCTGCCCAGATGCCGTCCGAGCCGAACGGCGCGGAGAGCACGAACGCGAGAATGACACGGAGGATAAGGTCGGTGAAGGTGGCTGCCATGAACCTGCCCATGAGACCCGCGCCGCGGAGCACTCCGTCTGCCGCGAGCTTGAGGGAGGCTATGACATAGAACGGCGTGACTGTGCGGAGGAAGGCTGTGCCTGCCTGCAGCGCCGCATCGGTGGGGTCGTCCATGAACAGACGCATGAGCGGCTCACCCGCGAAGAAGTACAGCAGGGCGGCGGGTATGGCAACCGCGAGGAAGAGCTTTATGGCAGCCCTGAAGCCCTGACTTATGCGCTCGGTCTTGCCGGCGCCGATGTTCTGGGCGGTGTAGTTTGAAACTCCGTTCCCGAGGGTGGTCAGGGAGGTGATGACGAGATTGTTCAGCTTGACCGAGGCGGCATAGCCCGCGATAACTCCCGAGCCGAAGCCGTTTATCACGCCCTGTATGAGGATATTGCCGGCGGAGATGAAGCCCTGCTGGAGAGTACTGGGAACAGCTACGGCGGCTATCTTTTTCAGTATGCGGAAGGAGAAGAGCTTTGCCTTCTCGTCCGAAGTGAATACCTTTAAGCGCTTCAGCACAAAGACGAGGGCGAGAATGCAGCTCACGCCCTGGCAGATGAAGGTCGCCCACGCTACGCCCGCGACCCCCATATCAAATGCCGCCACGAACAGGATATCCGCTCCTATGTTCGCGGTGGAGGAGGCGGCAAGGAACACGAACGGGGTCTTTGAGTCCCCGAGCGCCGAGAATATGCCCGTCGATACGTTGTAGCAGAACACGAACGGCAGACTGAGTATGTATATATTCAGATACAGCAGCGAGTCGGGGAGAATGTTCTCCGGGGTCTGTATCACCCGCAGGAGCGCTCCGCCCGTGAGAAAGCCCGCCGCCATGAGCAGCAGGCATACCGCTCCGCTCATTATCAGCGAGGTGTATACCGCCGTTTTCATCTCCGCGAGCTTCTTTCCGCCGAACAGCTGCGATACTATGACCGAGCAGCCGATGTTGCAGCCGAACGCGAACGCCAGAAATATCAGCGTTATCTCATAGCTGTTGCCGACAGCCGCGAGAGCCTCCTCGCCTATCAGCTTTCCCGCGACGAAGCTGTCCGCGAGATTGTAGAGCTGCTGGAATATGATGCTCCCCAGCATGGGCAGGCAGAAGCTTCGGAGCACCTTCGACGGCTCGCCCACCGTCAGGTCTTTGCTGATCGCCATTTTTATCCCTTCTTTGCGGGAATATTATAGCACAGATCAGGCAAAAAGTAAAGTCCCGTCAGCGGAAAATCCCAAAAAGACGGTCTTGGGAAGAGCTCACCCCGCCCGGAACGGCGACCGCCTTTTCTACGTCTTGTTTACCCCTATCACAGCTCCCACGGCAGAGGCGAGCAGGGCTGATATCGTCTTGGCGGCGAGCTCCGCTCCGGTGAAGCTGCCGGAGATGAGGGAGACGGCGAGGGCGGGTACGAGCAAGACGACGGCGCATACCGCCCCTACCCTCAGTCCCCCGCGCTTCTTTATGAGCCCGCAGATGAGCCCGCTCACGAAACAGCCTGCGGCAAAGGCGAGGAATGCCATGCCGCCCGCCATATCCCGCTTCATCTGCAGGGTATACGCGACAGCCGCGAAAAGCGCCGTCAGCGCCGCCGTGGTCAGTATCCCGCATACCGCCGCCAGTATATAAGTAAATATCCTGTTCTTCATAGACAAACAGTCACCCCATACAATAGTATGAGGTGACTGCCGCTTTTATCACTGCTTTATGTACTTCTTTATGGTATTGACGAGGTTATCTGTATCGAAGGGCTTCGCGATATGGGTATTCATGCCGCTCTCTATGGACATACGCTTGTCCTCCATGCCCGCGTTGGCGCTGAGCGCGATTATCGGGAGGCTCGCGGTGTCGGGGCGGCGGAGGGCGCGTATCGCTCTCGCCGCCTCGTAGCCGTTCATCACCGGCATCTGTATATCCATGAGCACGAGGCTGTAGTAGCCCTCGGGGTGGCTGCGGACTGCGTCCACCGCGTCACAGCCGTCCACAACCGACTCCACGGTAAATCCGAACTTCCTCAGCACTGTCTCCGCGAGCAAACGGTTTATCTCGATATCCTCCACCAGCAGTATGCGCACGCCCTCGGTCGGTACTTCCGCAAGCTCCTCCGGCGTGAGGTCGGGCTTTTCCCTGATGTCGGCAAAGTCCGCGTTCTTGAGGGGAATGCTTATGAGGAAGGAGGAGCCCTCGCCCTTCCTGCTCTTTACGGATATGGAACCGCCCATCATATCCAGCAGGCTCTTTGTTATGGAAAGCCCCAGTCCCGCGCCGGGATAGCCTGTCTTAGTGGAAGTCTCCTCGCGCTCAAAGGCGCGGAATATGCGGGTGAGGAATTCCTCGCTCATACCTATGCCGTCGTCGGTGACAGTGAACTCGTAGCGGGAATATCCCATTCCCGGGACCTCCTTCACCCTCGCGCTCACGGTGATATGCCCGCCGTCGGGTGTGAACTTGACCGCGTTGCCGATGACATTCGACATTATGCGGCAGAAGCGCGCGGTGTCGGCATAGACCTCCTTGTCGGGAAGCTCTGTGTGGGTGGTGAGGGTCTGGTGCTTCTCGTCCAGCGACGGACGGAGCATCGTTATAACGCCGTCAAGCTGTACGCTCAGGTCGCAGGGCTCGGTCTTGAGGCTCACCTTGCCGCTCTCTATGCTGCTCATCTCGAGAATGTCGTCGATAAGCGACATCATGTGGCGGTTGGACATATCCACCTTGCCGAGGTAGTCCTCAAGAATGTCGGGGTCATGGATATGGCTCTTTGCGAGTGCAGTGAAGCCCATTATCGAGTTCATGGGAGTGCGGATATCGTGGGAGATGTTGAACAGGAAGTCCATTTTGAAGCGGTTCAGGTGCTCCTGCTTCTCGAATTCCTCCGCGATATGCTTCTCGGTGGCGTCGTTTATAAAGACGTAGTAGATGTCTCCGTACTGCTCCGTATGGACGAAGTGACCGTAATCCTCGATATAGCGTATGCTGCCGTCCTTGCGTATGATGCGGTACTCCACATAGTCGCGGTCGTTGGTGTTGACGGCTATCTGCGAGACTATGGACTCCTCGACCCTGTGCAGGTCATCGGGGTGGACTATACCTTTAAAGGAGTTCCCCGTCAGTCCGCGGAGCTCCTCCTCGTCTGCGCAGCCGAATATCTCGAGCATTCCGTTATTGACGTATATCAGCTCCTCGTCCCCGTCGGCGTGGTAGATGAAGAACCCGCCGGGGATCTGATCGGAGATCTGCTCTATGACCGGCAGAGTCTCGTCATTGAGAATAAGCTGTGTCGCCTTTTTCTTGTTGTTTTCGCTCATTTTGGCACCTCACTGCTGACCGAGCACATCGGTAAGAGTCTGCACAAGATTTTGCATATCTATCGGCTTGGCGACATGGGCGTTCATGCCCGCGTCCTTTGCCTTCTGCACGTCCTCGCTGAACGCGTTGGCGGTCATGGCTATGACAGGTATCTCCGCGTGCGACTTATCGGGCAGGCAGCGTATCTGCCGTGTCGCCTCATAGCCGTCCATGACGGGCATCTGTATATCCATGAGCACAGCGGCGTAATAGCCCGCTTCGGAGCCGGAGACCTTATCGACAGCCTCCTGTCCGTTCTCGGCGGTCTCCACGGTGAAGCCGAGCTTCCGCAGTATCTTTGCAGCTATCTCGCGGTTTATCATCACGTCGTCGGTCAGCAGCAGCCGCATACCCGTGAAATCGACCGTTTTTTCGGCTGACCGGGCGCTCTCGCGGTTTATCTGCTCCGTATCCTCTATCGCGGAGGTGGCGAAGGACAGCTCTATGATGAACTCCGAGCCCTGGTTCGGCGCGGTCACGACGTGTATGCTGCCGCCCATCATATCTACTATGCTCTTGGTTATCGCCATACCGAGCCCCGTTCCCTGGATCCCGCTCACGGTGGAGGTGCGCTCACGCTCGAACGCCTCAAACACGCGCTCCGCGAACTCGGGGGACATTCCTATGCCGCTGTCCTTCACACGCAGCTCATATTTGCAGCTGCCGTTCTCCTCCGGTCCCTGCTGGGTCAGGCTCACAGAGACGCTGCCGCCGATGGGAGTGAACTTGTACGCGTTGCTTATGAGGTTGAGCAGGACGCGGTTGAGGCGGTTCTTGTCGCACATCACCCCGTAATTGTCTATGCCGTCCCACTTGACGGTGTAGGTTATCTTCTTTTCCGACATCTGTGCAGCGAACATATCCCGCACATCCGCCATTATCCTCCGCAGGTCGGTGCTGACCAGCTCGGGCTCCATTTTGCCGCTCTCTATGCGGCTCATTTCGAGGATATCGTTTATCAGCGCGAGGAGGTGCTGACTGGAATTCTCTATCTTGCCGAGGTATTCCCTGATCTCCGGCAGGCTTAACTCCTCGTCCTTCGCGAGGTTGACATAGCCGACTATGGCGTTCATCGGAGTTCGTATGTCGTGGGACATATTCGAGAGGAAGGCGCTTTTAGCCTTGCTGCTCTCCTCCGCCTTTACCTTCTGCGACTCAAGGTGCTTTTCGCGCTTATGCAGCACGGTATAGATGTTGAACACTATCACTAAGCTGAGCATTATCAGCACCATCTGAACAAGGCTGTTATTGGTGAGAGTACTGTCGATACGGGACATCTGCGCCTCGAGGTGCTCCCTCTCCTCCACGGTATCCGCCTCATCGAGGGTTATGCCGTGCTGTGCCATTTCCTCGGTGTAGTAGCTGCTGACGCTTTCAACGACGTCCCGCGCCTCCGCCTGTGTTGCCTGCCGCACCCACATGAGAGAGGTGAAGAATATGAGGAACAGGAGCGCTATCCACACGACGTTCGAGCTGCCGAAGCGGCGGTTCTCGTCCTTGCCGAATATCACACGGAACATCACGATGCCGAGTATGCCCCAGAACGCCAGCAGGAGGTAGGATTCCGCCGCGAGAGCGCTCTGCGCCAGCAGGTCGGGGATAAGCAGCACCATTCCTATTATGGCGGATATGACCACGCCCGCGATGCCGCAGCCCATTATCCTCTTGTTGCCGATGTGCTTTGCGCGCTTGAAGGCAGCCGCGGAAGTGTAGCCGTAGGCTATTGTGGTGCCGACTGTGATGACGTCCACCACCCAGCCGATAGCGGTCCTGCCGAGGAAGGGTATCACAACGGAAACTGCCAGCAGGAACAGGACAGCGTTCCGTGGTATCCCGCGGGGAGTAAGCTTTGAGAACTGCTTCGGGAGGATACCGTCCTTTGACATGGCGTAGAGAAGCCTGCTCGACGCGACAGTGCTGCCGATTATGCCGGTAAGGATAGCGGAAACGAGCGCTATGCCGAGCACCAGCATACCTGCCGCGCCTCCCGCGGTCTCGATGGCAAAGAATACCGGAAGGCTCTCTGTGCCGCTCAGCTCACCGATATCGGCGATATACGCCGACCAGTCGCCGTATCCCGCCGGCAGCGATGTCGAAGCTATCCAGCTGAGCAGTATGTATGAAAGCCCGCCGCATATAATGGCGGAGAGCATTATCGCAAGTATCCGCTTGATCGGGAACCTGAACTCCTCGGCGGAGTTCGATACCGACTCAAAGCCCACGAACGCCCATGGCGCGAGTGCGACGATACCGAGTATCTGCGTCCCGACGTTCACCTCCGGCACGAACGCGGGGGTGAGGAAGCTCCCGCTGTTGCTGCCACCGCACAGGACCACGATGAAGGAAGCGACTATGCCGATGAACAGCGCAGCCGCGAACAGGGTCTGGAGTATCGCCGCGAGCCGCTTCGAGAGCAGGCATACCGCCCCGAACACGAACATCACCGCAAGCTCGACCAGCACCTCGCCGATATACACATCATACCCCGCTATATTATAAAGGTAGCCGAACTGCAATACTCCGCCGAACAGACTCCGCGCTATCAGGGCAAGCGCGGTCACGTTCGCCCACAGTATCGAGACATACGCGAGTATCATGAACCACGCGCTCAGGAAGCCGTGGTCGTCCCCGAAGGTCTTTTTCGCGTAGGTGAAGGTGCCGCCCGCGTCCGGACAAAATCTCATCAAAAAGCGGTAGTTTATGCCTATCACGATCATCACCAGCGCCCCGACAAGCATTCCTATCGCGGTACCGACAGGTCCCGCGGTCGGAAGGAAGGTGGTGCCCGGCATCACGAACGCTCCCCAGCCCACTATGCAGCCAAAGGAAAGCGCCCACGCCGACGCAGGATCTATGTAACGGGTAAGACACGACGAGTTTGCGGCTTTTTCGCTCAAAATACTCACAGCCTTTCCATATATTTACGAACATATATAATATATTATAACACATTAGCATCAAAAATGCAATACGGGATTTGAGATGTCGCTGTGCGGCGGAAAGGGCAATTGCCTCTCCGAAAATAATAAGCAGAGCATAACGGCAGCGAGACAGGTCGTGACAAAAGAGCAGGACGGTACAGACGGTGCTCAGTTTAGGCTCAAGCCCTTTTTAAAGTGCTTGCCGCCGGAGGCACTCAAGCGAAACGGCTGCTCATATAAAAAAGCTGAAAAATTTTTAAAATCCTATTGACAAATGCTAAGATATGTGATAAAATATGCTTACCTCGTAAAAGGGGCTTATTTTTTTGTTGTTCTCAGAAGGACAACGCCCCTTACGGCGCTCAAACGGAACGCCGGATGAGGGAGGCTTAACCGTTCCGATGAACGGTAATAAAACAGGAGGTGCCAAAATGGCCGGTATCAGAAACAAGATCACACTCGCCTGCACGGAGTGTAAACAGCGCAACTACAACACCAAGAAAAACAAGAAAAATGACCCCGACAGAATTGAAATGAACAAGTACTGCAGATTCTGCCGCAAGCATACCCTCCATAAGGAAACCAAGTAAGGAGGGCGCTTATGGCAAAAGAAAAATCGCTTGAGGCTGTAAAAGCCGCAGCGGCAAAGCCGAAGCAGAAGCACTCGATCGTAAAGTACTTCAAGGACGCACGCTCGGAATTCAAAAAGGTCGTATGGCCTTCAAGAAAACAGGTGTTCAACAACACCCTCGTCGTTATCATATCACTGGTGGTCTCGGGAATAGCGGTCTGGGCTCTCGACTCGGCATTCGGGTCACTGCTCATGCTCCTGCTCGGCAGATACAGCTGATGCAGTCAAGGCTAAAGTTCATGTACAAGGAGAATATCAATGTCGGAATCTAAATGGTATATCCTGCACACCTACTCGGGCTACGAGAAGCAGGTGGCTAAGGACATCACAAAGCTCGCAGAAAACAGAAATCTTCAGAACCTGATCGAGGACGTCATGGTGCCTATGGGACCCGCGACCGACGATTACGGTAAGCCGATCCTCAACAAGGACGGAGTGCAGAAGGAAGAAAAGCTGTTCCCCTGCTACGTTTATGTGAAAATGGTCATGACGGACGAGACATGGTATATCTGCCGCAATACCCGCGGTGTCACAGGCTTCGTGGGTCCCGGATCCAAGCCGATACCGCTCACGGACGAGGAGATCAATAACCTCGGTATCGTGAAGAAGGCCGCCGCAGTAAAGGCGGGCGATATCGTGACCATCAACTCGGGCTCCCTCAAGGGCTTCGAGGGTACGGTCAAGGAAGTGGACGAGGAGGCACAGTCGGTGCTCGTGAACGTGTCCATGTTCGGCAGAGAAACTCCTACAAGGCTCGAGCTTTCCATGGTGGAAAAGATAAAAGCCTGAATCGGATAAGTCAATTTCTTAATTTTTTGGAGGTAACAAACAATGGCTCAGAAAGTAGTCGGATTTATCAAATTACAGATACCCGCGGGTAAAGCAACACCCGCACCGCCGGTAGGACCCGCACTCGGTCAGCACGGCGTGAATATCATGGCGTTCACAAAGGAATTCAATGAGCGCACAAAGGGTGACGCGGGACTTATTATCCCTGTTGTTATCACAGTATACGCGGACAGAAGCTTCTCGTTCGTCACAAAGACTCCCCCCGCGGCAGTTCTCCTCAAGAAGGCTGCCGGCATAGAGACAGCTTCCGGCACACCGAACAAGACCAAGGTGGCTAAGGTAACAAAGGCTCAGGTACAGCAGATCGCCGAGCAGAAAATGCCCGACCTCAACGCGGGCTCCCTCGAGGCAGCTATGTCGATGATCGCAGGTACAGCACGTTCGATGGGTATCGAAGTAACAGACTGACAACAATTCAACAGACGTGGGAGGTCACATGACCGTCTGACCACAAGGAGGATAATAATATGAAACACGGAAAGAAGTACAGAGAAGCCCTCAAGCTCGTAGATTCCGCTAAGCTCTACGAGGTAGGTGAGGCTTGCGATCTCGTTTGCAAGACCGCAGCAGCAAAGTTCGATGAGACAGTCGAGCTCCATGTAAGACTCGGCGTTGACTCCCGCCACGCAGACCAGCAGGTAAGAGGCGCGGTAGTTCTCCCGAACGGAACAGGTAAGACAGTAAGAACACTCGTATTCACAAAGGGCGAGAAGATCAAGGAGGCAGAAGAAGCAGGCTCCGATTACATCGCTGACGACGATACCGTAAAGAAGATCCAGGACGGCTGGATGGATTTCGATGTAGTCATCGCTTCCCCCGATATGATGGGCGTTGTAGGTCGTCTCGGTAAGGTGCTCGGTCCGAGAGGCTTAATGCCTAACCCCAAGGCGGGTACAGTAACCCCCGAGATCGGTAAGGCTATCGCGGACGCCAAGGCAGGTAAGATCGAGTACAGACTCGATAAGACAAACATCATCCACTGCCCCATCGGTAAGGCTTCCTTCGGTCAGGATAAGCTCTCCGAGAACCTCGAGGCTCTCATGGGCGCTATCGTAAAGGCTAAGCCGGCAGCAGCAAAGGGTCAGTATATCAAGAGCTGCACCATTACCTCCACAATGGGCCCCGGCATCAAGATCAATACCGTTAAGTACGGCGCATAAGTCGGTCGCTGGCGCTCGAGCCGTCGCCTCGCGGCGATAAGGTCGCTGGCGCTCGAGACTGGGGGAGAAACCTTTTCTGAAGAAAAGGTTTCTCCCCCAGACCCCCTTTCACGCAGCACGAGGCTGCGGTAGGCTCCCCAAAAGCGCTGCACGATGCAGCGCAACAGAGGGAGCCGAAA
>CAJOMV010000030.1 GCA_905235805.1 uncultured Ruminiclostridium sp.
GATGATACATTGTTCGCAATGATCGACGGTAAAGTAAAATATGAGCGTCTCGGTAAAGACCGCAAGCAGGTAAGCGTTTACCCTGCCGAATAATCATCAGGCAAGATCAGGACGGGAGAAATTCCGTCCTGCTTTCGTATAAGGGCTTTTTGCGGGAAAGGAAACGATATGTACACCTCCTTCGGTAAAGCAAATGACCGTTTCGGGTTTGAGGATAAGGGAGAGTTCCGCTGCGCCTTCAAGACCGACAGCCTTGTTGTGCTGATCTGCGCTGCGGTCATACTCGTGTGGGTAGTGCTCATTATAATAAACTTTATATCCATAGGAGTTCAGCTGTCCCATGCGGGGGCTGATGTGTCTGCTGCTGTCAACGCGTATATTTACGGAGGCAATGCCGATGAGATGGCTGACCCGAGGGCAGCGACATGGGGGAATGCCATAAATGTCGGCATGACCATTACTACCACCTTACTCGGACTCATAATCCTTTTCTTCATGCTCGCTGTGTTCTTTGTTATTGAACTGAGACTTTTCCGCGGACAGAAATACACCTTCAAAGCAGATGACAACAGCTTCACGATATCATATCCCCCGAAAATGCAGAAGGAGGATCTGGTGCTGGAGTACACCGATATACTCGGGATAACTTGGGAAAGAAGGAAATTCCCCTTTGCGCCGGAATGCTTTGACTTCACCATAAAGACCCGCACACAAGGACTGGTGGAATTCCGCGTGATACTCCATAAGCTCGCGAAGGTGAACGGTATCACCGAAACTCCGTTCAACTATATCCGCGAGAAGATAGGCGCGGCAAACGCGGACGAACGCTACCTGATAAACAGAGGGATCAAGTAAACAGAAAATGTTTGTAGATATAGTAAAAATTTCGATAAAGGCAGGCGACGGCGGCAACGGTGCTGTGTCGTTCCACCGCGAGAAGTATGTCGCGGCGGGAGGTCCCGACGGCGGAAACGGCGGTAAGGGCGGCGACATAGTATTCGTTGCGGACGACAGCCTTTCAACACTGATAGATTTCAGATACAAGAAGAAGTACACCGCGGAGACCGGCGCACCCGGCGGCTCTAAGCGCAGCTCCGGCAAGTCCGCGCCCGATACAGTGATAAAAGTGCCGAGAGGCACAATAATCAAGGACAGCGAAACGGGCAGGATACTCGCCGATATATCGGACGACGAACCGGTGATCGTGGCAAAGGGCGGGCGCGGCGGCAAGGGCAATATGAACTTCGCTACCCCGACCAGACAGATACCGCGCTTCGCAAAGCCCGGATATCCCGGGGAGAGCTTCGATGTGACGCTTGAGCTTAAGCTGCTGGCGGACGTGGGGCTCGTGGGGTTCCCGAATGTCGGCAAATCGAGCCTCATCAGCGTGGTGAGCGCCGCGAAGCCCGAGATCGCGAACTACCACTTTACCACCATTACGCCGGTGCTCGGCGTGGTGAAGTACGACGAGAAGTCCTTCGTCATGGCGGATATCCCCGGACTGATAGAGGGCGCAAGCGAGGGCGTGGGACTGGGTCACGCGTTCCTGCGGCACGTCGAGAGGTGCAGACTTATCGTGCACGTCGTGGACGTCTCCGGCTCGGAGGGCAGAGACCCGGAGGACGATTTCAGGAAAATAAACCACGAGCTCGCGAGCTTCTCTGAGGAGCTTGCAGAACGTCCGCAGATAGTGGCGGCGAACAAGTCGGATATAGCAACGGAGGAGCAGATAGAAGCGTTCCGCAAATTCATCGAGGAACAGGGACTTCCATTCTTTGTGATATCGGCTGCGTCCGCACAGGGAACAAAGGAGCTTGTCGCGGCAATTGCGGGAGAGCTCGAGAAGCTGCCGCCGATAGTGCGGTATGAGGCAAAGCCGCTCACCTTCGAGGAGCTAGAGAAGCAGGCCGCCGAAAAGCGGTCGTTCAGGATAAAGAAAGAGGACGCGCACTTCTATTCGGTGGAAGCCGAATGGCTCGCGCCGATCCTCTCTACCGTCAACATGGACGACTATTCGAGCCTCCAGTACTTCCAGAGAGTGCTGCGGTACAGCGGCATAATCGACGCGCTGAAGGAAGCGGGGATAGAAGAGGACGACACGGTCTCTATCTTCGATTTCGAGTTCAGCTTCGTAAACTGAGAAAAAAGCGTCACAAACACAGTAAAATTATCGTTATATATATAGAAAGGTACTATGGACATTATCAGCAAGACCGAGGCAAAGAGGCTCAGTCCCGGGCTGCTCGCGTTCTACGGCGACAGCGTTTACGAGATACTCGCGAGACGGTATGTCGTAAGCTTCGGGGACAAGCCCGCGGGAAAGCTCCACGAGGAGTCGATAAAGCTCGCGAGAGCGGGATTTCAGGCAGAGGCTTATGAGACTATACTCCCCCTTCTGAACGAGGAGGAAGCCGATATACTGCGCCGCGGGAGGAACTCTACGGGTCTGACTGCCCCAAAGTCGAGCAATCAGACCGAATATCACAAGGCTACCGCGGTGGAGGCGCTGTTCGGGTATCTTTCGCTCACAGGCGGTAACGCGCGGCTGGAAGAGCTTTTTGCCGCGGTCATCGCCGGAAAACGATAAAGGGGAACACTAAATGGGATTTAAGAAATTCATCGCCGCGGCACTTACAGCGGCAATCACTGCATCGGCGCTCCTGACCGCGCCTTCCGAAGCACTCACCTTACGCGACAGAATGTATGAGCAGCGCTTCGCGGCACTCTCACAGGCTCTGCACAGCGATACCGAGACCGTCGGGGCGGTGGAGCAGCTCGGAAGGGCTGTGGTATTCCTCTCCGCGTCCGACGGAAACAAGCAGGCAAAGATCGTGGAGGCTGACTCGCTCGACCTCGATACCGCCCTTAACAGCGCGTATTCCAAGATAAAGAAAACCGGCATGACACCAAGATGGCTGAAGCTTGATGTGGTCGTTATGCAGAAGGAATATACATATCAAAGCTTTCAGAAGCAGTTCAACAACGCCCTTCAGGGCTCGTTCAGGTATGGTGTCGCGTTCAACCGCAGCTACGGTACGGCTCTTCTGGAGGCACAGATAAACAGCTGCGGAGTGCTGGACTACACAAACGGTCAGTTCGACTGGAGCCTTGTGAACAAGGAGCTGAAACGAAACGGAACGGAAAAGCTCTCCACTGTCTCAAACAAGATATACGTTTTCAAGACGCAGGGCTACTTCTCCGAGAATACAGGCAGCGCGTACAAGCTGACAAACGGGGTGTACAACAATGTCGGCAGGCGCGACCTCGGTATTGACCGCAACGCTCTGACCGTTCTTGCGTCAAAAAGCTCGTCATATCTAAGCTCGATATGTGACAGTACAGGAAAGTTCGTGTACGGCTATTACCCGGTAGACGGCGAGGAGCTGGAGGACTACAATATCCTCCGCCACGCGGGAACCTGCTGGAATCTGATAATGCAGTACGAAATGACCGGTGACGAGAGGCTGGTACCTGTGATAGAGAGCTCTCTCGCCTATATGAAGAAGTATGTGGTCTACAAGGACCGCGACACCGCGTTCATCAAGGACAGCTACGCGCTGAACATCGGCGGCAACGGGCTTGCGCTGCTTGCGTACTGCAACTACGCGCTGACCTTCGCCTCCACCAAGTACAACTCGCTCATAAAAGCGCTCGCAAACGGCGTTCTGTTCATGCAGAAGCATGACGGGAGCTACATACACCTTCTCTACGCGGACAGCTTCGAGACCGCAAAGGATTACGTCATCGTATACTATGACGGCGAAGCCTCCTATGGACTGCTGAAGGCGTATGAGGTGCTGGAGAGCCGGATATATCTCAACGCGGCGCAGAGGGCTGCCGACTGCTTTATCGAGCAGCATTACGAGACGCTTAACAGCCACTGGATAGCGTATATGTTCAATGAGCTGACGAAATATCTGCCCGAGGAAAAATATTTCGAATTCGGGCTGAAGAACATCACCGAGAACAACTGGCTCCGCAATCTGTACAACTCAAAGTCGGGCAAGAATTCCGCGAACGAGACCACGAACGCTGTATTTGAGATGTATGACAGACTTGTGAGCGGCGGCTACACATGCGGCTACCTTGAGGAATTTGACGAGACGCTGCTGATAAATACGCTGAACAAGCGCACCGAATACGGGCTGAACTACTTCATGTTCCCCGAGTATTCGATGTATTTCAAGGAACCCGCGACCGTGACGAACAGCTTTGCGGTACGCGAGGACTCCTTCAGAGTGCGCATAGATGATGTGCAGCACTTCATGGACGGCTATTACCTGTACTGGAAGAATTACGACAGGATAATGCAATATACAGAACAGACCGAACAGACAGAAACGAATAAAGCGGCATAACGGAGGATAAAAATATGTCAGGACATTCAAAATGGAGCACTATCAAGAGAAAAAAAGGCGAGAAGGACGGCGCAAGAGCGAAGGTCTTCACAAAGATCAGCCGTGAGATAATCGTGGCTGTACGCGAAGGCGGCGGAGACCCGAACAGCAATTCCAAGCTCGCGCAGCTCGTGCAGAAGGCAAAATCCAACAATATCCCGAACGACAACATCGACCGCCTCATCAAGAAGGCAAGCGGCGACGGCGAAAAGACGGACTACGAGGAGTGCGTATATGAGGGCTACGGTCCCAACGGCGTGGCAGTGATCGTGGAGTGCCTCACCGACAACCGCAACCGTACCGCAGGTGAGGTGCGCCATTACTTCGATAAGTTCGGCGGCAATCTCGGCACCTCTGGCTGCGTATCCTTCATGTTCTCCACAAAGGGTATCGTTGTACTCGACAACGAGGACGAGGATATCGACGAGGACAAGGCTATGGAGGATATCCTCGAAGCGGGCGGCGACGACTTCACCTTCGAGGACGGCTGCGTAGAGATAACCACAGATCCCAACACAGTCGCAGAGGTCGGCAAGGCACTTTCCGATATGGGCTATAAGGTGCTCTCCGCTGAGCCCGCAAAGATCCCCTCCACCTACACCACCCTCACCGACGAGGATCATATCAAGAAAATGGGTCTTCTGCTCGACGCCCTCGATGACAACGACGACGTTCAGAACGTATGGCATAACTGGGAAGAAACCGAATAAAGCTTTCCCATTTTCCGGAATTACCGAACAAGCCCCCACATATAATAATAAAAAACAAGGGTAGGGATAATTATAGACATCTTATTTATTTCAAACAGCATACTGTTGGGAATAGGACTTGCAATGGACGCTTTTTCGGTATCGCTGGCGAACGGGCTGAATGAGCCGGGAATGAAGCGGCGGAAAGCCTGTCTCATAGCGGGGACATTCGCGTTCTTTCAGGCTCTGATGCCGATGACAGGCTGGATATGCGTGCATACTATCGTCGAGCTGTTCAGCGCGTTCGGGACGTTCGTTCCGTGGATAGCGCTGATACTGCTCGCGTTCATCGGCGGCAAGATGATATATGACGGAGTAAGAAGCAAAGCAGAGGAAGAAGCTGTCGGAGTGGGCTTCGGAGCGTTGATGATACAGGGGGTGGCGACCTCCATAGACGCGCTTTCCGTGGGCTTCACCATTGCCGAGTACGACCTGCCGCACGCGTTAAGCGCCGCGCTCATTATCGCCGCGGTGACATTTGTTATCTGCATAGGCGGTCTCATAATAGGCAGAAAGGTCGGCACCAAGCTGTCCGACAAGGCGCAGATATTCGGCGGGATAATACTTATATGTATAGGACTGGAGATATTTATAAGCTCGTTTTTTTAGAAAGGGTTCCAAATGGCTGAAAAGGAGAAACTGCACAGAACGACCATAGGCGGTCAGGCACTGATAGAGGGCATAATGATGAAAGGTCCCGAAAAGACCGCTATGGCTGTGCGCACCAAAGAGGGCGAAATTGTCATTGAGGAGAAGGAAAACAAGCAGAAGAAATGGTATAACAAGGTGCCGTTCATACGCGGGTCGGTGAACTTCGTGTCACAGCTCGCGGACGGGTACCACTACCTCTCACGCTCCGCGGAGCTCTCAGGTATGGCGGAGGACGAGAACGACGGCGAGGAAATGACAAAGTTCGAGAAGTGGCTGGACGAGAAGCTCGGCGACAAGCTGATGAACGTGGTCATGACTATCGCTATGGTGCTCGGTCTTGCGCTGGCGGTGGTGCTGTTCGTGTTCGTGCCGACATGGCTGTTCATGCTGCTCCAGTATATAGTGGGCGAGACTGACCTCTCACCCTTCCAGTCGCTGTTCGAGGGTATCCTCAAGATCGCCATATTCATCACATATATGTGGCTCATCTCAAAGACCGAGGCTATACGCCGCACCTACGAATACCACGGCGCGGAGCATAAGACCATATTCTGCTATGAGAAGGGCCTGCCGCTGACAGTGGAGAACATCAAGCCCCAGACCCGCTTCCACCCCCGCTGCGGGACAAGCTTCATCTTCCTCGTGCTGCTGATAAGCATTCTCATCTATTCTATATTCCCCATTACGAACCAGATGTTCATTGACGCGTTCGGAGTCTCGGACTTCGTGGCAATGATACTGCGCGTGTCGAGCAAGATAATACTGCTGCCCGTCATCGTGGGGATATCCTATGAGGTGATACGTCTCGCGGGACGGTATGACAATGTCTGCACACGGATAGTCTCCGCTCCCGGGCTTGCGCTCCAGCGGCTCACGACAAAGGAGCCCGACGCGTCCGAGATAGAAGCGGCTATCGCGGCAATGAAGGCGGTAATTCCCGAGGATAAGGAGAGCGACAAATGGTAAGCGGCTCCGCAAAGTACAGAGAAATAAAGCAAGCCCTCGCAGACGCGGGGGCTTTTGACGCGGATTTCGAGACGCGGGAGATAATACGGGAATACACCGGAAGAGCCTTGCCGCTCACGGGGGATATCTCCGCGGACGAGGAGCGGCGGATAGATGAGGCTGTGCGGCGCAGAAAAACAGGCGAGCCATTGCAGTACATCTTTGGAAAGTGGGAATTCTACGGGCTGCCGTTCTATGTCGGAGAGGGAGTGCTTATCCCACGCCCCGAGACCGAGCTGCTCGTTGATATCGCCTCGGAGCGCCTGAACGCGCGCAGCACTGCCCTCGACCTGTTCAGCGGGAGCGGCTGTATCCCGGTCAGCATCGCAAAGACCACAGGCGCAAGGTGCTTTGCTGTGGAGCTGCACGACGCGGCTTTCGGATATCTGAAACGAAATATAGCACTGAACGGTGTGGAGGATCGGGTCACCGCTGTACAGGCGGACGCCTGCGACGGGACGCTGCTCGGGGATATGCGGTTTGACTACATCTCCGCTAATCCCCCGTACATCACCGAAGCGGAAATGCGGGAGCTGCCCCCGAATGTGCGGTATGAGCCGGAGACGGCGCTGTCCGGCGGCAGGGACGGGCTCGACTTTTACAGAGCCTTCATTCCCGCATGGGCGGGACGGCTCGCGAACGGCGGCACGATCGCCGCGGAGACCGGCGAGACACAGGGGGCGGCAGTCTCCGACATAATGCGGGAATGCGGGCTCGAACCCACAATAATAAAGGACTATGCGGGACTTGACAGGGTCGTTTTGGGCAAATGACCCCGCCGTGCCCAAAAATCGGTCAGTTTATGCTTGTCTGTACAAGATTTGTACAGAGCGGTATGAACTGACCGTTTTCTTTTTGCGGAAACGGTGCTATAATGACATTGTAAACAGAAGAAGAGCCCGGAAGGAGGTTCATAATATGAGAAACATAACACCGATGAGAACAGCAAAGATAGGATATATCGTAATGTCCGTAATATTCATTCTGGGCGGCATCACAATGATAGCGGCGCCCGATACCTCGGCTGAGGTGATATGCACGGCTGCGGGAATAACGGCGGCGGTATTCGGGGCAATAAAGCTGATAAGCTACTTCTCGAAGGATCTGTTCAGACTGGCGTTCCAGTTCGACCTCGCGGCGGGGATTCTGTTGCTGATACTGGGGATCACAATGGCGGTCAAGCCGCAGATGTTCCTCGGAATGGTAGGCTTCATCTTCGGTATCGGAGTAATGGCGGACGGACTGCTGAAAATACAGACAGCGCTGGACGCAAAGGCTTTCGGGGTATCGAAATGGTGGCTGATACTCGCGGCGGCGGTATTCGCGGGGATCGTGGGGCTGTTCCTGATAATCGACCCGCTGAGCGGCGCCTCCGCGGCGGCAGTGCTCATGGGAATATCGCTTCTTGCGGAAGGGATACTCAATCTGATAACAGTGCTGACAGCGGTGAAGATAATCCGCAACCAGCGTCCCGACAGTGATGACGTGATAACCGTCAGCGCGGTACAGTACAGGTAATACAATAAATTATATACAACAGAAAGAAAGGCGAAAGAAATGAAATTTGCAAACGCGGTAGTGAAGTTCCGTGTGCCGATACTCATAGTAACTCTTGTGCTTATGGTTCCGGCACTGCTGGGAATGGTCGCTACAAGGATCAACTACGATATGCTCACCTACCTGCCGGAGGATATGGAAACCGTGCAGGGACAGAATGAGCTGCTGGACGACTTCGGCAAGGGCGCGTTCTCCTTCATAGTGGTGGAGGATATGCCCGGCAAAGACATCGCGGCAATGGCTGACAGGATAAAGGAAGTCGATCACGTCGATACGGTGCTCTGCTGGGAGAGCTTAGCGGACGTTTCCATACCGAAGGAAATGCTCCCCGACAAGGTGTACAGCGCGTTCAATAACGGCAATGCCGAGATGCTCGCCGTATTCTTCGACAGCTCCACCTCCGCGGACGTGACAATGGACGCTATCAGAGAGATACGCTCGATAGCCGGTCAGCAGGCGTTCGTAGCGGGTATGTCCGCACTGGTCACCGACCTCAAGGATCTATGCGAGAGAGAAGAGCCGATATATGTCGGCATCGCGGTCGTTCTGGCGTGCGCGGCAATGATGATATTCCTCGACAGCTGGATAGTTCCGTTCGTATTCCTCGCGAGCATCGGTATGATGATACTGCTCAACCTCGGCTCCAACTACTTCATGGGCGAGATAAGCTACATCACGAAGGCTCTTTCGGCGGTATTACAGCTGGCGGTCACTATGGACTACTCGATATTCCTCTGGCACAGCTACAATGAAAAGCTTCAGACGATAGACGACCACAAGGAGGCAATGGCTGCGGCGATACACGAGACGCTCACAAGCGTACTCGGCAGCTCAGTGACTACGATAGCAGGCTTCATCGCACTGTGCTTCATGTCCTTCACACTCGGCGCGGATCTCGGTATCGTAATGGCTAAGGGAGTTCTGCTGGGAGTCATCGGGTGCGTGACAGTGCTCCCGGCACTGATACTGCTGTTCGACAAGCCGCTCCAGGCTACGAAGCACCGCTCGCTGATACCCGATATGAACGGTCTCGCAAAGGGGATAGCAAAGATATTCCCCGTGTTTATCGCGGTGTTCGCGATACTGGTATTCCCCGCTTACTACGGCTATTCCAAGACGAACGACGAGGTGTACTACGACCTCGGACAGTGCCTGCCGGAGGATATAGATTATGTGATAGCCAACAGCAAGCTCTCCGAGAAGTTTGACGTTTCCTCCACACATATGCTGCTGGTGGACGCCGATACAGACACGACCTCCGTGCGGAAGATGATAGACGAGATGGAGGAAGTGGACGGTGTCAAGTATGTGCTCGGGCTTGAGAGCGTCGTAGGTCCGCTGGTGCCGGAGGAGATAATACCGGCAAGGCTCACCGAAACGCTGAAAAGCAACAAGTGGGAGCTTATCCTGATAAACTCCGAATACAAGGTGGCGAGCGACGCCGTAAACCACCAGCTCGACAAGCTGAACACCATACTCAAGAAGTACGACGAGGGCGGTATGCTGATAGGCGAAGCGCCCTGCACAAAGGATATGATAGAGACTACCGGGCATGATTTCCAGGTGGTCAGCGCGGTCTCGATACTGGCGATATTCGTCATCATCGCGGTGGTCGAAAAGTCGGTATCGCTGCCGTTCATTCTGATAGCGGTCATTGAGCTGGCGACCTTCATCAACCTCGGACTGCCGCACTACATGGGGACCTCCCTCCCCTTCATCGCTCCTATCTGCATCAGCACCATTCAGCTCGGCGCGACAGTGGATTACGCGATACTGATGACCACCCGCTACAAGGCGGAGCGCATAGGCGGAGCGAACAAGCACGATGCGGTCGTGACGGCACTCAGGACCTCGATACCCTCCATTATCGTCAGCGGCATGGGACTGTTCGCGGCGACCTTCGGAGTGGCTGTTTACTCGGACATCGACATCATCAGCTCCATGTGTATGTTAATGGCACGCGGCGCGGTGATAAGCATGGTCTGCGTAATATTCATACTCCCCGCGCTGCTCCTGCTTTGTGACGGAGTGATAAGGCACACCACCATAGGAATGGGACACATAAATGACAAGAAAGATACAACATCGGCAGGCAGCGACAAGCTTGCTCACAGTCATTGAACAATACGGAGAAAGGAAGATACATCATGAAACAGAATAAGGCAAAGAGAATAGCGTATATAGCTTGCTGCGCAATGCTCGCGGGCGCTGTCGGAAGCACCGCGGCATACGCGGTCAACGAGGCGAACGGCAATGCCGTACAGCCCGAGGAGCCCGCAGTCGAGGAGAAGGCTGTCGATACCGACGAACAGCCCGTCAAGAACGAGACCGTGTATGTGCTTGCAGACGCGAACGGCAGCACGAACAAGGTCATCGTCAGCGACTGGCTGCAGAATGTGAACGGTGAGAATACCCTCTCCGAGGAGTCCATACTCCGCAACATCGAGAACGTCAAGGGCGATGAGACCTTCACAGAGAACGGAGATACCCGCACATGGAACGCCTCCGGGAATGACATATACTATCAGGGCACAACGAACGCGCAGCTCCCGCTGAATATCAGAGTGACATACTACCTGAACGGCAGCGAGATCTCCGCGGACGATATCCTCGGCAAGAGCGGCAGAGTAACGGTACGCTTCGACTATGAGAACCTTCAGAAAACAGTGAAAGAAATAAACGGAGAGAAAGTTGACATATATGTACCCTTTGCGGCTATAACGGGAATGATGCTGGACAACGACAGCTTCCGCAACGTCGAGGTGACAAACGGCAAGCTCGTCAACGACGGCAACCGCACCTTCATCATCGGAACGGCGTTCCCGGGACTTCCCGAGAGTCTCGGCGTGCAGGACAGCGATAAGCTTGAGATACCCGAATACTTCGAGGTAAGCGCCGACGTTACGGACTTCAGACTCGGCAATACTATGACGATAGCTACGAATGAGCTGTTCAACAACGTGGATATCGACCTCGGCGACGAGGAGAGCACCATGCTCGAGGACGTTGACAAGCTGAAGGACGCTATGGACCGGATAATCGACGGCTCCGGTCAGCTGTATGACGGTTTAAGCGAGCTGCTGGAGAAGTCCTCCGTCCTCACAGACGGCGTGGGCGCGCTGTATGACGGCGCCGCGCAGCTGAACGACGGCACCTCCGCGCTCTACGACGGAGCGGTGCAGATAAACACGGGCGCCTCACAGTTAAGTGACGGCGCGGACAAGGCGAACGAGGGTGCCGCACAGCTCTATGACGGCTCCGTAAAGCTGTCAGCGGGGCTCGGTGAGCTCACCGCCAACAACGCGACACTCACCGCGGGCTCGGAGCAGGTGTTCAAGTCACTGCTGGATATGGCAAACTCGCAGCTCGAGGAAGCGGGCATCACAGGCTATACTCTCACGATAGACAACTACGCGGAAACTATCGACAGCATCATATACTCCCTCGAAAACGGCGGGCTCCGCAAAATAGCGGAGGAGACCGCGAGAAAGCAGGTTGCGGAGGCTGTCGAAGCTAAGCGTGACGTGGTGAGAGCAGAGGTCGAGAAGGCTGTCAGAGCGCAGGTAGCGGAAAAGGTGAATGACGCTGTCGAGGAGACTGTCCGTGAAAAGGTGGGCAGCGCAACAGTCGCCACCGTCACCGCGAAGGTGGAGGAAGGCGTAAAGGACGCCGTAACAGAAAAGGTCACCGCGGCAGTCCTTGAAAATGTCACCGAAAAGGTGAATGAGGCTGTAAAGGCTGCTGTTACGGAAAAGGTGAATGCCGCTGTAGAAGCGACTGTCACGGAAAAGGTGACGGCAGCGGCGCGGGAGCAGGTGTTCACGGCAGTACTCGCGTCACAGGGAATGACTCCCGAGACCTACTCAGCCGCTAAGAGCGCGGGTCTTATCTCAGCGGCGGCACAGTCGCAGCTTGAAGCGGCTGCGGACGCACAAATGCAGTCCGACGCTGTCAGGAGCAAGATAGCCGAGACAGTGGAAGCGCAGATGCAGACAGATGCGGTGAAGGCTCAGGCGGCTGCCGCGATCGACGCGCAGATGCAGTCCGACGAAATTAAGGCGCAGGCAGCTGCCGCCATCGACGCACAGATGCAGTCCGATGAAGTTAAGGCTGTCATCAGCACCAACGTTGAGCAGCAGATGAGCTCCGACGAGGTCAAGGCTAAGGAAGACGCTCTCATCAAGGAAAAGCTTAATTCACAGGAGGTACTGTCACAGGAGGAGGGCGCGGTCCTGAACGGCGTGAACTCCGATGAAGCGAAGGAAAAGGCACAGAATGCCCTCGATGAAAAGATGCAGTCCCCCGAGATACAGAAGATCATCGACGATACCACAGACACGAAGATCGCAGAGCTCATCGAGGAAAACCTGAAGTCCGATGAGGTGCAGGCAAAGATAGACGCGGGCATGGTAGACGCAAAGGAAAGCATCGGCAAGCTCCGCACACTGAAAGAGAGCCTTGACAGCTACAACGTGTTCTACACAGGGCTTGCGGCATATACCGACGGCGTTGCTCAGGCGGCTGACGGCGCGGAACAGATAAAGAACGGGCTGGGTGAACTGGGCGACGGCACAGCGGCACTCGCAGAGGGCGCCGACAAGCTCGCGGACGGCGCAAAGTCGCTCTCCGACGGGGCTAAGCAGCTCTCCGACGGCAGCGGGAGGCTGTACGACGGTATCGGTGAGCTGAACGGCAGCGTTCCCGCTCTCATCGACGGCATCACACAGCTCAGGGACGGCTCTCAGCAGCTCAGCGACGGCTGCGTTGAGTTCAACGAGCAGGGCATCACCAAGATAACCGAACTCGTTGACGGCGACCTCGGCAGCATAGCCGACAGACTGAAGGCAGTAAAGTCCGTATCACGCGACTATGAGACCTTCACAGGCGGCAGCGGCAGTGCGAAGTTCATTTACAGAACAGAAGCTATCGGATAATTGCGGATAACATATCCTTTCTTTCAATGATATGAGCCCCGCCTTCCGTATTATAGGGAGGCGGGGCTCGGTTTTATGCACAGAAAACAGCAGTGGGGCGCGAAAAATATGCAAAATTATCATAATTATTCGCAAAAAACATTGACACGGAGAGCTTTTTGGGGTATATTGTTATATATATGCGGAACTATATCCATAGAGAAAGTATAAAAAATTACATCAAAAGAAAGGAAATAAAAGCTATGAAAAAGATAACTGCCGTATTTCTCGGCGCGCTGCTGCTCCTTTCGGCTGCCGGCTGCGGTAACAGCAACGAGGCGAATACGACTGCCGCGGAGACGCCCTCCGGCGAGGTGACTCAGTCGGTAGAGGCGCAGGATACGTCCGACGAGGCTCTTGACTTCCTGGAGACCTCCGCGCCCAAATTCAGAAAATACATCATCACCAGACGCACCCTTCCCGTCACGCTTGAAACGACCATTGACAACAGCGACGGCTTCTGGACCTCAAACATCTACATCAAGGACAGCTCTCACGCCGTAGTGTACAGCAAGGATCCGGCAGGCAACGAGACCCGAGTGATCTACTCCGGCAGCATGGTCTACCAGATAGAGTCCGCCGGCAAGAAGATGTATTCACAGGAGCTCGGTGAGGAATTCGTGACGAACACCATAAAGACCTACACCGTGCCGCTGAGCTTTTCCGACGTGGGAAACGCTCAGTATTCCGGCGGTACGGGCAAGGTCGAGGGCATCGAGTACAACTGTGAAGCAATACAGGTGAACATCAAGGACAGTGACGGTACCGTTACCGGCACTCACAACACGGTGTATTACTTCGACAAGGACACCGACACCCTTGTATACACCGACTCCGAGGGGCTCCTGACCAAAATAGACAGGATAGAGAATGTGTTTGACAGAGAGGATATGTTCGAGATACCCGAGGACTATAACAACTCCACTATCGACGACCTCATGCAGCAGTATATGGACGAAGAAAAGGCTGCGGCGGGCATAACCGACTGACAGACGGCAAAAACAAAAAGACCGTGCGGAGACAAACTCCGTACGGTCTTTTTCTGCTTCATTCCGCTCTCGAGAGCCAGATATTCGCGATATCGAGCGCCTTGAACAGGCTTTCCTGCATACTTGTCTTTACGACCATTTCCTGCGGGTCGATATCCTTCGCGGTGCGCATGAGCACCACCATTATCTTATCGGCTATCTTCATACCGTTTTCCTCACGGGTGGACTGTATGTTCAGATTAGCCACCATTTCATCACTCATATTGCCGTAATATATCGTGTTTCCGCTGCGTACGAGCGGGAGCCCCTTATACATACGGAACTTCTTCTCTTCTGCCATAGTATCATCTTCCTCCTGAATGCGGTCGTTATCGTTACTGTGCGCTGTTGTCCTTCTTTAAGTCCTGCGGACGCTGACGAACCTTGATGTGCACCTCGCGGAGCTGCTGTTCGGTGACCTCCGTGGGAGCGCCGAGCAGGAGATCCTGCGCGTTCGAGTTGAGCGGGAACGCTATCACCTCGCGTATGCTCTCCTCGTCAAGCAGCAGCATTATCATTCTGTCGATACCGAACGCCATACCCGCGTGAGGCGGTGCTCCGAACTTGAACGCGCTGTACAGTGCACCGAACTTCTCCTTCACGTCCTCCTCGGTATAGCCGGCTATCTCGAAAGCCTTCACCATTACATCGATATCGTGGTTGCGCACCGCGCCGGAGGCAAGCTCCACGCCGTTGCATACCACGTCGTACTGGTAAGCGAGCACGTCACAGGGGTTCTTCGTGTTGAGCGCCTCGAGCTCGCCCTGCGGCATTGAGAAGGGGTTGTGGGTGAAGATAGGCTTGCCGGTCTCCTCGTCCTCCTCATACATCGGGAAATCCACTATCCAGCAGATCTCGAAGCGGTCGTTGTCGATAAGTCCCATTCTGTCCGCGACTTCATTGCGGATAAGTCCCGCGAACTTCTCGGCGTTCTTCTTGTTGTCCGCGATGAAGTAGAGCACATCACCGACCTCGAGCTCCGCGCGCTTTGCGAGCTCTTCCCTGTCGCCCTCGCGGAGGAACTTGTCGATAGGTCCGTTGAATTTCAGACCCTCCTCCACCTTGAAATAGCCCAGTCCCTTCATACCGATGGACAGCGCGTATTCCTCCATTTTCTCGAAGAAGCTCTTGGACTTCTCCGCCATTTTCGGAACGCGTATCGCGCGGACTGTCTTGTTCGAGAAGGGCTTGAAGGAGCTGTCAACGAACAGGTCGGACACGTCTATGATGAACAGCGGGTTGCGAAGATCCGGCTTGTCGGAGCCGTATTTCAGCATTGCCTCCTCGAAGGTTATCCTCGGGAAGGGTGCGTGGGTGTACTGCTTCTTGCCGAACTTCTCAAGTATCGCCGGGAATACCTGTTCAGCCGCCGCGAACACGTCCTCCTGTGTCGCGAAGCTCATCTCGAGGTCGAGCTGGTAGAACTCGCCGGGAGTTCTGTCGGCTCTCGCGTCCTCGTCACGGAAGCACGGCGCGAGCTGGAAGTACTTATCGAAGCCGGACACCATATAAAGCTGCTTGAATATCTGCGGAGCCTGCGGAAGCGCGTAGAACTTGCCGTGGTGCTTGCGGCTCGGAATCAGGTAGTCTCTCGCGCCCTCGGGGGAGGAGGTGGAGAGGATAGGCGTCTGGAGCTCCAGAAATCCGAGCTCTGTCATCTTCTCGCGCATGAAGCTCATTACCTGCGAGCGGAACACGATATTCTCGTGCACTCTGCGGTTTCTCATATCGAGGAAGCGGTAGCGCAGTCTGATATCCTCGTTGCTGTTGTGGGACTCCGGTATCTCGAAGGGGAGCTGTGTGCTCACCTTTCCGAGGATATCCACGCTCTCCGCCGCCAGCTCTATGGTGCCGGTAGCGATCTTCGGGTTGTAGGTGCTCTCGTCGCGCTTGATGATCTTACCCGCGATGGACACCGCGCACTCCTTGGTGATACCCTCGAGGAGCTTCTCGTTGTTCTGGAATGTGACCTGGAGCATACCGTAGTGGTCGCGCAGGTCGATGAACTCGATACCGCCGTGGTCGCGGATATTCTCCACCCACCCCGAAACTCTCACGGTCTGTCCGATATCCGACTCGGACAGCATCGTTGTGTTGTGGTCACGATACTTGTTTGCTGTGAACATTGTCTTATGTCCCTTTCTTTATCCTTTTAATTTCTGTTCAAGAATTGCCTTGATAGTGTTGGGTGTCGCCTGACCTTTGAGTGCCTTGTTCGCCTGTCCCATGAAGAAGCCGAAGACCTTCTGCTCCCCTGCCCTGTACTGTTCGACGGGCTTCGGGTTGTCGGCTATCAGCTTGTCGATGACAGCCTCCACCGCCGAGGTATCGTCCTTCACCCACAGGTCGAGCTCGTCGCAGACCGCGTCGGGTGTCTTGCCGGTATTTATCATCTCAACGAACACGGTCTTGTAGTTGTTCTTGTTTATCTTGTCCGTATCGCCCAGTTCTATGAGCCTTGCGAGGTCCTTCGGCGCGAATTTAAGGCTGTCCATGCTCATCTCACCGAGATTTATGCGGCGCATGAACTCACCGAGAATGAAGTTCGCGACAGCCTTGGGCTTGTCGTAAGACTTTATGGCGTCCTCGAAGAAATCACAGATATCCTTGTCATTGATAATATTGTCCGCGTCGGTCTCATTTATGCCGTACTGCGTCATATAGCGCTCCTTGCGCTGCTCCGGCATTTCGGGGAGAGCCTCCTTTATGGCGGCGAGCTCCTCCTCGGTGAAGATTATCGGCGGTATATCCGGGTCGGGGAAGTAGCGGTAGTCGTGCGCATCCTCCTTTGAGCGGAGCGCGGTGGTCTCGCCGGTGGTATCCGAGAAGCGCCTTGTCTCCTGCAGCACCTTCCCGCCGGACTCTATTATCTCGCTCTGGCGGTATATCTCATACTCTATCGCGCGGGCTATTGCCTTGGTGGAGTTGAGGTTCTTGAGCTCCGCGCGGGTGCCGAGCTCCTTTGCGTCTTTAGGCGCGAGGGAGATGTTGACATCGCATCTTAATGAGCCCTGCTCCATTTTGCAGTCGCAAATTCCCGCGTACTTATACAGCAGCTTTATCTTCTCCACATACGCGATGACCTCCTCCGCGCTGTGGAAATCCGGCTCCGTGACCATTTCGATCAGCGGTATGCCGCAGCGGTTGTAGTCAGCAAGGCTCGAGCGGGTCGCCTCGTCATGCACGAGCTTTCCCGCGTCCTCCTCGAGGTGTATGCGGTTGACCCTGATACGCTTCTCCTGCCCATTCGCAACGATATCGACATAGCCGTTCAGGCATACCGGGCGCGGCATCTGGGATATCTGATACGCCTTCGGGAGGTCGGGATAGAAGTAGTTCTTTCTGTCCCACTTTGTGAACCGCGATATCTCGCAGTTCGTGACATAGCCCGCCCTTATGATGTACTCGACCGCCGTGTGGTTGAGCACCGGAAGGGTGCCGGGCATTCCCGAGCATACAGGGCAGCAGCGGGAGTTGGGCTCGCCGCCGAATTCCGCCGAGCAGGTGCAGAACACCTTTGACTTCGTAAGAAGCTCGGCGTGTATCTCAAGTCCTATTGTAGGGTAAAGATCTGACATTGTTGCCGTGCTCCTTTTCTATAATGTGCAGCGGACAGGCGAGAAGGTCTTCTCGAACGCGTCCGCGGTCTGTATTATCGTTGCTTCGTCGAAGCGTCTGCCGACTATCGACATTCCTATCGGCATACCGTCCTTATCATAGCCGCAGGTGGTGTTTATCGCGGGGAGCCCCGCTATATTCACGGTAACGGTGCAGATATCGGCGGTGTACATCTTTACGGGATCGTTGTCCTGCACGCCGATCTTATATGCCACGCTCGGAGCCGTGGGGGTGAGGATAACGTCGGCGCTCTCAAACACCGCGTTGTATTCCTCGATTATCTTCTGCTTGAGCGCCAGCGCCTTGCGGTAATACGCGTCGTAGTAGCCGCTGGAGAGCGCGTAGTTGCCGAGCAGTATGCGGCGCTTCACCTCCGCGCCGAAGCCCCGGTTGCGGCTGTCGCGTATCATCTCGTCGAAGCTGTGGCCCTCGCCGCGCAGTCCGTACTTTATGCCGTCGTAGCGGGAAAGGTTGGACGCCGCCTCGGCGGAGGATATGAGGTAATACGCCTGTACAGCATATTTCAGCGTGCTTATGGAGCAGTCGATGAGTGTCGCGCCCATTTTCTCGTACTCGTGAGCCGCGTTCATTACGGCTGTGCGAACCTCCTCGTCCACGGCGTCGCCGTAGAACTCCTTCGGTATCGCTATCTTCATTCCCGAAACGCTCTGTCCGAGCTTCTCGTTGAAATCGGTGAACGGCACGTCCTTGCTGGTCGCGTCCTTCGGATCAACGCCCGCTATCGCGTTCAGTATGATGCCGCAGTCCTCGGCTGTACGGGCTATCGGGCCTATCTGGTCGAGGGAGCTGGCGAAAGCCACAAGCCCGTATCTCGACACCCGCCCGTAGGTAGGCTTCAGACCCGTAACTCCGCAGAACGACGAGGGCTGGCGTATCGAGCCGCCTGTATCGCTGCCGAGCGCGGCGGCACAGAAGCCCGCAGCTACCGCGGCGGCAGAGCCGCCCGACGAGCCGCCGGGGACGCGTTCGGTATCGTAGGGGTTCTTCGTTTTCGCAAAGGCGGAGGTCTGTGTCGAGCCGCCCATGGCGAACTCGTCCATCGAGACCTTGCCGAGAATGACATAATCCTGCGCGTTCAGCTTCTCGACCGCTGTAGCGCTGTACGGCGGGACAAAATCCCCGAGCATTTTCGAGGAGCAGGTGGTGCGTATGCCGTCGGTGCAGAGGTTGTCCTTTATCGCGAGCGGAATGCCGGTGAGAGGTGCCGCGTTTCCCGCGTCAATGCGCTTCTGCGCGGCTTCGGCGTTCTTCCTTGCCTCGTCCTCGGTGACTGTGATGAAGGACAGCACCTTATCGTCATTCTTCTTTATCTCCGCAAGGAATTCCGAAGCCGCCTCGGCGGCGCTTATCTCCTTGCTGTCGAGCTTCGTACGAAGCTCTTTTACCGTTATATTCTTCAGATCCATGATACCCTCCGTCATTCCATCATCTTCGGCACGACATAGCAATTGTCGCGTGGGGAGGTGTTCTGCTGGAGCTTCTCGGTGGGGAAGGACGGCGCGGGGATATCCTTCCGCAGGTCGTCATACCTTATCTCGTTATGGTCCTTGGTGTCGTCGTAGGTGATGTCGTACTCCTTGATAGTGTCCATGAGCGCTATGATGTCGGACATCTCCGCGAGAGCCTTCTGCTGCTCCTCCTCGGTGAAGTTGAGCTTTGACAGGCGGCAGATATGGTCAAGTGTCGCTATATCCATGATCCTGTTCCTTTCATCAAAGAAAAAATAATCAATATCTTATCTATTATACTATAAATTATATAATATTGCAAGTGTTTTTTCAAAATTTCGGGAAAATAGTCGTTTTATTCAGCCTTATCCACCAGAAGATCCTGCCAGTTGTCGGGGAAGCCTATACGATAAAGCTCGATATGGACGCTGTACTCCGCTATGAGGAGGGAGAGCTTGCCCGCGAAGGCGGTGTTCCATATCTCGTTGCGGGGGAAGAGCTGCTTGAGCACGAGGACGTAATCGAACAGGGTGTTCTGCATCGTTCTGTCAAGCCCGGGTATCTGCTTTGGGACGGTGCCGAAGGGGTCATCGTACAGTCGGTTGTAGTGCGCGCAGCGGTTGCGCAGCTCGGACAGGCACTGGAGCCAGCTCTCCACACAGCGGTACGGGAGTCCGAAGGCGCTGTCGGCTATCGCCCGCTTGTCCTCTATCTTCATATCGCTGTAAAAGGTGTTCAGCGACCCGAAGCTGAACAGCTCCATGATGACCCACAGCGGGAACGCGCCGCCGTACTTCTTCATGTGGTGAGTTACGAGCTGCTCGCCGGTGTTGTTCTCGATCATTCGGTCGATGCGCTTCAGAAACGCCTTGTGGTTGTGGTGAGTATCGAAGCTTGCCTCGTTCAGATAGCCGAGGGCGCCGTACTTCAGAGCGTGGTAGTTGGAGATGTTCGCGCGCATGGTTATCTCGACCTCCTCGAGCGCTGTCAGCAGCAGTGAGCGCATCAGACGGTCGAAATCGTAGATGTGCATGACAGTCTCGAAGCTCGTTCCCTCGCGGTAGCGGTTCTTCGTCTCGAGAAATACCGCGAAATAGTGCGCGAGGCGGTAGTAGTTTATGTTCGACAGCGCACAGACCGCGTGCTCGTAATCCTCGACCACGCAGCCGCGGCTTTTCAGCTTTTCTATCTGGTCTTCGACGGTAGCCGGGCTCTTGACGCGCGGGAACCGCTGTTCGGTCTTTGCCATACGGATAATTCCTTTCGGTGCATATATAAGAAATTATACTACTTTTTCGGCATTATGTCAATCACACGGGCGCATTTTGCACGTTTACGCAACTTTTTTCTCCAAAACAGGTGACAAAACAAAAGTTTTGTGCTATAATATAAAACAACAGGAGTGCGGAGACGCGCTCGTCAATAATTGGAAAGGATTGAGCCGATGAATTACGAAAAGTCATGCGGCGCCGTTGTGTACAGAAAGTTCCACGGAAATACTGAGATCCTGCTGATACGGCATATCAAGTCGGGCTGCTGGTCATTCCCAAAAGGTCACGTCGAAAAGGGAGAGACCGAGACCCAGACCGCCGCAAGGGAGATCAAGGAGGAGACGAACATCGATGTACTCATAGACGACGGCTTCCGTGAGACGGTCACCTTCAGCCCTCGCCGTGATACCAGCAAGACCGTGGTCTATTTCGTAGGAAAAGCGATCAGCCGGGACGCAAAGCCGCAGCTCGACGAGATCTCGGAAATGCGGTGGATGGAGATAGGACAGGCAGTGTCCTACCTTACATACGAGAATGATAAGATGATAGCCACAAAGGCAAAGGCGTTCATCTCACTGATGAAATGACGGCAAGACCCCCAAATATGGGGGTCTTGCTTTTTTCATAACAATATATTTTGATTTTTTTGAAAAAATACTTGCAAAACAGGTGACAAATCCAAAAAAATGTGTTATAATGTATTATGTATTATTTTGTTTGGATATGATAAAGCATAGGAAGGAGGAACCGGAATGGCAAATGCCGCATCGGGCTCGATGAAAATAAAAGTCGAGGAGCTCGAATCGGGAATGGTCACCTCGGAGGACGTGATAGAGCCGGGAACGGAGCGCGTCCTGCTTCTGAAAGGCACTACCCTCGACAGCGTAATGATCTTCAACCTCAAAGAGCGCTATAACGTCGGGGAAGTTTCTATCAAAAAGGCATTCAGCGCAGCAAGCATCTCCGAAGAGATGCGCGCCGAGATCAATATACACGAGTCCCTCACCACCCTGAAGGAGGTCTTCGGCTCGGACGAGCAGAAGCCTATCACGGAATTCTCGAAGGAAGCCTCAAAGCAGATATCGAACGTCACAAATGAGCTCATCACGAGCCTTTACGCCGATGACAACATACTGCTCAAAATGCACCAGCTCCAGTCGTATGATGATTATACATACAAGCACTGCCTGCGCGTGGCTATGATGTCGGTGACGATAGGCAAGAGCCTCGACCTTCCGAGAAAGCAGATGCGGGACCTCTGTGAGGCGGCGCTGCTGCATGACATCGGAAAGCGTACCATTGACGTGGATATAATCCGTAAGCCCGGGAGACTTACGGACGATGAGTTCCTCGCGATAAAAAAGCACCCCCAGAACGGCTATATCCTCCTCCGCAAGAACGGCAGCTACTCCGAGGAGATACTCAACGCCGTGCTCATGCACCACGAGAAATACGACGGAACAGGCTACCCGCTCGGGCTCAAGGGGAACCAGATAACCTACCTCGCCCGCATAATCACAGTCGCGGACGTGTATGACGCCCTCACCTCGAACAGACCCTACCGCCAGCCATGGAGCGTCGCGGAGGCGGAGGAATTCATGATGGGCGGCGCGAACACCCACTTCGACTACGATATCATCACAGCCTTCCTCGCGGCATTCGCCCCCTTCCCTGTCGGCAGCAAGGTCATATTGAGCGACGGCAGAGTGGGAACGGTCGTAAGCAATACCAACAACGTGCTGCGTCCCGTGATACGGGTAACGAGCTTCATGGGCGGCGAGGAGGTCATTGACCTGTACAATGATTTCAGATATCTGACACTGTCCATAAAAGCGCTCGATAAGCGCGATATGGAAATGATAGAGGCAAAATAAAAGCAGACACACATATATAAAGAAAGGAAACAACAGACAATGGCAAAGGTAGTAAAGTTCGGCGGCAGCTCGCTCGCCGACGCGAACCAGTTCCGCAAGGTCGCGGATATCATCAGGAGCGACAAGGAGCGCAGATATGTGGTGCCGAGCGCACCCGGAAAGCGCTTTTCCGACGACACGAAGGTCACGGATATGCTCTATAAGTGCTACGACGACGTGTGCAAGGGCGCGAACGCTGTGGCGGCATTCCTCCCCATAGCCGACCGCTACAACGGCATTATCAGCGACCTCGGTCTCACGATATCCCTTGACCGCGAATTCGAGGAGATCACCGACAACTTCACCAAGCGCGCGGGCAGAGACTACGCGGCAAGCCGCGGCGAGTACCTCAACGGAATTATCCTCGCGAATTACCTCGGCTTCGCCTTCGTGGACGCCGCAAAGGGCATCTTCTTCAAGGCGAACGGCGAATTCGACGCCGACCTCACCGACGCTACCCTCGCGTCTATCCTCGAGGGCTATGACTGCGCTGTGATACCCGGCTTCTACGGCGCAAACCCCGACGGCTCGATACGCACCTTCTCCCGCGGCGGCAGCGACTTCACAGGCTCCGTTGTGGCTAAGGCTATCGGCGCGGAGCTGTACGAGAACTGGACGGACGTTCCCGGCTTCGCGGTGGCTGACCCGAGGATAGTAAAGGACCCCGAGTTCATCGATATCATCACCTACCGTGAGCTCCGCGAGCTCTCCTACATGGGCGCCACCGTTCTGCATCAGGACGCTATCTTCCCCGTAAGAAACGCGAAGATACCGATCAATATCAAGAATACCAACGACCCCTCCGCCAAGGGCACCATGATAGTCCCCGAGGCTCCCGAGGGCAGCAGCAGGCACATAATCACCGGTATCGCCGGCAAGAAGAATTTCAGCGCCGTGGCGATAGAAAAGGACGAGATGAACGGTGAGATAGGCTTCCTCCGCCGCATACTTACCCTCATGGACGTGGAGAAGATCAATTTCGAGCATATCCCCACGGGCATCGACACCATGACCCTCATCATAGACAGCGACGACATCAAGGCTCACCCGAATTTCGTGGAGCGCGTGCAGGAGGTCTGCCACCCGAACCACATCGAGGTAGAGCATGACCTCGCGCTCATCGCTGTCGTAGGACGCGGAATGAAGGCTACAAAGGGTACCGCGACCCGCATATTCGCGGCGCTCTCCCACGCGAACATCAATATCAAGATGATCGACCAGGGCTCCTCCGAGCTCAACATCATCATAGGTATCCGTGAGGAGGATTTCAGCGAGGCTATCCGCGTTATCTACAATATGTTCATGCTTCAGGAATAACGGAGGGCTGCCCGATGAAGTTAGAAAATATCAAGATCTACGACCTTGAAGAGAGTATAAAGGCGTGCAAATATTCCTACGCGGTAGACACGTCCGCAGTCAACGGCGATATCACCGAGCGCATCATAAAGCTCGCGCAGTCCGGCAAGGGTGAGGGACACGACCAGTTCATGACGGGTATCCGCGTGGCGTTCGACCTTACCTTCACGGTCAAGGCGTGGACGGAGGCGGAGCGCTATCGCTTCCTCGAGTTCGTGTCCAGCCAGTCGACCATGCACCGCATAGCGAAATTCGACCTCTCGAAGCAGTACAACGAGTACGTTGACCCGAGAATGATAGAGATAATGAACGAGCTTAAAGACCGCTACAACGAGACGCAGGATCCGGAGGACTACCTTCGCCTGCTGTACAGCAATCCCTGCGGGTTTGAGCTCACGGCGCGCCTCACCACCAACTACCGCGCCCTCAAGACTATCTACTCCCAGCGAAAGAACCACCGTCTCCCGGAGTGGCGGGAGTTCTGCAGGGAGATCGAGAAGCTCCCCTACGCAAAAGAGCTCATAGTAGGAAAAAACGATAAAGACTAACAATAAAAAATCTCCCGGAAGCCTGTACTTCCGGGAGAGATTTTTTTATTTCGGTATAAAGTACGCCCAGATAAACAACCCGACAGCAGCAAGGGGTGACAGCAGAGTAAGCACTATACCCGATATGAGCATTGCCCTTCCGGGTGTCTGTCCCAGCCTTTCAGCCCTGCCGCGGCGGACAAGGGCGGCAATGAACAGGATCGCTCCCGCCGCGCCGACCGTTCCGATGATAAGCAGCGGTACAAAATACTTGACGAAAAACGCGACCACCGTTCCAAGCAGCAGCACGATCAGAATACCGCCGAACGCCATGATATCAGCCCTTGACTACCTTTGTGAAGGCTTCGGAGTACTTTGCCTGAAGCGCGGCGGCGTCCTCATTGGTCTTGCCGATAGTGGTGTAGTAGATCTTGATCTTCGGCTCTGTGCCGGAGGGACGGATAACGAGCGAAGCGCCGTCCTCGAGATAGAGTGTGATGACGTTGGACTTCGGGAGCTCTATCTTTGTCTTGCTGCCGTTCGTGAGATCTGTCTTTTCGCTTGCCTCATAGTCAGCTACAGCGGTCACCTTTGTTCCGGCGATATCCTTAGGAACATCGGTGCGGATAGAGTTCATTATCTCCTGCATCTTTGCCATGCCGCTCTCGCCCTCGAACGCGAAGTTGTCGAGCTTGTTGCAGTAAGAGCCGTACTCCTCGTACATCTTCCTTCTCGCTTCGATGAGGGAAACGCCCTGTGCGCGGTAGAACGCAGCCATTTCGCATATCAGCATGGAGGCGACGACAGCGTCCTTGTCGCGTACATAGCCGCCCGCGAGGTAGCCGTAGCTCTCCTCAAAGCCGAAGATGTAGCGGTCTGTCTCGCCCTTCGCCTCGAGGAAGCCTATCTGCTCACCGATGAACTTGAAGCCTGTGAGGACTTCGATGAGCTCGATGCCGTATTTCTTCGCGATAGCGCGGGTGATGTCGGTGGTAACTATGGTCTTTACAGCCACGGGGTTCGCCGGCAGAGTGCCGAGAGCCTTTCTCTCCCTTGCGATATATTCGAGCAGCAAAGCACCGACTTCATTACCGGTGAACAGCGCGTAATCGTCGCCGTCGGGCACCGCGATACCTACACGGTCACAGTCCGGGTCGGTAGCGAGCAGCAGGTCGGGCTTCTCCTTGCGGCAGAGCTCGAGACCCTTCTGAAGAGCCTCCTTGAACTCGGGGTTCGGATACGGGCAGGTGGTGAAGTTCCCGTCGGGGTTCTCCTGCTCCGGCACCACGATGACTTCCTTTATGCCTATTTCCTTCAGGATACGGCGTACGGGCTTGTTGCCGGTGCCGTTGAGGGGAGTGTAGACCACCTTGAGTCCCGCGCCCGCGCAAACCTCGGGGTGAACTGCCTGCTTCTTCACTTCCGCCATATAATCGTCGATGCACTTGTCGTCGATATACTTCACAAGACCGCTCTTTACGCCTTCGTCAAGGGATATCGACTTGATGCCGCCGAAGGTGTCGGTCTTGTTTATCTCGTCGAGAACAGCGTTCGCGGCGTCAATAGTGAGCTGGCAGCCGTCGGGACCGTATACCTTGTAGCCGTTGTACTTTGCGGGGTTGTGCGAAGCGGTGACCATAACGCCCGCGTCACAGCCGTAGTAGCGGACTGCCCACGAGAGCATGGGGGTAGGCATCAGCTCCTTGTAGATGAATACCCTTATACCGTTTGCGGAAAGGACCTGCGCTACGGACTCCGCAAAGTAGGTGGATTTGATACGGCTGTCATAGGATACCGCGACTGCGGCGCCCTCGGGCTTCACCTTCATCAGGTAGGAGGCAAGTCCCTGTGTAGCCTTGCATACTGTGTAGTAGTTCATTCTGTTTGTGCCCGCGCCGATAACTCCGCGAAGTCCGCCCGTACCGAATTCGAGTTCACGGTAGAAACGGTCGCTTATCTCCTCGGGCTTTCCCTCCACCGACTTCAGCTCGGTCTGAAGATCGGGATCTACGGTCGCTTTTTCGAGCCAGAGCTTGTAAAGTGCATTGATGTCCATAAATTTTTCGTCCTTTCCGTTATTTGTAAGCGAGAGCTTACCATTAAATAACATTATACCATATACAGGTAAAAATTGCAATAATTATTACGGATTTTTTCAGGAAATAATTCGACCCCGCCGGGCAGTTTTCCGACGGGGTCAGCAGAGACCGCTCTTACAGGAACATCGTTGTCTGTCCCAGCAGCTTGTGGACGGGGTCGAGTATCAGGAAAAGCGCAGGCTGGTGCAGCATATAGATGAGAAGTCCGTGCCGTCCTATAAACGCGAGACCGTTGAAGCGGGAAGTGTAGAAGCCCCTTGCCGCTTTGCCGGTCTTGAAATAGATGCCGAGGGAGGCACCCGCCATGAACAGGAAGAAATGCGGGATAAGCGGGAAATAATCGGCGCTGTAGAAGCCCGCCGACGGAAATCCCAGCGGAAACAGCCAGTAATGCCCGTACAGGATATCCGGCATGGGCGCGGTGAACAGCCCGTCAAAGCCGACATACCCGCGGGGGATATTCAGCGTCACCGCGTACAGCAGCACGAACAGGAATATCCCGATGATGAAGGGGATATGCTCGGTGAATTTTCCGATAAAGCCGTAGATCATCGCCGCAATGGCGTAGAAATGCAGAACACCGAAGATGATGATCTCGGATGGCATGAATATCGTCGTCACGAACGTCAGCAGCATTGCGCAGAAGAAGTACTTCACCCCGCGCTTGAAATTGTTCTGCGAATAATTCGAGGATATGCCAGCCACCACTATGAAGGTCCCCGCGATGAGCGGCTGGAACCACTTCATAAAGACGTCCACAGCGTCGGGCAGGTCATGCCCGTACACGAACGCGAGGTCGTAGTAGGCGTGGTAAATTATCATAGCGATGTACGCAAGTCCGCGCACCTCGTCAAGTATCGCCACTCGTTTTCCCATAGGCTCTTTCTCCTGTCACACCCGCGCAAGCGCCGCGGGGAGCTCTGTAATATCGTTTATCCGGGCGTCGAAGTCGGCGGGCTTGCCGAAGCCGTAGCCCGCGTGGATAAAGGGTATGCCCGCCTTGCGCGCCGCTTCCCCGTCAAGGTCGGTGTCGCCTAAATAAGCGCACTTCCCGAGCCCGTTCCGTTCTATCACAAGGCTGATATTGCCGCCCTTGTCGAGCCCTGTCCTGCCCGCGCACTCGAAGTCGTCAAACAGCTCCGCGAACCCGCACTGCTCAAGGAACCGCTGGATATAGCCGTCCTGACAGTTGCTGACTATGGCGAGAAAGTACTCGCCGTGCAGCTTTTCGAGCGTTTCCCGCTCACCCGTGAAGATATACGCGGAATGCGAGGCGAGGTATTCGTTCTCATACGCCGAGCAGAGCTTCATCAGCCGCCGGCGCTCCTTAACGGTGAGCATCGGGAACATAAGATCGGCTATCTTATCAAGCGTCTTTCCCATGTAGCTCTTCATCTGATCCTGCGTAAATGTCAGCCCGAGGTCGGAGTTTTTCGCGATACACTCGTTCCATGCGGCTATGACGGTCGCGGAGGAATCCCACAGCGTGCCGTCGAGGTCAAACAATATTCCTTTTTTCATATTCTTATCTCCGTTTTTTCTATGATCTTTCAAAAAAGAACCTATACTATCCCGTCAGCAATTAAGGTTTAGGCTCAAGCCCTTTTTCCAAAGGGCTTGCCGCCGGAGGCACTCGAGCGCAAGCGACTTCTCGAGCGCAAGCGGCACTCACTGCTCTTTTTCATACATGAAGTCCTTGAACGAGCGCTCATCAACGCCGAACTTGTAGCCGAGCTGAGCCGACACAGGCGTAAGGATAAGGTACAGCGCCATAAGGATCACCGGGTAGATGACCGGCATAGCCTGCGGGTCTATCATGAACAGGGTCGGCGCGAAGGCGCCTATGACGAAATACGAAGCGAGCAGCACCTCACCCGTCACGGAAAACGCTCCCAGAGCGCTCGCGAGGAGCGCCGCGCACGGAACGCACATTATACCCCCTATCGCAAGCCCGAGGAATACCCACCGAAGCTTCGGTATGCTCTCCACACGGTGATTGCGGAGCAGCTTAGCCTCCTTCTGCCCGTCCTTCATTCCTGCCGTGAACAGCAGAGACGCGTAGATGAACGCGGTGAACAGTATCGCGATGTACGGAATGAACCATTCCGCGAGGAACGGCGCGAGGGACACGGTCATTATGCCGCCGAGCACATTGCCGAATACCCCGAAGCCGAGCCCCTTGAGCCCGATAAGCAGTATATTGTCCCGTTTCAACTGCTCCTCACATCCTTTCCGCTTATGCCGAATATCCTGCCCTGATCGTCTATCCAGCCTGCATAGTAGTCATTGATGATGTTGTCTATTATCTCGAGAGCCTTCTGCTTCGCGGCAAGGCTGCGGAAGCTGTTTTCGTCGCTCTCCGAGGCATTCCTCACCGCAAGGTACAGGTCGTCGGGGCAGGCTTCGTAATACTGGGCGTTCGCCGCAAAGCCGCTCCCTTTTATTCTTAGGAATACCCCGTCCACGCAGTCCTCATCGGGATATATCTTACCGAGGTCAACGAACTGCGACAGGTCGTTGTTCGTGACCGCCTGCGCGGCAAGGGAGTCCACAAGGAAAAGCTGCGCCTCGCCGTACATTATCTCGCTGGTTATCTTCGTGACCGCGGCAAGGGAATACTGCGGGTCGGGGTTGTCGCTCAGATCGACATTGTACACGTCAACGTGTATATAGCCGTTGTCGTCATAGTCGGGGCAGTACAGCTCGAACGCCTTTTCAAGGTCGCCCGTCTTGAACATTATCTCCGAAGCGATGTCCTTGTCCTTCGTCACCACCATTACGCGAAGGTCGCCCTGCTCCTTCTGCACAAGCGAAATGACAAGGAACGCCGCCACCGCCGCGAAAAATACCGCCGCGGCGACATACCATTTATTATGGTAGAAGAAATTCTCCACCCGCTTCCAGCCGTGCAGCTCGTAGACAGGCTTCTCCTCCTCGTGTATCTCTTCGCTCTCTTCAATCAGACCCTGCTTCAGCTTCAGCAGCTCGCGCTTGTCGTCCTGATATGACATTCCTATCACCTTTTGAAAATGTTGTTAAAGTAATATTATACTATAAATAACCCCGTGATACAATAACCCGCGGAAAATTTTCACAAATCTTTCACATTTATCCACGGAAAATTTTTCTCCCAAAGTTATTGACAAGCAGGGGAAAAACTGCTATAATGTCATAGTCGGCTTTTATCGCCGGCTCATCCTTGCTCGCACATAAGGGTGCGGGCCGATAGTCTGTAAGGAGGTAAAATATGGCTAAAACAGGTGAAAAGTACGAGGCAGTAGTTGTATTCTCGTTAAAGAACGGGGAAGAAGCTGTCAAGACTCTCGTGGCAAAGTTCTCCGACCTTATCAAGGAGCACGCCGAGCTTGTTGACGTCGATGAGTGGGGCAAGAGAAAGCTCGCTTATGACATCAACTACGAGTCTGAGGGTTACTATGTGGTTTACCATTTCGACGGCAAACCCGAATTCCCCGATGAGTTTGAGCGCGTCATCAACATTACCGACGGCGTACTCCGCTCCATGGTAGTATTACGCAAGTAAACACACGACCGACAACATTTAAGAAAGGGGATATTGCGATGTATAACAAGGTAATAATGCTCGGACGTATAGTTCAGGATCTTGAACTCAAGACTACACCCACGGGTGTTTCCGTCCTCTCGTTCAGAATTGCCGTTGACAGACGGTTCCAGAACAAGGGCGAAGATAGGAAAGCCGATTTCTTCGACTGCGTCGCATGGCGTCAGGAAGCGGAGTTCATCTCAAGATACTGGACAAAGGGCAGACCGATACTTGTCGAGGGCGAGCTCCAGAACAGAAGCTATGTCGACAAGAACGGCAACACAAGATACATTACCGAGATAATCGTTGACCGCGCTACATTCACGGGTGACAAGAAGCCCGAAGGCGGCGGCGGATATCGTTCAGACGCAGGATTCCCCGAACCGCCCCCCGAGCATCCCGGCTCCGGCACAAATTCGGCACCTACATCTTCCAACGGCGATTTCACGTCGTCGGATTTCAAGTCCGATAAACCGGGCGATGACGGAGACGGTTATCCGTTTTAACGAAGGAGGAAACTACAATGGCTGAAAAGAAGGAAATGGGCGAGAGACCCGCACGCCCCGTTAAGCGCAGCAGAAAGAAAGTATGCCAGTTCTGCGCTGACAGAGCGGAATTCATCGATTATAAGGACGTAGCAAAGCTCAGAAAGTGCATGACAGAGCGCTCCAAGATACTGCCCCGCCGTGTAACGGGCTGCTGCGCGTATCATCAGAGAGAGCTCACTGTCGCTATCAAGAGAGCTAGACAGATAGCACTCATTCCTTATGTATCCGACTGATAACATCAGAAAGCTTCCCCCGGTACATCGGTACCGGGGGAATTTTGTTATTCCTGCGAAGCGAATTCGATGATGACATCAATGTTGTCAAATATAAATTGCTGGGCTTCGGGACTGTAAACACACAGCTTTACCATGTTTCCTTCAAATGTACGGTAATCAGTAAGCTTTATACCCAGCAGCTCCCCCTCCGCGGTAGGGTCATGATGAGTTCGTCCGTTGATGATCACTTCATGCAGCAAGCCTTTTTCCAGCAGCCATTCCACAACGGCTTTTCGGCTTAACTTCTTCATTATATCAGAATCTATCAGATCATTGATCCTTCCGACTGTTTTTGATAAAGAAACATCTTCGCTGAACGGCTTCAATGCCGCTGCCTGCTCATCGGTCAGGGCAAAATCCGCCTTATCGGCGCGTTTTATCCTCTCTTTCGGCTTTGCGGACACTTACCCGCCGTTATCTATGACCTTTTTGAGCACATCGGAGACATAGAACAGACAGCGCGAGATACGGACATTGTTCACGATATCCGCGTCGGGCAGTTCATTCCCGGTGAGCGGGTCCTTGCCGTTCGCGAGGCTTTCGATATAACTCTGCGCTCTCTTCATTACATCAAGCTCTTCCATTTTGCAGCTCCTTCCAGTTTATCAGGTCTTTTATGACTTCCCCGCCTATTATCAGTCCCGCCACCGACGGCACAAATGCCGCGGAGCCGGGGATATCGCGGCGCTCGGTGCATTTGTGGGCTGTCCCGGGCGGGCAGACGCAGTGAGTGCGGCAGCTTATCGCCATATCCTCTACGGGGCGTATCGGCTTTTCCTTTGAATACACCACCTTCAGCTTCTTAATGCCTCGTTTGCGGCACTCATAGCGCATTACCCTCGCAAGCGGGCATACGGAGGTCTCAAATATATCCGCGACCTCAAATTTCGTGGGGTCTGTCTTGTTGCCGGCACCCATGCAGGAGATTATCGGAGTCCCGGCGGCGTTCGAGCACTCTATCAGCGCGAGCTTGCCGCTCACGGTATCTATCGCGTCTATAACGTAGTCATACTGCGAGAAATCGAACTCGTCCCTTGTCTCGGGGAGAAAAAAGGTCTTGTGCGCTGTCACCCTGCAGTCAGGATTTATGTCGTGAATGCGCTCCTCGGCGGCATCGGTCTTGTATTGTCCCACGGTCTTGCGGGTGGCTATTATCTGGCGGTTTATGTTCGTTATGCAGACCTTATCGTCGTCTATGATATCTATGGCGCCGAGACCGCTTCTGACAAGCGCTTCCACCGCGTAGCCGCCCACGCCGCCGACCCCGAACACCGCAACGCGGGAAGAGGTGAGTATCTCCATTGCTTCTTTGCCGAAGATGAGCTCTGTCCGCGCAAAAGTCCTGTTCATCGGAATATCCCTCCTGATACTTTAACGTATCGACCTGTTATTGTCTTATTGTATAAAATAATAATATCACAAAGTCGGTTTAATGTCAAATGTTAGAATTTTTGTCAATACTATTGCAAAATCCCTCAAAATGTTATATAATAGTAGCAGTGTCTGCCGCGCTCTATGTCTGCGGCAAAAATAAGAACGGAGAATGTGAAAAATGGCTGACAACAAGAAGCAGGTCACAGCGATAACCTCCATGGACGAGGATTTCGCGCAGTGGTACACCGACATCGTAAAGAAAGCGGAGCTCGTCGAATATACGAGCGTGAAGGGCTGTTTAGCGATCAGACCCTATGGTTACGCTATATGGGAGAACATTCAGAGAATACTGGACGGAATGTTCAAGGAACTGGGGCATGAAAATGTTTGTATGCCTATGTTCATACCCGAGAGTTTGCTTCAGAAGGAAAAGGACCACGTTGAGGGATTCGCTCCCGAGGCTGCGTGGGTAACTATCGGCGGCAGCGAGAAGCTCGAAGAGAAGCTCTGCGTACGCCCGACCTCGGAGACGCTGTTCTGCGAGCACTACAAGAACATAGTACACTCATATCGCGACCTGCCGAAGCTGTACAACCAGTGGGTGAGCGTAGTTCGCTGGGAAAAGACCACAAGACCGTTCCTGCGCTCGAGAGAATTCCTGTGGCAGGAGGGTCATACCATACATGCTACCCCAGAGGAAGCGATAGAAGAAACCGAGAGAATGCTGAACGTGTACGCAAAGTTCTGCGAGGACGCACTCGCAATGCCCGTTGTAAAGGGGCGCAAGACCGACAGCGACAAGTTCGCGGGCGCGGAGGCTACCTACGCTATCGAAGCACTGATGCACGACGGCAAGGCTCTTCAGGCGGGTACGTCACACTACTTCGGCGACGGCTTCGCGAGAGCATTTGACATCCAGTACGCAAACAAGGACAATCAGCTCGTATATCCGCACCAGACAAGCTGGGGCGTTACCACAAGACTTATCGGCGCTATCATAATGACCCACGGCGACGACAGCGGGCTTGCGCTCCCGCCGGCTGTGGCACCGATACAGGCGGTGATAATCCCGATAGCACAGCACAAGGAGGGCGTTCTCGAAAAGGCGGGTGAGCTCCTCGACAGGCTGAAAAAAGCGGGTCTGCGCGTAAAGCTCGACGACAGCGAGAACTCCCCCGGCTGGAAGTTCTCGGAGTATGAAATGAAGGGCGTTCCGATAAGGATAGAGATAGGTCCCAAGGATATTGAGAACGACCAGTGCGTTATCGTTACACGCCACAACGGCGAAAAGAGCTTCGTAAAGCTCGAAGACCTCGAAACAGCGGCGGCGGAAAAGCTGAAGGCAGTACACGACGGGCTCTATCAGAAGGCTCTCGAGAACCGTGAGAGACGCACCTACGCCTGCACGACCCTCGACGAGATAACCAAGGCTCTCGAGGAGAAGGGCGACGGCTTCATCAAGGCTATGTGGTGCGGCGAGGAAGCCTGCGAGGACGAGGTCAAGGCTAAGACCGGCGTCGGCTCCCGCTGCATTCCCTTCGAGCAGGAGCATATCTCCGATGTGTGCGTCTGCTGCGGCAAGCCCGCCAAGCAGCTCGTTTACTGGGGCAAGGCGTATTAAGCGTCGCCTTTCGGCGATCGGGTCGCTGGTTTTTCGCTTAGATGCGCGCGTCCATGCGCGCTTTTGGCGAAAAACTCAAAGCTTCGTGCTTTGAGCGCTCGAGACTTGGGGAAAACTTTTTGAAAAAAGTTTTCCCCAAACCCCTTTCAAAAACTTCTGATAGCTTCGCGCTGAAAGTGGAAAGCTACTATAAATGACCGTAATTCCGTAAAATAACAGAAAGGCTATTTTGAGATGAGAAAAACACGCAGAACATTTGCCGCGGCTGTGCTCGCCGCAGTAATGCTCCTCGCGGGCTGCCAGGAACAGCCGCAGGTCGTTGAGAACGGCGGGATAGATACCGTGACCGAGCCCGTCACCGAGGCTACCACCGAGGAGACTACCACTGAAACTACTACCACCACAAAGGCTACTACGACCACCAAGAGAACTACCACAACTCCCCCGGAAACGGAACCTCCGGAGGAGACCACAGAAGAGACTACCACAGCTACGGCAGCTACAGCCGCACCGGCTCCCGCATACGTTGCTCCGGCAGTCACTACTGCTCCCGCTCAGACTGCGGCTCAGGCTATCGCCACCACACAGGCTCATGTGTCGGGTTACCGCTACGGCGACGTAAAATATGAGATAAAGCACGACTTCGAGTACATGAGAGACCTCAATACCGATTTCGTGGGCTGGCTCACTATCGCGGATACGCCCATTGACCTGCCCATTCTGCAGGCTACGGACAACAAGTTCTACCTCGAGCATGATTTCTGGGGCGCATACGACTACACAAAGGTCGGCTGCTCCTTCGCGGACTGCCATGTCCCGATAACCGAGACCTCCCGCCCCGACAATATCGTTATCTACGGACACAATATCCGCACAGGCGCGGGTCTCGCGAAGATAACCAACTACTACCCCGCAAGATACGGCAGCCTCAATTTCTACATAACCCACCCCATAGTGAACTTCGAGTGCATTGACGGCACGCAGAGCCAGTATGTGGTATTCGCCGGTATGTTCGTAAACACCTCCACCAAGCATGGTGATGTGTTCAATTACTATCAGTTCCGCAACTTCTCCTCCGAAAGCCTGTTCTACGCCTATTTCGAAGCTGTGTTCGACAGAAGCGTGTTCTATAACCCCGACCTCGATATTAAATACGGCGACAAGTTCCTCACTCTCTCCACCTGCTACTATCCCTTCGGCGCAAATATCGACACCCGCTTTGTTGTGTTCGCGCGGCAGATAAGAAAGGGCGAGACACAGGTCTCCACCCTCAACGCCTATACCAACAGAAGCCCGCTCTACTTCGACTACTACTATCAGCTGAACGGCGGCAGCTGGGGAGGCAGGAAATGGCCGACAAGCCTTATAACAGGCTATGCGGAATGGCTCAAGAAAAACGGTTCATAATATAATAGGCAAGACCGCCCGGACAACGACAGGACGTCGTAAAGAAGGTTTCCAAAAGCGCGCACGACGCGCGCATAAAAGAAACCTTCCAAACGACAGGACGTCGTAAAGAAGGTTTCCAAAAGCGCGCACGACGCGCGCATAAAAGAAACCTTCCAAACGACAGGAAGTCGTAAAGAAGGTTTCCAAAAGCGCGCACGACGCGCGCATAAAAGAAACCTTCCAAACGACAGGAAGTCGTAAAGAAGGTTCCCAAAAGCGCGCATAAAAGGAACCTTCAAAACACGGGCGGTCTTATTTTTACTCTGAACAGACGCACCTGTGATTTGCGGGAGCTTTCTCGTTTTATGGAAAATAACCATAGTTTTTGACTACTTTGTACAGAAATTTTGTAAATGCTTGCAATTTTTAGAAATCTGTGATATAATGTTATGCGTATAATAAGCGTTATTTTACGCTTCGATACGAAAATACATCAGGAGAACAGATATGAGCGAAGAAGTGAAAAGACCGAGAGACGGCATACGCAGACTGGTCCTTATCGTGGACGATGAGCACGTCAACCGCAGACTGCTCGGGAAGATCATAGAAAAGGACTACGACGTTATCTACGCCGAGGACGGCGAAGAGGCTATGGAGCAGATCAGAAAGCGTGAAAAGACGCTCTCGATGATACTGCTCGACCTTATAATGCCCAAAATGGACGGCTATGAGGTGCTTGCTTTGCTGCACGACGACCCTAATCTTTCCAGAATACCCGTTATCGTACTTACCTCCGAAAGGACCGCCGAGGTCAAGAGCCTGCAGCTGGGTGCCGCGGACTTTATCCCGAAGCCGTATGATATGCCGGAGGTCATTCTCGCGCGAGTAAGGCGCTCCGTTGAGCTCGCCGAGGACAGCAGCATCATCAACGCCACCGAGAACGATACTCTGACCGGACTCTACACAAAAGAATACTTCTTCCAGCACAGCAGAAGGCACGACCAGTACTACCCCGATGAGCCTATGGACGCTCTCGTGCTGAACGTGAACCGCTTCCACCTTGTGAACGACCTGCACGGCAGACTGTTCGGCGACACGGTCATCACCTGCATCGCGGGACAGATAAACCGCATACTCGATGACGCGGACGGTATCGCGTGCCGCTGCGAGGCTGACCAGTTCTACATATACGTCAACCACCGCGACAACTATGAGGCTATGCTCAACCGCATAATCACCGAGCTGAGCGAGGTCACGGGACATTCGAGGTTAAGCATACGCATGGGCGTATATCAGAATGTCGATCAGTCCGTCGATATCGAGACCCGCTTCGACAGGGCTGCTATCGCCTGCAACGCTCTCCGCGGCAACTACAATACCGCTTACGGCGTGTATGACGACAAAATGCACGAAAAGGAGCTGTACTCCGAGAAGCTCATCGGCGATATGGACGCGGGCGTCGAGGAGAGACAGTTCAAGGTATATTATCAGCCGAAGTTCAACATAAAGGGCGTTGACCCGCTGCTTTGCAGCGCGGAGGCGCTGATACGCTGGCAGCACCCCGAGTACGGTCTCGTGGGACCGGGAGCCTTCGTACCGCTGTTCGAGGAGAACGGTCTGGTGAAGAAGCTCGACCACTATGTATGGCGTGAGGCAGCGGCACAGATAAAGCGCTGGAAGGACAAATTCGGCGTAACTATACCCGTCTCCGTAAATGTATCGAGAATAGATATCAGCGACCCGAATTTCGAGCAGGAGATAACCGACATAGTCGCGGAAAACGGTCTCGAGCCGAGCGAATACCTCCTTGAGATAACAGAGTCCGCATATACCGACAACTCCGAGCAGATAGTCGAGACGGTCAAGAGACTGCGCGACAAGGGCTTCAGAGTGGAGATGGACGACTTCGGGTCGGGCTACTCCTCGCTGAATATGCTCGCTTCCCTGCCTATCGACGCGCTGAAGCTGGATATGGCATTCATCAGGAAGATATGCGACGATGAGAAGGATCTTCGCATGGTGCAGCTGATGATCGACATAGCCGACTTTATGAAAATACCGGTTATCGCAGAGGGCGTTGAGACTAAGGAGCAGTACGACCTTCTCAAGAAGGCGGGCTGCGACATCATACAGGGCTACTACTTCTCAAAGCCCGTTCCGCCCGAGGAATTTGAGAAATTCATCGAGGAAAGAGTAAACCACCGCTTATAAGAAAAGGAGACAGACCGCTATGATCACAATAGATAACCTCAGGGAATACGGCGCTGATGTGAACGAGGGCGTGAAGAGATGCCTCGACGATGAGGGGTTCTACATTGACCTTGTGAAGAGCGTTATCCCCGACGAGCGTATACCGGAGCTTGAAAAGCATATCGCCGCTAAGGATTTCGACAAGGCGTTCGAGGTAGCTCACGCACTCAAGGGTATGTACGGCAACATTTCCCTCACTCCCATATATCAGCCTATCTGCCAGATAACGGAGCTTCTCCGCGAGAAGAAGGACGTGGACTATTCCGGGTATCTCGCAAAGGCAAAAGCCGAGAAGAAGCGTCTCGATGACCTCTACACGGCTCGCAAGTGATCATGAATTCTCCGATACGGATACTGCGCATCGGAGAATTTTTTAGAAAGGAACTATATCCATGAAAACATCAATGAAAAAGCGTCTGTTACGGCTCGGAATACTCTGCGCGGGTATCGGCTCGTTCGCTGTCGCGATAGTCGCCTGCGGTATCATAATGGTCATTGAGAACCAATTCTCGGACGCTTTCGGCAGTACCATAACAAACGCCGCCGTAAGCTCGATGCAGGAGGAGTCCGAATACCTCCCCGCGGGTCTCGAGAACGTGGAGCCCGGCGGAGACAGCGATATCTTCAATATCGTGTTCGCGCTCGGAGACAGCGTCGGATATGACTACAGCGACTTCATCTCCGACAGCAGAGGTCTTGCGGCAGGTAAGATCAACATTGCGTATATCCCCTCCGCAAGGAAAAACCTCATCGCCTACAACAGAGGCTCCGATATCATAGTCGGCGAGCTCGATGAGGATTACTTCGACTACGCGATCAACATAATGGGCGGAGACGGCACTTACGGATACATGATAAACAGCAGCACGGGTGAGATACTGCTCTCGACCAACAAGAACGAGTGCGGCTCAAGCGTGTCCGGCAAGTCCGAATATACCGAGGTGTTCAATGCCGCCAAATCGGGCAAGTCCGCACATTCCGGCAGCGCTTTGTCCTCCGTGCTCGTGTACTCCATGCCCCTGCCGGACAATCCCGAATTCACCATTTTCTACTGCACCGATTCCTCGAACGTGTACCGCGCAGGCAAGATCGGCATTATGCTGATGTTCCTGTGGGCTGCGTTGCTGACCAGCGTGGGTGTCATTGTGTCGATCGGCGTCGCAAAGAAGATAGCCGGGTCGATAACACCCACCGTGGAATGTCTCGACAAGTTCTCGAACGGCGTGATAGACAGCTCCTTCAAGGCAAATGACCGCGGCGACGAGACCGAGGAGCTTTCAAGAGCTATGGAAAAGACTATCACAAACCTCGGTATGTACATAAGAGATATAGATTCGATGCTTTCCGAAATAGCGGAGGGCAACCTCACCGCCGAGAGCAGCTGCGTATATGAGGGCGATTTCAACAATATCAGGGTATCCCTCGACAAGATATCCTCCTCCCTCAAGGGCACCATCGGCACCATAAGACAGGCCGGCGAGCAGGTGAGCAGCGGCGTGGATCTCCTCGCAAGCGGCGCGCAGAGCCTTGCGGACAACTCCTCCACAGAGGCGAGCACTATCAAGGAGCTCGATTCTCTCGTTAAGAACATCAACGGCAATGTCACCGCAAATGCAGAGATGACCGAGCGTATGCTGGGACTCTCCGAGCAGACTGTGCGCAACGTCGAGACAGGCAACGAGAATATGCGCAACCTCAGCAGCGCTATCGAGGACATCAGAAAAGCGTCCGAGGAAATACAGTCTATCGCTAAGCTGATAGATGACATCGCTTTCCAGACAAATATCCTTGCGCTCAACGCGGCAGTAGAGGCTGCGCGCGCAGGCGACGCGGGCAAGGGCTTCGCGGTAGTCGCGGACGAGGTGCGCAACCTCGCAAGCAAGTCCGCGGACGCAGCCAAAGACGCTGTGCAGGTAATAGCTCGCTGTGTGGCGGCGGTAAATCAGGGCGTTCAGCTCAACGAATCCGCAAGCCGCTCCCTCTCCGAGGTCAGCGAGTCTGTGCAGGAATTCAGCGCGCTCGTGGGCAAGATAGCGGATTCCTCCAGCCAGCAGGCGCGTGATATCGGCACCGTCAACGCGGGTCTGACAGGCATAACCACCGTAGTACAGAGCAATGCCGCCACCGCGCAGCAGTCCGCCGCAAGCTCGGAGGAGCTGGCAAGTCAGGCTCAGATACTCGAGCAGCAGCTCAGACATTTCAGAATATGAGATTTGTTATACAGCGCGTAACACGCGCATCCGTGACCGTTGACGGGGAGGCCGTCGGCGCGATAGGAAAGGGATTTCTCGTTTTCATCGGTATTTCCGGGGAGGATACAAGGCAGATAGCCGACAAGATGACAGATAAGCTCCTCGGGCTGCGGATATTCGACGACGAGGAGGGCAAGACCAACCTCTCGCTCGAAGCAGTGGGCGGCGAACTTCTGCTCATCTCGCAGTTCACGCTCTACGCGGACTGCCGGAAGGGCTTCCGACCGTCGTTCGTCAAGGCGGGAGCTCCCGACATGGCAAATGAACTGTACGAGTACATCATCGCACAGTGCGCAAAGCAATACCACACCGAGAAGGGCATTTTCGGAGCCGATATGAAGGTGGAGCTGCTCAACGACGGTCCCTTCACCATAATACTCGACAGCGACAGCATAGTAAAAGGAGAGAGAAATGGATTACAGCAAGCTTGATTTCGGCGTTGACGGCGACAGCATCACCGCCGGTGAACAATGGTCATATCATGTATTTAAAAGACTGGGATTTGCCTCCCACCATAACGTCGCTATCGGCAGCGCGGTCTGGTACAAGCGCACCCTCACCTGCTCCGCCGGCAGTGTCACCACACAGGACTATAACGACCCCGATTTCGCGGGCTTCAGTGACGGGTGGCTCGAGACAGATGACCCGGACGAGCTCCAGAAACGCGCCAACAACTGCGCCGTGGTGCACATTCAGAGGTTCCTTGCAGATGTAAAAAGCGGAGTCGCTCAAAAGCCCGATGTCTTCGCTTTTGCCATGGGTACCAACGACGATATCCATTTCCTCGGGGACGCGGACAGGGCGCTCACCGGCAAGTCCCTCGAAAATAACGAGAATATCAACCTGTTCACCGAAGCGGGCGCAATGCGCTGGTGCATACAGACGATAGCCGAAAACTTCCCCGATGCGCGCATTTTCGTGCTCACCCCTCTCCAGACCGGCAACCCCGAGCACAACGCAAAGATCGAGAAGCAGATATCTCAGATATTCACTAAGGTCGCGGGCGCGATGAGTGTGCGGCTCGTGGACTGCTTCCACAATTCCGGCATCTGCGAGAAATTTGAGCTCAAGGACGCCGAGGGTCGCTACCTCCGCGACGGTCTCCACCCTAAGGAGAACGGTCAGGCTCTCGAGGGTGCTTTCGCTGCTGCGGAGATCGGCAATCACCTGTTTTAACAGGGAAAGAGGAAGATGGAAGGAAAGGCGGATTGCTTCGCGTTCACCCCGCCGGTACACGTGCCTGACGATAGTTAAGAATACAGAAAGCCTGTCATATATTGCTATATGACAGGCTTTTGCTATCCTTTACTCTGAACAGGCGCAGTTCCTACCCCCGCTGCAGGGCGAAACAATTGCTCTTTCCGGAAGAAGAGTGGGGTCAAGGGGAGGGAGGGAACCCACTTTCTCCTAGAGAAAGTGGGTTCTCTTCCTTCCCTTGGCGGCGCCAGCCGCTGGCTCAAGCGCGAGCGACCCATGAAAGCGCGGTACCTCACCCGGTATAGGCGGCGAGCATATTTTCGGCGAACACGGCGTAGCCCATATCGGACTCATTGACGAGGACGTGGGTAACGGCGCCGACGAGCCTGCCGTCCTGCAGGATAGGGCTGCCGCTCATACCCTGCACTATGCCGCCGGTGCGGGAGAGAAGGTCGGGGTCGGTGATACGGATAGTCATATTGCGGGCGGGGGAGGTGCTGCCGCGGTCAATGCTGACAATTTCGATATCGTACTCCTCGGGCATCATACCGCCGGTCGTTGTGCAGATGACCGCGTGACCGGTCTTTACCTCGTCCTTGTGCGCTATCTCCACAGGGTCACCGATGAGAGGCTCCGCGGTACACTGCCCGAATACCCCGAAATCGCTGTTGAGTGTGAGCTTGCCGATCTCAACGCTGGAAATGAACGCACCGCAAAGCTCGCCGGGCATTCCGTCAGCTCCGCGGACCACGTCCGTTATCGTGACCGCGGTTATCTCGCCGCTAAGGAGGGGCATTCTTATTCCCGAGGAGGTATCGCTCACTCCGTGCCCGAGTCCCGCAAAAACGCCTGTCTCCGGGTCGTAATATGTCATCGTGCCTATGCCTGCTACGCTGTCCTTCGTCCACATTCCGAGCTTGTATTCGCCGTCCTTGTCCGACTCGAGAGCGTTCGCCGTGAAGGTCATCTCCTCTTCCCCGCGCATGACCTTTATCGTGCAGACGGGATTCTCCTGCACGGCGCGGCTCAGGCTCTCACTGTCGGTCACGGGAACGCCGTTCACCGAGGTAACGATGTCGCCCTTGCGGATACCCGCGGCTTCGGCGGGAGACTGCTGGCTCAGCCTGCCGTTCACCGCCCCGAGATCCGTCACCACTACCCCGTCGGTGAGCATCTTTATCCCGAACGGAGTGCCGCACGGTATGACCATGCGGCGCTCAGCGGGCTCCGTATAGCTCGCCGCGGGAACGGCTTCAGCCGTCCCGCTCCCGCATATCGCAGCTCCCGCAAAAAACAATACCGCCGGCAGTGCCGCGGCAATATTCATTAATCCCGATAGTTTCTTCTTCATTGGCTTTTACCTTCTTTGCTTGCTTTGACGAATTTTATTATTTGCAGACCTCGGCGATATATCAGTGGAAAGTTATTGATTTTTTCGGAGAAATGTGATATTATTGATATTGCAGCATCACATATTATCTATATTCGGGCAGTGTGGTTTTTATGAAAATATTATCATTGACATTGAAAATAATCGAGACCGTTATCGTCTGTATCTGGGGAGTTGCCGTCGGGATATTCTTCCCGGTCTGCATAATGGGACTCGGGTCGGAGATAGTTCCGCAGGATATCGCGGACAGAACGGATATTATGGTCGTGTGGCTCGTGACGGCAGTAGTGGGATATGTGCTTCCCGCGGCGCTCATATTCGGGAAGCATTACCGTATCGCGGCGGCACTGTCCGTGCTCGGAATGGTGGGAGTGCTTGCCGTTGACACGATGTTCGCGCAGCAGTATCAGTACACCGCGGAAAGCACGGGTCCCGACAACCTGTACCTGCCGCTCATCTTCGCTACACTGCTGGATATCTTTATATGGGCGATAGAGGACAGGGCTCTGTTCGTGAAGTTCTTTGAGGGGAAGAAGAAAAAAGCGGAGGAGCAGGCTCCCTCCATTCTGGGAGACAGCGACAAATGAAGAAGTCATTCAGGATAGCGAACCACGCCACACTGATAATATGCGGGACGCTCGCGCTGATACTGGTGTACGGATTTTTCAGACTGGTGATAAGCTTCGCGGATACCACCACCGAGCGTGACGGGTTTGAAAGCGTGTGCATTGCCGTGGACGGGATATCACAGGATATAGCGGTGCTGTCGGAATATGAGATCGGGCAGCGTGACCCGGACGATATGCAGAAACGGGATATCACAAGGGAAGGTGAGCTTAGGGAGGCGCGTGAGCGGATATTCTCTGTCGCGGACAGCGGTTTCACATACCGCAGCGGTGCCGACGGGGAGTGCGGCGCGTATTTCCATATAAATACTCACCAATACCGGGATTATGTGGTGCGATATGAAAAAGGCACCGCCGAAAGGTGGCTGGATGACAGCGGTTACTGCTACCTGATAGGCGACAGTATATGCGTGATAAGGCAGTAATATACGGAGGAAACAGATATGGCACTGATACAGGACAACATCAGATTTCATCTGCGGACAAAAGACGGAGATGTGGGGAAGTATGTGATACTGACGGGCGACCCGGGCAGAGTTCCCGCGATAGCGGAGCTGCTGGACGACGCGAAGCAGATAGCATACAACCGCGAGTACAATACCTACACCGGCACGCTGCTCGGTGAGAAGGTGAGCGTGGTCTCCACGGGCATCGGCGGAGCATCTACGGCTATCGCGGTGGAGGAGCTGGTAATGAGCGGCTCCGACACGTTTATCCGCATAGGCACAAGCGGCGGCATGGATATGAAGGTATTCGGCGGCGACCTTGTGGTGGCAAGCGGAGCTGTGCGCAGCGAGGGAACGAGCCGGGAGTATATCCCGATAGAATACCCCGCGGTGCCGGATTTTGATGTTATGCTGGCGCTCAAGCAGGCGGGCGACGCGCTTTCCACCGATGAGGACGGCAACCGCTGCCATGTCGGGGTGGTCCACTGCAAGGACAGCTTCTACGGTGAGATAGACCCCACGAACGTACCGGTGTCGGCGCAGCTCTCGGCGGCATGGGACGCTTATGTGCGCTGCGGGTGCCTGACGAGCGAGATGGAATCGGCGGCGCTGTTCGCTGTGGCAGCGGCTCGCGGAGTGCGGGCGGGCTCGGTATTCACCGCGCTGTGGAACGTCGAGCGGACAAAGGCGGGACTGCCCGACAAGGTCTGCGAATCAAACGAAAGAGCCATAAAGTGCGCTGTCGATGCTATGAAGCTCCTGATAAAAAATGATAAAAAGTAAAATTATGGCAGAATAAAAAAGTCCGTCCGGGACATAATAAGAACACGGAGCTTATCCGAAAAAACGTCCGAACGGAGTTGATATTCATGAGCACAGAAAGAGCAAACAAGTGTATCGAGTGTTCTATCAAGAACTGCGAGCATCACTGCTGCGACAGCGATTATTGCAGCCTTGACCGCATAAAGGTCGGAACACACGAGGCAAATCCAACACAGTACGAATGTACCGACTGCCTTTCCTTTGTAATGAAGGGCTGACAGTAATATAAACAATTCCCCGTTCCGTTTTCGATATGGAACGGGGAATGCTTTTTGTAACCGTTATACACCTAAATTTATACATAAAGTAAAACTGTGTGCGCGTTTCGGAGATTTTTTTGTAGTTAATGCACAGAACAAACAGCCGTTCTATTGACATATCACCGGTTATGATATATAATTGAAGTATGAATATCCGGCATTCTCGGAAAGCCTTTTCATAGAACGGAAGTAATGAATATGAGCAAAATATACTCGGACAGATCGAGATCGTTTTTCGGGGTAAAGTGTGTATTTCTCGCACTGACACTGATGATACTGTCCGGAACTATCATATATGAATACCTGAACGACATAATGCCCGATTCCATTGAGATCGTCATGCGCGCCGCGGCAGGTCTTCTTATCATCGTTTCCATGTTCCTGGAGATAAAGGAATACCGCAGTCTCAACAAGAAGGGTGCGCAGCAGATCTACCACGAAAAGGACGTGGAAATGGACAAGCTTGACAAGTTCAGGAAGCTTGTCAGCAAGAATGAGTTCAGATATAACTTCCAGCCTATCATCAACGCGAAGAACGGCGAGATCTACGCCTATGAGGTGCTGATGCGCACCGCCGACGATATCGGTCTGAAGCCGCTCGAGGTGCTGAAATACGCCCAGATAAGCGATATGCTCTACACTATCGAGCGCAGCACCTTCTTCAACGCCCTCAAATACTACAAGGACAACATAGAAAAGTTCGGGAACAAGAAAATTTTCATCAACAGCATTCCCAGTGTAATTCTCCCGGACGATGAGCTCGCAAAGCTCAAGGAAATGTACGCCGATATCTCGGAGAATATCGTTGTGGAGATACTCGAGAACGACGATGACGACGACACCACTATCGCCGCGTTCGACAACCTGCGCCGCATACTCAACTGCAATATCGCGGTGGACGACTACGGAAGCGGCTACTCAAACGATATGAAGGTGCTCAACAACAACCCGAACTTCATCAAGATAGATATGTCCCTTATCACCTCCATTGATACAGATTCGAAAAAGCAGCTCCTCGTTTCCAACCTCATCAAATTCGGCAAGAAGTACAACATCAAGATACTCGCCGAGGGCGTCGAGACAAAGGAGGAGCTCGACAAGGTCATCGAGCTTGGTGTTGACCTGATACAGGGCTTCTATACCGCGAAGCCGAACAGCGAGGTGGTGGAGGCTATCGACCCCGAGATAAGCGAATACATACTCGAGGAGAACGTGCGCCTGTCGAAGTTCGACAACGAGCACCGCATATATACCGCCTCCGAGGACGAGATAATCAACGTGTTCAATCTCTCCCTCGAGAAGTACTCCGGTGTGTTTGTCCCCGGCGGTACCGTGCGCTTTGTCGGCACAAAGAACCATATCGTCGATATGGTCATCAGAGCCGCGGATAACGTGGAAACTAAGATGATATTCGAGAACGTCAATATCAAGGGCTCTGTGGAAACTACCGTACAGCTCGGCGAGAATGCCGAGACCGAGATAGTGCTTGTGGGCGACAATACCTTCAACAAGGAAGGCATACGCGTTCCCGCGGGCTCAAGGCTCACCGTTACAGGCGACGGGAACCTCACCATAAAGAACAACCGCAACCGCGGCGTGGGTATCGGGGCAAATTACGAGAAGCAGTACGGCTCCATAATATTCAACCTCGAGGGCTCAGTGTTCGTGGATTCGTCCGGTGATAAGATAGTCTGCATAGGCGGCGGCGAAAAGGGCGCGGGCGCACAGATAAAGGTGCTCGGCGGCAAGATAAGCGCTACCGGGCGCGGTATCTCCGTTGTCGGCATTGGCAGCGCCTCCGGCGATACCGATGTCGAGATAGTAAAGGGCTCCGTCATCACCCAGTGCATCGCTAACGAAGCGGTTTCCATAGGTACTATGTACGGCTCGGTCAACATAGTCTCCAAGGGCTACCTCGACCTGCTCACGGACGGTGAGCGCATCACAGGCATAGGTGTGCTCAACGGCGGCAGCGGTAAGGTAAGCATCATATCAGGAGAAACTATCTCCGTTATCCACGGCGATATCGGTACTGCCATAGGCTCCCTCGGCGGCAGAGTCGAGGTGTCCTGCGAGGGCGGACGTGTACATGCGCACGCCGAGGGCACAAGAGTCTGCGGTATAGGCGCACTCGATGCCGGAGGAACTGTCCAGATCTCCGGCGGCACTGTCACCGTCGGCATTCTCTCGGCAGAGGCTGAATGGATATCCAGCCCCGAGGGCAAGGTCATCATAACCGGCGGAAATGTCATTCTCGAGAACAACGGCACCATTTCCCCCGTGAATATCAGCGGAGAAGAGCTCGTGCTCTACCGTACCGACATAGTCCCCAGCTACAACGAGAATATCTCTACCCCTGACGGCAGCTACACCTACCGCGCCCAGCGTGACGAGCGCTCGGGTCTGCTGTGTGTGTACGTCCCCGAGCGCGTCAGAGAGACCATAGCACAGAAAATAGCCCTCGAGAAGCAGAGCGCCGACGTTGGTGAGATGATTGTTTAACCGGGTCGGTTGCGCTTGAGCCATCGCCTCGCGGCGATAGGGTCGCTGGCGCTCGAGTGCCTCCGGCGGCAATCTGTCGGTCAGCCCCTCTGTCACCTGCGGTGACACCTCCCCAGCGGGGAGACCAC
>CAJOMV010000031.1 GCA_905235805.1 uncultured Ruminiclostridium sp.
GCACGATGCTGCGAACGTTGTCGCCAAAAAACGCGCACGACGCGCGTATAAAAAGCGACAACAAAACGATTGCGCGCATTCAAAGGCAGGTTCCAGAGAACAGTGGGTTCTCTTCCTTCCCTTGGCGGCGCCAGAGACCAACTCAAGCGCGAGCGACAAACCGCAAAAAGACTGTCCCGCGTGACAGCGAGACAGCCGGGGATATATAAAAAGCGGAAAAGTCGGTAAACACTCCCGGGATAATGACCGCGACTCGGGCTATTCAGGAGCGCAGAGCGCTACCCCCGTCGTTTTCCGCTTTTTACCATTATATGCGGGGAGAAAAGTTATGTGATGTGTCCGGAATTTTTAAAAAAACTCTTTTAATTTTCAACAGAATATGTTATAATATTAAAAGGTATGACCTTTTATTTAAAGGAGTGGGGATAATTGACATTTTCCGAGAAGCTCGACAGGGCAAAGATAGGCAGCAAGGCAGCGTATGAGTCTATCTGCCTGACCTGCACAGACAGCCTCTACGCGGAGGCGCTCATAGCCCTGAAAAATGAGTCCGCAGCCCGCACCGCAGTCATAAATGCCATAAATGACGGCTACGCCGGTATAGCGCGTATAAAGGATGAAAAGCATCTCAGGTCATGGCTCGTCCATGAGCTGACAAAGAATATAGTCGATATGCTCAAGGAGTTCAAGGCGAACGGCATAGTCAATGAGGCGTCGGGGGAGTTTGCGCAGAGCGAGCGTATGCCCGACGTGGAAAGGCTCGTGTTCTCCGTTGCGGCTGCCTTCGATTACGGCACCCGCGAGATATCCGTGCTGACAGGTATGCCCGAGGAGATCGTCTCCGAGAAGCTCTTCTCCGCCAAAGCACACCTCGGTTCGTACTATGAGGAGCTGACAGCCTCCGCCAGAGCCTGCAGCGCTCCCGACAGCCTGAAGGAGCGCTATAAGACCTTCGATGAATCCCTCGCAAGGCTCGAAGCCACCTCCGCCTTCCCCGTAACGGCGCTTGAAAAAGAGCCTGCGGAAGAAGAAGAGACCGTGGAGGAAGTGAGCGAGGAAGAGGAGGTACAGACTCCGGCGGCAGAAGGAGCGGCAGCGGAAGAAGTGCCGGAGGAAGCCGCGGAGGTGGAGCCGGAGGAGGAGCTGCCCGCTGAGGAGCCCTATACAGCGGACGAGGAGAAGGTGTTCGCGGACGAGTCGGCAGTCAGCGAGGCTGTGCCCGATGAGGAATCGGCAGTAGGGGATTTCCCCGAGGACGGCGACGAGAAGGACTCGCCCCTCCCGCTCAACGCCGAGACCTTTATAGCCGTCGTATCGTCGGAGAAGATGAAGGGCAGCGAGTTCCTCCGTCTGATAGGAAATACAAGAATAAGCAACAGCGTTTACCGTGAGATAGAGCAGAACCCGAGACTGACTAAGAAGCGGCTGATACAGCTGCTCGAGGAGTCCCCGCTCACGGAGACGGATTACTATAAGCTGCTCACAGCGGTCAAGCACCGCCGCGAGGTTCTCAACGCGAAGGAGGAGCTCCAGGCTGTCCATGAGCGTGCGGGCTTGTTCAGCGGTGCCCCGAAGGACAGACCCCGCCGCCGTAAGCGCGAGGAGCCCAAGACCGAGCTCCAGCTTGCCATAGAAATGGATCTGCCGAAGAAGGAAGCTCCCCCGCTCGTCATGCAGGAGAATAAGGCAAAGGAGGAGCTCCGGCTCCCTCCCGTCTCCGAGCGTCGCGAGCGCAGAAGTGAGCTTAATGTGAGCAAGCCGAAGAATGACGATCTCAGCTCACTGGTGTCGGAGTACACGAGCACCGCGCCGCAGTCGGACAGCGAGCCCTTTGACCCGTCAAAGATGAGCAGCATGTTCAACAGTATCCGCGACCTTGAAGCCGTGGATCCCATTGCCGCGCTCTACGCCAACGAGATAGGCGAACAGGCAAAGCCCGGCAAGCTGCGCGAGCAGAAGCTGGAGTGGAACCGCAAGGCGGACGAGCAGAAGGAGTCGGAGCCCGTACCCTCGGACGAGACGCAGGAATTCTCGGTCGAGATGCCCGAGCCCGCGGAGATATCCGACACACGCCCGCTGAATATGCCGTTCCCGAAGGCTGCGAAGGAGGAGGCTCCCGCTGAAAAGGAACAGCCACAACAGAGTTCCGCGCCCGAGCCGAAAACGGAAGATGAAGCCGAAGAGGAGCCGGAGATAGTCACCCATAAGGCGGCAGGCGGCATCTCGCTGACGCAGATAATCGGTGACTATGCGGGCATTGCCCCGAAGGACGGCTCGATGACGGTCGAGGAAGCGATAGGCGAGACGGACGAGCTTGCGGGATTTGCTCCCGATGTCCGCATACCCGACGAACCGGAGGACGATGAGCCGCAGCCGGTACCCGAGCCTGAGCAGGAGCCGGTACCCGAACCGGAGCCTGTTCCCGAGCCCGAGCCGCAGCCCCTCCCGGAGAGTTCCGAGCCCTATGACCCGACAGAAGCGGAGACGGCGGCGGAAGACCCGATAGCGAAGTCTGTCGGGACCCCTGTGACGGGCTTTACCGCACCCCTGCGGATAGATCTCCCGACAGGCGCGAGCAGCTTTGATGATTATGATTATACGGACGATGACAACGGTATGTCCGTGACCGGAGAGATAGATTTTCCCGACGGGACGGACGAGCCCGACGGAAAGCCGGAACGAAAGCCCGAACGTCCCGCCAAGCCCGTGAAGCGCCCCGACCCGGAGACAGAGGACGTGGACGGCGCTTTGCCGGACAGCGGCTGGGAGAGTGATACCGAACCGCGCGAGCGCTACAAGGGCAATGAATATTTTGTGGACGACAACGAGTATGTCGAGGGCATAAACAACGGCAAGCTGATATTCTGCGCGGTATGCGCGGTGCTGCTGCTTGCGGGAGCCGTGGTGATGAAGCTGATGCTCCCGAAGAATGACAGCGGCGCTGTCACAACGGACCCCGGCACCTCGCAGTCGCAGAGCTCCGGCACAGCGCAGGTGACAGCTCCCGCAGTCTCCGCGCCTACAAGCGGCAGCGAGCTGCTCACGAAGCTGTCGTCGTATGACGATATCACGGCGGCGGGAACAGCGCTGTTTCTTGCTCCGCAGCAGGCGGCGTATCTGAACGCTTCCGCAGCGCCGTATGAGAGCAGCCTGTCGTACAGCTTTCTCGCGACAGCCAACGCGGCATATATATATCACGAGGGCGCTATACGCGCGGTATCGCTTGACCCTGCCGCGCCGGTCGAGCTGGGCACCGCTGTCCTTACCCCCGCCGACGGCTCGGAATATCTGGGCTTTACGGTCATTGACGGCACTATCCTTGCGTTCTCGCAGGCTAAGGACGCGGTCAATGTGGAGATATTCCCGCGCGGCTATACCGAATCGGTGGCGTGGTCGGTCACTGGAACATTTACGGAAATGGGACTGCTGGGCGGTACTCCGGTGATAGTGACCCATGCGCCCGTTGACGGGACGAACGTTCCCCACAGCTCACTGCGGGAGGCTCCCGCGGCGGAGGACATCGTAAGGCTGAACGGCGCTGAGTACGCAAGCTTCACGGTGATAGCCGAGGTCGGCGGGAACGGTCTGCTCGACATACTGGGCGGCTGCTCGGTATACGCGAAGTTCGGCGATAACGGTCTCACGGTGCTTGCGGAGGACAACAACGCGACCTACGCTCTGGACATCACGCCCGGGCTGACGGCTGAGAACCCCCGCAGATATGTGGGAGCGGCGTTCTCCGCGGACTGCCTGAACGGGGACAGCTTTATAGGCTCCAACGAGCTCAAAACGGACACGAGCGGCACGCGCCGGTACAGCGGCGTGGCGGCAGTCAAGGGCTCCAACGCGGTAGGCACGGGCATCGAGGGTGAGAGACCCTACGCTGTCGCTTGGCAGGACGAGGAGACAGCCTGCGTGCTCGCGGCACGGAGCGACGGCTCAACGGTGCTGTACGGTTTCGATATGTCGGGAAGCACTCCCGCAGCCGCGCAGGTGACCGACTCAGCGGTATATTCCGACAAGCTCGCAGCCGCGGGCAGCTCTCTCGCCTGCGTAAAGGCGGAAGCCTCCGCGGACGGCGAGCGCATAGGGCTGAAGCTCTCGGCATACACCTACGACGGCACGCTCACCGAGACTGCCTCGGCAGAGATAGGGCTAGACGCGAACGCTCCCCGCGAAAATCTGAAGTACCTCCGCAGTCCCGCCGAGGACGACCCCGCCTTCATAGCGGCAAGCGAGGACGGCAGTATCATAGCGGTGCCGACGGTATACTTCGACGGTTTTTCGGAGGTCGAGCGTATCGTGACGTTCTCAAACGGCGCGTCGCTCACCGAAACAGGCGAGCTCATGCTCTACGACGAGAAGTCGGATTATATCTGCACCGCCATACGTCAGGGAACGCTCTTCGTTATAACGAACAATAAGGTCATGACCGCCAACGCTTCCGACTGCTCCGATCTGAAGACCGTCGGTGCGGTCTCCGTCGCCGTCGCTGTCCAGTGAGCGTCTCTGCTGTCGAGCCAGCGCTTACGCGCATGAGACTCTGCCTCAAACTCCGCCAGCCTACGCGGCTGGACCGCGGCAACGCGCGGTCTGTCGGTCAACCCCCTCTGGCACCGTAGGTGCCACCTCCCCCAGTGGGGGAGACACGTTGCATCCGATTAGCTTCGCGCTGCAGCGGGCAGAGTTAGAGAATAAAAGGAGGGAATGGTGATATAGCACAAGTTCCCTCCTGTTGTTTTGTGCGAAATCACTAAATTACGGTTTTTTTGAAAAAACTTCGGAAAATACTGTCACCTTTTACCCCCCAATAACGTTTTATATTATAGAAGCGTAAAAATGACCCCCTACAAAGTCATTTGCTGATAAAACATCAAGGAAAAAGGAAACGGAGGATATTAAAAATGAGATTTAAAAGAGCATCGGCAGCATTGCTTGCGGCAGCCCTCGCGGTACCGGCAATGAGCATCACAGCTTACGCGGAGGAGGACGCGGCAATGAAGAAAGCCCTCACTTATGTCAAGCAGCGCATCGACATTCCCGCACAGTGCTCGGAGTTCAGCTACTCCACACGCAGCGAGAATAACAGCAAGCGCTATGTGTTCACATGGAGGCTCCCCGACGACACTGATTACAGCGTGCTCGAGAACGGCACGGTTTCAAATGTGCGCGCCGAGATTACCGGCAGCGTTGTCAAGAGCGTTTCCATAAACCGCTACGATAACGGCAGTACATGGAAGACCTCCTTCGGAAAGCTCTCCGAAAAGGAGCTCATCAGTAAGGCAAAGGCGCTTATTGCGGAGATAAACCCCTCGATATACAAAAGCACCGTTATTGACGAGGATTCCGTAGGACTCAATCTCTACGGCAACTATGCTTTCGTCCCCTTCCACCGCGAGGTGAACGGTATCCCCGTAACGGGACAGACCGGCAGCATAGCTCTCGACAAGAATACCGGCGACCTCATAAGCTATTCCTATAACTGGACGAACGGCGCCACCTTCACCCGCGCCACCAAGGCTATCGACAAGGACGCCGCCGAGGAAGCGTACAAGTCCCTGTTCGGCAGTGAGCTGAACTACACCGCGTCCTACGACTGGGAGAAGAAGGAGTATGTCCCCCACCTGCTCTATACGCAGTCCTCTGCAGGTCAGATAAACGCCTTCACAGGTCAGCTCTCGACCTTCGAGGATTATGATGTCTATGATAACGGCATTGCCGTGGAAGAAGCGGAAGTGGCTATGGACATGGCGGACGACGCGGTGAGAGCGTCCGGCGCGAACAAGGCTGTCACCTTCACCCCCAATGAGATAAAGAAGCTTGAGGACGAGAGCAAGCTCATCAGCGCGAAGGCAGCTATCGAGGCGCTTTCCAAGTACGATTTTCTCTTAGTTCCCGCCACCAGCGAGGTAAGCTGGGAGAATTGCAGCTACGACGAGAGAAACGGCTACTATGTGAGAAACGTCAACTTTACCGCCAAGGCTAAGGATTTCATCGACCTGTCGGAGGAGCCTGCCAAGATACTCCCTATCGAGGACGATGTTTATGAGAATTATGACGACACGGCAATTTCGGGCAACTTCCGCATAAATGCCGAGACCGGCGAGCTCCTTTCCTACTACTGCTACATAAACGAGAAGGAAAACGACCTTTCCGACAAGGTCGGCAAGGATACGGCAACAAAGGCTGCAAAGACTCTGCTCGGCGATACATACGGCAAGTTCGGCGCCATGGAGGAGCGCAGCCGCAGCACCTACTACACCGAATATGACCCCAAGACCGGCAAGGGTATCGGTACACCGAGGACCACAGCGATCTTATACACCGCAAACCGCGAGGAATACGGCATCAAGTGCGCAAACGAGTCCTACAATATCACGGTCTCCGGCTCGGGCTATGTGACCGAATTCAGCAAGACCTACCACGCAAACCTTACCTACCCCGATCCGAAGAACAAGATCAGTGCCGACGAAGCATACGAGGTATTTTTCAAGGACGCTGCGAACCTCTCTCTCAGATACCGTCTTGCGTACCGCACCGATGACAAGAAGGTAGTCTCCGCGCTTGTATATGCGGCTGACAAGGCTATGTATGTTGACGCGCTTTCCGGCAAGGCTTGCTATGCCGACGGCTCCGAGATCACCGAGAAAGGCGAGGGCGGCTACACCGACCTTGAGAACAGCAAGTACAAGACCTACGCCGAGAAGCTCGCGAAGTACGGCGTAGTACTTATGGACGAGAGCGGCAGGCTCAACGAGGACGAAGCCATAACAGCGGGCGATCTTATAGATCTCATGAGCAACACAGGCATGGGCTATGTTGACATAAACACCACCAAGCTCAAGGCTGATACCAAGCTCACCCGTCAGAATGCGGCTGTTCTCGCGGTAACAGGCAAGTACGGCAAGGAAGTCGCAGAGCTCACCTCCGCGTTCAACGCGAAGTTCAGCGATGTTTCCGCCAAGAGCGTTTACCTCGGCTATGTGGTTCTTGCGGACGCGTCCGGCTGGATCACAGGTACCGACGGCAAGTTCAATCCCAAAGATACCTTCACACGCGGCGAGGCTCTCAAAATGGTCTGCACCTACCTCGAAAACGCATAATAAATAAGACACACTTCTCAGTAAAATATCTCTATCTCAAACGGCGAAGCCGCCCCTGCCTTGTGCAGCGGGCGGCTTCGTCTGTTGCGGGGAGAAAGGGAGCCCCGGTTCCGCTCCCACCCGCGGGAAAAGTAGCAGAGCATAACGGCTGCGAGGCAGGGAGTGATAAAATAAGCAGGGAGGGGACAGACGGAACTCAGTTTAGGCTCAAGCCCTTTTTAAAGGGCTTGCCGCCGGAGGCACTCGAGCGCTCAAAGCACGAGGCTTTGAGTTTTTCGCCAAAAGCGCGCATGGATGCGCGCATTCAAGCGAAAAACCAGCGACCTCAGCCGCCGATGAGGGACTGATCGAAGGCGAAGAGGGCTTCGTTAAGGTCGAGGACGTTATACATGCCGTTTTCTATGTAATACTCGACGATGATATCGAACTTGCTGCTGTGTGAGAGCGCGAAGCCTGCCTTGCGGAGCAGCTCCCCGGTCTCGCGGATATCGAGCTCGAGCGCCATTGCGAACGCTATGACGGTAGTTTTCTTGGGGTGGTAATGGACATCGCTGCGTATCTTCGAGAACAGCTTGCGGTCGATGTTTGCCTTTTTATAGCACTCCGCGTCGGTCATTCCCCGCTCGTCTATCTTGCGGAGCAGCATTTCGGTGAAGCTCTCATCTATCTCGGCAAGCGCGTCGTTCAGTGCCTTCGGCACCGCCGCGGGCAGCGGCACTGCCGTCTCTTCGCAGCTTTCCTCGGAAGCACGGGCGAGACTCCTGAAAAGACCGCCCTTCATTCCCTTCGGGGCGGACATGGGCGCACTCTGCATTGCCGCGGCACCCATGAATGACACAGGGGGCAGGAAGCGCTCGGCAAGTGCTTTGCGCAGCTCGGGGTAGCTGTTCTCGCTGTTCCCGGAGGGAACAATAAGTGTGACCGTGATATCCGCATCTGCCGCAGCCTGCACGGCGCTGTGGAGGTTCGCGGAGCCGGTGAGCAGCACCGAGATGTCGTCCCCGGCACCTGTCAGCAGCGCCGACAGCTCCTCCGCACTCCGGCAGCGGGTGTATTCCTCGGGTATCGTTCTTGTTATCGTTACGGGCATGGGAAGCTCCTTTCAGTATTTACAAAACGGCGGTTCTGTGGTATAATGCTTTGGGGGTGAACTATATGCTTATTCTGCTTATAATACTCTGCGTGCTGACTGCGGGACTGTTCCCGCTCGACCTGTTCGTTGTGCCGGTGCCGGAGTGGGTGATATTCGCGATGCTCGCGGCGATAGCCGCGGTGACGGTGCTGCTGTTCGTGAGGGGACGTTCGAAACGCCCCGCGAAGGTCGTTTCGGTATGCCTTGCCGCTGTAACCGCGCTGACAGCGCTCGGGGGAATTTATCTTGACCCGTATTTCAACTCATGGTCTCTGAATGTCGTCGGCGCGGAGCCCACACTGCGTTTTGACACTGTGCTGACCGCGGACGCTGCCCGCGCCGACCTCGACTACGCTATGAAATTCCTGCAGAAGAACCACCCGGCGCTTATGGACGGGCTGCCCGCCGATATGCGGCAGGCGTATGAGCAGACGAAAGCCGATATAAAGGCGGCGGGCAGTGTGACCGTGAACGGGCTCGCCCGCATGACCGAGCGTATATTCGCAATGCTGCACGACGCGCACACAAGCGTATTCGTGTCGGATATGCCGCTGTACCTCAAGCACTACTATAAGTGGAAACAGGGGGACTGGACGCTCATCGCTCTGAACGGGCTTACCATTCGGGAGCTGCTCGACCGGACGACCGATATTTACAGCTACGAAGCCGAAAGCTGGCATCTCGAGGACCTGAAGAACGACCTCCTCTCCCTGCGAGGGCTGGATTATCTCGGCTTCGATACCGATGCCGGGGTGGAATACACCTTTGAAAGCCCTGACGGCGAACAGCGCTCCGAGACCTACTATACCGACGACTTTGTCACTTACCATGAATACTGCGTGTTCAACGATATAGACATTGCGGCGCAGGATACGACCTTCGTGAGCTACACCGTGGACGAGGAGAAAAGCCTCGCGCTGCTGACGCTGTCGGAGTGCAATTACAACAGCGAGTATATAAACTGCCTGCGGGAGATGTTCACCGAGGTAAAGGAGAAGGGGATCCGCAATGTGGCGGTGGATATCCGGGACAACGGCGGCGGAAATGACATGACCGCGGTGGAGTTCATTCGGTACCTTGACACGGACGGCTATAAATATGCCTCCGAGTGTATGCGGCTCGGTTTCCTGACCTCGCCGCGCAGTGCCGACTATATCGTGAACGAGCGCTATACCGACCTCACCTTTACGGGAAAAGTCTGGGTGCTGACCTCGGCTGGCTCGTTCAGCTCGGCGATGCTGTTCCCGCAGTACATCAAGGACAACGGGCTCGGCACCCTCATCGGGGAGCCTCCGGGGAATGACCCGAACGGCTGCGGCGAAGTGACAATGTTCAAAGCTCCGAATTCCGGCATAAGGCTGAGCATTTCGTGCAAACAGTTCTTCCGCGCGGACAGGGACTGCCCCGATAAGTATGTGATGCCAGACATTCCCTGTGACGGGGACAAGGCGCTCGATACTTTGTATGAAATTATAGCATAATAAAAAGCCGCTGTCAACCTCAAGGCTCCCCCGGGAAGTGCTCGACGCACTTCCCGGGGGAGCCTTTTTCATACGGGTATCAGAACACGTTCTCTATGCGCAGTGCCCGGCTTGCCCGGAAATGCTCTGCGGTAAGCACGGCGGCGCGGCACTCCTCGGCGATATCGTCGGGGTCATAACGGGCTTTGGCAGCGAGCCGCACGAGGGTCTCCGAGACCTCTGCGGCACCCTCGAGGTTGGTCAGGAATATATTGAACGCGCAGAAGTCCTCCCAGTCGGCGGATATGGCTTCGGCTTCTCGGACAGGGTCGGGGACCTCTCCGCGCTCAAGAGCTGTGAGCCGTGCGGTGAGGTCGTCGGAGACGCTTTCGGTATGGATATACAGCCCTATGCCTGCCGAGAGCATAACGGCGAATATCACAAGGCAGATAATGACGCGTTTCACTGCTGCTTCACCCCGTCCTTGCGTATAAGCGTGTATGAGCCGTCGCGGGAGGCTGTCAGCAGAAACACGTCCTTCCCGGAAACTCCCTCGCTTTTCAGCAGCTCCGCGAGAGCGGCTTCGGTGAGACCGGCGCTCTCCATTCCGCCGGGCTCCGTTACCCCGTCCCTGATGACTATGCTCGGAGGGTCGGAGGGACTGTCCTGTTTGCGGAGGAAGTTTATCTTGCCGGTGGTCTCGACGACCGCGTAGCGCACCTCGTTTACGTCAAATATGCCCTCCTCGCGCATGGCGGTGAGGATATCGTCAGCCGTATAGCGGAGCTCGCTGAGCTGTCTGCGGTCAATGACCCCTTCGGAGATGACCACCTTCGGGTGACCCGCGATGAGCGAGCGCAGTCTCGGGAATTTCAGCGTGAGCATGGACGCGAACACGTCGATGCACACTATCATGAGTATCGGCGCTATGCCCAGCAGCATAGGCACGGTGGGATCCTCGATGGACATGGTGGCTATGTTCGATATCAGGATAGTCGTCACAAGCTCCCCCGGCTGGAGCTCTCCGAGCTGCTTTTTGCCCATGAGTCTCATCATCGCTATTACGGTCATGTACAGTATGACCGTGCGTATCATAATTATCAGCATAATGTTCACCTCGCATTATTTTCTGCGAAGGTGAATTTTTTATACCTTTCTGTGCAGAATACCATAAAAAGGGAAAAGGGGCAGATAATAACAATGCTTGAAAAGGAGCTTGAGAAAAATGTCGTGAATATCCGCGCGGTCATGCGCGGGAGCAGCGACCTTACCGTGAAATACGCAAAGGCGGGCGGGGTGGATATCTGCGTGCTGTCCTGCGACGGGCAGATAGATGTCACGCGGCTGGCGGAGCTGGTGTACCGCCCGCTGTCGGAGATACGGGAGGAGCTGTCCGCGGAGAGGCTTGCGGCAATGATAAGCGGGGAGCTGCTGATCGCCTGCGACGAAAAGCCGGTCACGGAGGTCGGGGAGGTGATAGACGCTGTGCTCGGCGGGTTCTGCGCGATACTCATCGACGGGTGCGGCAAGGGTTACGCGGTAGGATTGCAGGGCTTTGAGACCCGCTCGGTCACCCAGCCCGAGAACCACCGCAATATACGCGGCTCAAGGGAGGGCTTTGTGGAAGCCCTGCACATCAACATGAGCCTGATACGCCGCAGAGTGAAGTCCCCCGCGCTCAGCTTCCGCACAATGCAGATAGGGGGAGTGTCCAAGACGGAGATCTGTGTCTGCGCAATGGAGGGACGCACGGACAAGAAGCTGCTGCGGACGGTGACGGACAAGCTGCGGCATCTCCCGCTGGAGCTGATACTCGAGAGCGGCTTTGTGCAGCCCTTCCTCGAGAAGCGCCACCCGCTCTTCTCGGAGGTCGGTGCCACCGAGCGCCCCGACACTCTCGTATCGAAGCTGTACGAGGGACGGATAGGCGTGATAATCGACGGGTCGCCGTTCGCGCTGTATGTCCCGAAGCTGTTCAGCGAGAACTTCATAATGCTGGACGACTATGTGGAAAAGCCGGTGTTTGCGTTCTTCATACGGCTGATACGATATCTGGCGTTTCTTATAGCGATACTGCTGCCGGGGTTCTACGCGGCGCTGGCGAACTTCCACCCCGAGCTTATCCCCGACGCGCTGCTGCGCAATCTTGCGGCGGCGGAGGCGCTGACTCCGTACAGCGTGCTGACCGAGTGCGTTATCCTCGACCTGTTCTACGAGATAATGCGGGAGGCGGGCCTGCGGCTCCCGTCGAACGTCGGACACGCTGTCAGCATAGTCGGCGGTATCGTGATAGGCGATATCGTGGTATCGGCGGGGCTTGTGGGCGCGCCCATGCTGCTGACCATTGCGATAGCGTCCATATCGGGCTATATCGTCTCCGACCTGCACAACCAGATATCCCTGCTGCGTTTCATCTTCATAATGCTGGGGGGATTGTTCGGACTGTTCGGACTGACGGTGGGAATGTTCATGCTGCTGATAAGCGTCTGCTCGCTGGACTCATACGGGGTGCCGTTCACCTCGCCGCTGTCGCCGTTCTCGCTGAAGGGAATGCGCGACACGGTGCTGCGGGCGGGCTGGCACGCCATGAGCAGGAGCGAGCCCGAGATATACGAAATGAACGGTTCGGAGGTGCGCGGAGATGAAGGGTGATATGGGGTACAGAGAGCTCGCGGCGGCGCTCGCCGTATCGCGGATATTTGCCGAGACCGCTCCGATGCCCGACGCGTACCGCACCTACGGTATGCAGCGGTTCACGGTGATAGCGGTGTCCTTTCTGCTGACGGCGGCTGTGTATCTGCCGCTGTGGCTTGCCATGCGGAAAACGGAGGGGGGACTGTTCGAGCGGCTCGCTGACGGGAACAAGGCTGTGTCGGGCTTCGCGGGAGCGCTGTTTTCGCTGTACCTGCTTTCCGCGGCGGCGGAGACGGGACTGCGGGCGCACTACTACACCTCGAGCACCATATTCGACTCGGCACCGTCGGTGTACTTCTATGTGTTTGTGGGGGCAGCGCTGATATTCGCGGCGGTGAAGGGCGAGGAAGCCGTCACCCGTACTGCTGTGATCATCTCGGGAATGTTCCTGCTGCTCCTCATCATAGTTACGGTGTCGGTGCTGCCGGAGGCTGATACGGACAGGCTTTACCCTGCCTTCATCGACGACGGCGGCAGCTTCCTCCCGGAGGTGCTGCGGGAATTCGCGCTGAACACGGAGACAGCGCTGTTCGCGGTGCTCGGCGGGAAGGTGCGGGAAAAGCGGGGGCGGGTGATACCGCTGTATCTCGGGATATCCTGCGCCGTTATGCTGCTGATGACGTTTCTGTACAACACGGTGTTCGGGTATATGCTCTCGCGGCTCACGCTGCCGTTCTACTCGCTTTCATCCGCTGTGGATATCAAGATCATGCACCGCATAAACGGCATAGATGTGATGATATGCGAAATGGCGGGAATGTTACGGCTCGCGCTGATAGTTCCCGCATTCCGCGGTACTGTCCGGGCGTGCTTCACACGGGGGAAAGCTGCCGACATTGCGGCGGTGGTGTTTGCGGTATGCGCGCTGGGCTTGGCGGAGCTGTTCACCGTGTATCCCGGCTTTTTTGAGCCTATGAAGAGGCTCACAGACTCGGGACTGCCGCTGGCGGCGTTCACGGCGGTACTGCCACTCGCGGCGCTGCTCATAAGGAGGAAAAAGGCATGAAAAAATTCGTGATGATACCGCTCATAGCGCTTATCGCGGCACTTTCGGGGTGCAGATCCCATGCGGAGCTCAACGAGATAGCCATTGTCGAGGCGATAGGCATTGACCGCACCGATGACGGCTACACCGTGACCCTCCAGTACTTCAATACCGACACCTCGGGCGGTACGACCGCGATAGACAGCTCCCAGCCCAATGCCGTCACGGTCTCGGGAAAGGGGGAAACGATCGAGAGCGCTCTCGAAGCCCTCTCATACAGCTGCGGCAAGAGCATCATGCCCGGCTCGGCGGGGCTGATAGTGTTCGGGCGGGACGCTGCGCGCGACCTCATGGACTCGCTCAGCTTCGCAATGGCGCATTACAGCGGAAACCCCCGCGCATATATCGCCGTTTCGGAAACAACAGCCTCCGATATACTGAATGTAAAATTCTCGGAGGGCAACGCCTCTGTGGAAAAGCTTGAAAGCATACTCCGGAACGCCGAGGATATCGGGCTTAGCTGCCCGCAGGTGCTTCATCAGGCGGCGGAGATGCTCTGCGCGCCCACGGGGAGCACTGTGCTGCCGCTTCTTGCCGTAAGCGAGAACGGCTCCGAGCTGACCGAGGAGGGGAACACAGTGCAGCTCACCGGCGGAGCTGTCTGCACAGCTGACGGCTATGCGGCGACCCTTACCCCGGAGGATATGTCGGGGCTCCTTATGCTGACAAGGGACGGCTGCAAGTGCGAAATGACGGTCATCTGCCGCGGAAAGACGGTGCGGGTCATGCTCTATGGGACAAAGGCGCGTATCACGCCGTCACTCGCGGGCGGCAAGCTGAATTTTGATATCACCGTGTCCGCGGACTGCAAGATCGTGAGCTCACAGCTTCCCGACCCGTATGAGGAGAGGAACGCTGTGGAGCGTCTCGCGGGAGACGAAGTCTCCCGGCGCGTGCTCTCCGTACTCCGCAAATCCGCCAACAGCCTCGGTGCCGATGTCGCGGGACTGTCGTATAAGATACGCTCCCATTCCCCCGCACTCTGGAACGCCGTCTCCGCCGATTACCGCGCCTGCCTCACCGAAGCCCGCTTCAACATCTCCGCCCACCCCGAAATGGAACGCTTCGGCATCATGCACGGCTGAGGTCGCCTTGCGCTCGAGTTTCGGGGGAGAAAGGAAGAGGGAAGGAAGGAAGCCCCTTTCCGCGAGGAAAGGCGCTCCCTCCCTCCCCTCTCCCTCTCGTCTGTCGGTCAGCCCCTCTGTGGCTTTTGCTTCGCAAAAGCTCCACCTCCCCAGCGGGGAGACCACCCTCGACCCCTCTCTCCCTCTCCCCTCCCACCCGCGGGAAAGGCGAATTGCTCCGCGTGCACTTGAATAGGTTCTGCTCCTTTTTAAATTATGCTTTACTTTTCATCGGGTAAATGATATAATATAGAAAAACATTCACGGAGGTCAGTATGTTCAGAATAGCACCTGTATTCAGCGACAGAATGGTATTACAGAAGGGAAAGAATATAAGCGTATTCGGCACGGGCGAGGACGGCGCGCGGGTGACGGTGGAGTTCCGCGGCTTTACGGCAGAGACTGCGGTAACGGGCGGGAAATGGCTCGCTGTACTGCCCGCGCAGCCCGACTATGCCGAGGGGCTGGAAATGACGGTTAAATGCGGGGACTTCACCCGGACATTCACCGATATAGCACTGGGCGAGGTATGGCTCGCGGGCGGGCAGTCCAATATGGAGTACGAGCTTCAGAACTGCACCACGGGAAAGCAGCACCTTGAGAATGACAAGCCGAATGTGCGCTTCTACTACACGCAGAAAATAAACAGCCTCGAGCCGAATTATGATGAGGTCGTCACGAACACCGGCTGGAGCAGATTTGAGGGCGACGCTCCGAAGTGCTGGTCGGCGGTGGGATACATATTCGCAAAGGAGCTGTCCGAGCGTCTCGGCTGCACCGTGGGCATCATCGGCTGCAACTGGGGCGGCACGAAGGCGAGCCACTGGATGAGCGAGGAGAGCCTGAAAAGCGATACCGATATGCGCTTCGACTACGACAAGTACCTTGCCGCCTGCGAGGGTAAGACGGACGAGGAGCTCACCGCGATATACCGCGAATATGAGGCTTACGACAGGGCGTGGAACAAGCGCAAGGAGGAATACTATGTAAACACCCCGAACGCAAGCTGGGATGAGTGCCTGAAGCTGTGCGGGGAATGCAGATACCCGGGACCGCCGGTTCCGCTGAACCCCATGTGCCCCACAGCGCTCTACCGCAGTATGCTGAAGCTGGTGTGCCCCTACACCCTCGCGGGCTTCACCTACTATCAGGGCGAGAGCGACGACGACAACCCGTGGGCGTACTACAAGCTGCTGCGCGGGCTCATCGACCTGTGGCGCACGGACTGGGGCGACAGTGAGCTGCCGTTCCTGATCGTGCAGCTCCCCATGCACCGGTATGAGGCGGACGAAGACCGCAAGAACTGGTGCGTTATCCGTGAGGCGCAGGACAAAGCGTACCGCACGATACGGAACACCGGGCTTGCGGTCATCATCGACTGCGGTGAGTTCAACGAGATACACCCCCACGACAAGGAGCAGGTCGGGCATCGCCTCTGCTTACAGGCGCTCTACACGACCTACGGCGACAGGAACGGGGACTATAACGCGCCGATATTCGACTCCGCTATACCGAAAAACGGCGGCATCGGGATAAAGGTGCGCACTTCCACCCCGCTCGAAAAGCGCACCGACAGCACGGGCTTTGAGATCGCGGGCGCGGACGGCAGCTTCGTCCCCGCGGAATGCACAATAACGGGCGACACGATCTTCGTATCCTCCCCCGCCGTCCCGGAGCCCGTCCATGTACGCTACCTCTGGACGAACTACTCCGCGGATATCCCGATATATAACAAGGCGGGACTGCCGCTCGCGCCGTTCAGGACATGAAAATGAAAAAATTTTTCCAATCATATTCCGTTCGTTAATGCAGAAAATAACGTTGTTCGGATAATCGAACAAAAGCAGTTATGATCTGTGACGAACGGAGGATCATTATGAAAAGAAAGATTACGGCTATAATTGCTGCCGCGTCTATGGCTGCGCTCATGGGTGTTTCCGCTTCTGCGCAGGGACCTGTCGAGCAGATCGGCGACGGCGCGGGCGATATTATAGAGAACGCGGGTGACGCGATAGGCGACGCTGCCGACGGTATCGGCGATGCCGCGAGCGATGTTCTTGACGGCGCGGGAAACGCTGTCGATGAGATCACAGGCGGCGATGATACCGCGGTTGACCCTGCCGACGGTGATACTGTCGGGATCACAGCGATCGACGACGACGGACTTGCCGAGATCACCGACGAAGATGACGCTGCGGATATCGCAGAACCCGACGATGACGATGACGATGTCAATGACCGAGGCAAGATCGCCGAGGCAGAGCTCTACAACGACAACTCGAACGACGGCAACCCCTCCACGGGTGTACTGCCCTTCATGACAGCAGGTCTTGTCGCAGTAAGCGCCGCCGGTGTAGCTTACCTCACCAAGAAACGCAATATCGAAAACGGTCAGTGACCGCTGCCCGCCGTTCTGCTCTGAACGGCGGGTTTTGTGTTGGTACACAAGCGGCGGGGAGACGCAGAGCGCTTTTTGAAATACAAGGCAGTAAAAAGTCTGTCAATTTCCCCTTTCCCCCGGGCGGCGCCAGCCGCTGGCTCGAGCGCGAGTGATATTCACACAAAAAATTTCGGAAAAGGCTTGTAATTACATATGGTTTTATGTTATAATAGATAATGTATAAGTGTTTACAGGCAAAAGGACTACGATAATGCAAGAACAGATAATATACGGAAGGAACGCTGTCACCGAAGCCCTGCGCGCGGGGAAGGCGGTGGACACGGTATATGTACAGCGCGGCGCGGGAGGATTGGGAAAGCTGATAGCTCTCGCGAAGGAGTGCGGTGCGGTAGTGAAGGACGCCTCCGCGGACAAGCTGGACGAGCTTGCGGGCGGGGAAAAGCATGGCGGAGTTGCCGCGGCAATGGCAGCCGCAGAATACGCGGACGTGGAGGATATCCTCGCGGAAGCCGAGCGGAAAGGCAAGCCCCCCTTCATCATAATAGCCGACGAGATACAGGATCCCCACAACCTCGGTGCCATAATACGGACGGCGGAGGCTGCGGGAGCCGACGGCATCATAATCCCCAAACGCCGCAGCGTGGGACTCACCGCGACTGTGTTCAAGACCTCGGCGGGCGCTGCAAGCTACGTCAAGGTCGCGAGAGTGCCGAACCTTGTGGACGCGATAAAGCAGCTCAAGGAGCGGGGCGTGTGGGTGTACGGCGCGGACATGGACGGTGAGCCGTTCAGGAAAGCGGACATGACGGGAGCCGCGGCAATTGTGATAGGCTCCGAGGGCAGCGGTCTCGGGAGACTGGTGCGCGATAACTGTGACAAGATAGTTTCCATAGATATGTACGGGAGCATAAATTCACTGAATGCTTCGGTAAGCGCCGCGATACTCATGTATGAGATAGTGCGCGTGCGCAGCGGGGAGTGAGCCCGCAGCAAAACTGAGGAAGGAGTGATATCCGGTGTCGGAATTTTCCCTTGACGATATTCTTGATAAGTACGGAAAAAAGGATAACAGCAAGACAAGCGACACAGATGCCGATGATATACTGAAGGATATCCTGGGAGAACAGACAAAGTCTGACGAACTGATAAGACAGCGGCGGGAGCTTCGCACGGCGGAGCTTACAATGGGCAAAAGGTCTGTATCGGCAGGAAATGATCCGGAAAAAAACCGCCTTGAGGAACAGCGCGCGAAAGAGCGTGAGAAGCTCGCCGATATCGAGCGTGCGGCAAAGCTCGAGGAGGAGCGTATAAAGGCGGAAAAGAAAAAGCGAGCGGAAGAAGCCGAAGCCAGAGCCGCGGCAAAGCTCGCGGAAAAGCAGCGCAAAATAGCCGAGGCGAACGCGACCGCGGCGGAGCGTGCCGAAAAGCAGCGTCTCGAGGCGGAAAGAAAGGCTGCCGAGCGCAACGCCGAAATACAGCGACTTATAGACGAGAAAAACGCCCGCGAACAGAAAAAGGCACAGGAGGAGGAAAAGCGCAGGCTCGAAGCGGATAAGCGTAAGCTCGAACGCGAGGAAAAACGCCGCGCCAATGCGGAGGAATCCAAGCGCAGACAGGCTGCCGAGGCTGCCGCTGCCGCCGCGACCGAGGACGAGCGCAGACAGATAGAGGAGCGCGAGGAGAAACGCCGCAAAAAAGCCGACGAGGATATGGAGCGGCGGTTCGCCACAAAGAGCATACTCGTTCAGGACGTGCCGATAGAAATGCCCTCCTCGGCGGACACAGCCGAGCAGGAGAAGGTCACCGCGCTGCCCGAGCCGACAACGGCGGAGCTGGAGCTCGAAAAGACACTTCGCAAGCAGAAGATCGAGATAGACGCGCAGAAGCTCCTCATCAAGGAAACGGAGCTGGAAGCGCCGGAGGACTTTCTCACGGCGATGAACCCCTACGACATGAGCAAGACCACGGGACTGACGGAGCAGATCGACAGCATCTCCGCTTCGGAGCTCTCCGGCGACACCAAGCTCATGGATCCCGTGCTCATAAAGGAGGCAGTGCAGAACCCGCCCGATGATACCCGCTCCATTACCCGCATAATCGACGGCTCGACCCGGGTAATGCCCGATATCGACGTTTCGGACAGGGCGGCGGGCTTCGACCCGGACAAGACCTTCGAGCTTGCCGACGACATAAAGGAATTCGTTCCCAAGTCCCATGACACAAAGGAAGTAAGAAAGCGCTCCGAGGAAGAGGAGCGGCTGATACAGACCATAAACCGCACCCTCGAGCAGAACCGCATCGAGGATATGAAGGATACCAACCCCATGTCGGCTTACGACACGGGACCCTTCGACAAAATAGTTATCCCGACCCGGAGCGTGAAGGTGGATACCGAGGGCGGCTCGGTGCTCCGCACGGGTGAGATACCCATGAGCGACCCCATGGCGGCGGAGCAGAAGCTCAAGGAGATAAGCGCCCGCCGCAAGCGCCGCCTGTCGAACTTCGTCCTCGAGGACATCTCCGACGACGACCTCGACTTCGACGGTGACAGTGACGAGCTCACCGAGGAGGAGGACTTTGCCGGGATATGGACGGATCTTGTCGAAACCCAGAAGAGCCTTCGTATCCGCTTCGTGCTGCTGTTCATCGTAACGATAGGACTTATTGCGGCGAATCTGCTCCAGAAGCTGTTCATTCAGCAGAAATCCGGATTTTTCGGCAACGAGCTCGGCTTCCTGAGCAACGACGGCGTAGTGTTCGCGAACCTGATATGCGGCGTTGTGGGAATGGTGATATGCTCGTCGGTGATACGGACAGGCATAGAGAAGATATTCAAAAATCGCTCTGACTGCGACAGCGTTTGCGCCGTGAGCTGCGTATTTTCGCTGCTGGCGGCGATACTCCAGCTTGTGGACACCAACGACCTCCAGCAGGAAAGAGCGTTCATCTACGTTCCCGTGGCACTTCTCGGGCTGCTGTTCAATTCCTTCGGAAAGCTCAGCATGATAGCCCGCGCCAAGAAAAACTACCGCTTCATCTCCTCCGACGCGGCGAAGTATTACGCCGAGGTCATCGACGGACAGAGCGAAGCCTCCGCGTTCACCAAGGGCACGGTCGGGGAGCTGCCGTATCTTGTGACGATGCGCAAGACAGAGCTGCTCACCGACTTCCTCAAGAAGAGCTACTGCGAGGATATGGCTGACAGAGTCGCGAGACGGCTGGTGCCCATATCCGTGGGAGTGGGTCTGCTGCTCGGAGCGCTGGTGTACTTTATCCCTACGGGCGTGAAGATCAACGGGGTGAATGTATTCGACAGCAATATGTACTGGGCAAGCTCGGTGGCAGTCGGCGCGATATGCGCTATGGCGCCCTTCTCCATGATGTTCATGGTGAACAACCCCTTCCGCAGAGCCACACGGAAGATGCTCCGCACAGGCAGCACGCTTCTCGGCTATACCTCCGCGGAGGAATTCGGCGAAGCCAACTCAGTGCTCGTTGACGCAAGCACCCTTTTCCCGAAATCCGCGGTCGAGGTCACTAACATAAAGCCCTGCAAGCTCCAGAACTCCATAAACAGCGTATCCCTCGACCAGGCGATAATCCTTGCCGCGTCCCTCGCGATAAAGAGCGGCTCGGTACTGTCGGGACTGTTCTTCGACATGATCGGCGGCAACAAGGATATGATCGCGGACATAGACGGCTGCGTCTATGAGGACAACATGGGAGTAATGGGCTGGTACGGCGCAAAGCGCATAATCATGGGCAGCCGTGAGCACATGAAGCATCATAGCATAAAGATACCCGAAATGGGCGCGATAGCGAAGTATTCCCGCAACGGCTCGGACAGCGTCTACCTCGCGGTGGGCGGCGAGCTCGCGGTGATATTCTTCATCAGACTTACCGCGAACCCCACCGTGAAATCCACTATCCGCGAGCTCACCAACCGCGGCGTATCGGTGATCCTCAAGACCACCGACTCCCTTATAACCCCCGGCAGGATAACGGATCTGTTCGATATCGAGCCCGAGAAGCTCCGTATCATAGGCTCCGCGCTGCATGACCTGTACAATGACTGCACGAAGTACACCGCCGGAGGCTGCGGAGCTCTCTCCTGCACCGGCAGCTTCGTCTCCCTCGCCCGGGGCATCAACGCCTCAAAGAAGCTGCTCAAGGATATAGCGCTCTCCCGTAACGTCACCCTCGCAGGTACTATCCTCGGTACGCTTATCATGATATTCATGGCGTTCACCGCCAATACCCTCGCATTTATCCCCGAGGTCATCATGGCATGGCAGACCGCTTGGCTCCTCATCATGCTCGCCCTCCAGTCCCTGCGCCGCTACTGATCCGTACCGCCGGTGTGCTCTGGTCGCTGGCGCTCGAGACTGGGGGAAAACTTTTGTGAGCAAAAGTTTTGTCTGTCGGTCAGCCCCTCTGGCTCCTTCGTCGCCACCTCCCCAGACCCCCTTTCACGCAGCACGAGGCTGCGGTAGGCTCCCCAAAAGCGCTGCACGATGCAGCGCAACAGAGGGAGCCGAAAAA
>CAJOMV010000032.1 GCA_905235805.1 uncultured Ruminiclostridium sp.
GACACGCGAGATCAGGATCGACTGGAACATTTAACGGCGAAGATATATTTGCAAAGTATAAACATCAAGTATATTTTTGAACTTTTGTGGGCGAGAGCGATTGAAGTGCCCTCAGCCCGCATGAAATAAGGATTTGAAAGCTATCGACCGGCGAAAATGCAGCCGTTGTTAAGAGATACGTCGCCCACGGCGGACTCGACTCCGGCTGTGTCGCGGTAAACGGGGCATACGAGAAGGACATCAATCTTGACATCGTGAAGGACCTCGGCACACTGCTCACACTGAACGGCTACAAAGTGGTGTACACCCGCGAGGACGACATCTCGATACACGATGACGGGGTAGAGGGGATACGCAATCAGAAGATATCGGACATGGAGAATCGTCTGGAGATAGTTAAGAGCTACCCGGACAGCGTGTTTATCTCGGTGCATCAGAACCTGTACACCGAGCCGGAGTATTTCGGTGCGCAGATGTTCTACACGACGAACAACAGCGGGAATTTCAGGCTCGCGAGGATAATGCAGGGCTTGTTTGCACAGCTCCAGCCGGGGAATGACCGCGAGGTGAAGCTGATAGACAACGGGCTGTATCTGTTCAAGAACACCGAGCAGCCTGCGCTGCTGATAGAGTGCGGTTTTCTGTCAAATCCGAACGACGCGGAGAATTTAAGCAGTGCCGAATACCGCAAGAAGGTCGCTTTCACTATATACAGCGGGCTAGAGCAGTTCTTCGGCGAGGAAGTTAAAAACAGCAAGGAGAAGGAAGTAATTGGCGAAGCAGAAAGTTTCTTATATATGCAGTGAGTGCGGACACGTCTATCCGAAGTGGGTAGGGCGATGCACCGAATGCGGGGAATGGAACACGGTATCGGAGCAGGTGGAGCTGCCCCGTGCATCGGTAAAGAGCGGCAGGACGCTGAAGCCCAAGACACTCGGCGAGATATCCACAAAGGATGACCTGCGATATCAGACAGGCTCCGCGGAGCTTGACAGAGTGCTTGGGGGAGGACTTGTAGCGGGCTCGCTGGTACTGCTGAGCGGTGACCCGGGAATAGGGAAGTCCACGCTCCTGCTCCAGATATGCAGCTATCTCGACAAGAGCGGGAAGGTGCTCTATGTATCGGGAGAGGAAAGCGAGCGTCAGATAAAGCTCCGCGCCGACAGGCTGAACGTTACGGGGGACAATCTCTATCTTTTGTCGGACAATGACTGCGAAGCTATAAACGCGTCGATAGTGGAGGAGAAGCCCGATGTGGTCATTATAGATTCCATTCAGACAATGCAGATAACCGAGATTTCCTCCGCGCAGGGCAGCATAACACAGGTACGCGAATGCACGACCCTGTATATGCAGACCGCGAAGCGCTACGGCATCCCGATAATCATAGTGGGTCATGTCAACAAGGACGGAGGCATCGCGGGACCGAAGGTGCTTGAGCACATAGTGGACACGGTGCTCACCTTCGAGGGCGACAAGCAGCATTCCTATCGTATATTGCGCGCTGTCAAGAATCGTTTCGGTTCCACAAACGAGCTCGGCGTTTTCAGAATGACGGACAAGGGGCTCGAGGAGGTACCCAATCCCTCCGAGATGCTGCTTGCCGGCAGACCCGCCGATAAGAGCGGCATCAGCGTTCTCTGCACTGTGGAAGGCTCGCGTCCGCTGCTGTCGGAGGTGCAGTCCCTCGTCACAAAGACGGGCTTCGGCAATCCGCGCCGTTCCGCTGACGGCTTCGATTACAACCGCCTTAATCTTATTCTTGCAGTCCTCGAAAAGCGTACCGGCTATCTGTTCGGGCAGTTCGACGTGTATGTGAACATCACCGGCGGCATGAAGCTCACCGAGCCCGCCGCAGATGCGGCGGTCGCGCTCTCGCTTTTCTCGGGTCTCTGCGATATCGTTCTGCCGCAGGATCTGGCGGTATTCGGGGAGATCGGTCTGGGCGGTGAGCTCCGTGCAGTCTCCCACGCCTCCGAGCGTGTCCGTGAGTGCGCTCGTCTCGGCTTCAGGACCTGCATAGTCCCCAAGTCCGTGCTTTCCTCTCTCGATAAGCGCGACTGCGCCGGTATCCGTGTTATCGGAGCCGATAATCTTTCGCAGATGTTCAAGGCAGCAGAAACTGTCATCAAAAGCCACTGACTCTCTGGGGCTCGAGAGGTCGCTGGCGCTCGAGTTTTTTCGCCTGCGCGGCGGGCGGCAACGCGCGGTCTGTCGGTCAACCCCCTCTGGC
>CAJOMV010000033.1 GCA_905235805.1 uncultured Ruminiclostridium sp.
AAAAGCTGGTCGATGATGTAAGACAGAAATATGAGGCTTTTCAGGAATCTGTCAGACGGCTGAATGATTTTCAGCTTGAATATAAGATAGGCTAATTTTGCATTCGCCTGCAAAAAACTCAATAACTATAACGCGTGCTTTCGGGTATGCGTTATTTTTATACCCAAAACCGAACAGCCGGAGGAATTCGGCCGGGCAAAACAATTATGAACGTTCCGGACACGTTACGGAACGGGCAAGGAGGAAAATATGTTCATCACAGCTATCAATGCACTGGCAGTTATCGCGGCAATGTCGCGTCCTTTCGCCGCTCCGGACGGCGGAGGAGCAGGGGGACAGGATCCCGCAGGAGCCGGAGAACCTTCCGGAAACGCGAACACTCCCGCAGGAACTGACCCGAAGCAGACAGAACCGAGCTTCGACGATATGCTGAAAAACAAGGCATATCAGAGCGAGTTCGACAAGCGCGTTAACAAGGCGCTCGAAACTGCGAAGGAGAAGTGGGACGCCGATGCAAAGGCACAGGCGGACGAGGCGGCAAAGCTGGCGAAGATGAAAGCCGACGAGAAGGAAGAATATCAGCGGAAACAGCGTGAGGACGCTCTCGCAAAGCGTGAAGCGGAGATCACCCGCAGGGAACTGCACGCAGAAGCGATCACACAGCTCACCGCGGACGGACTTCCCGCAAGTCTCGCAGATATCGTGGACTGCACAAGCGCAGACAACTGCAAGAAGTCTATGGAATCCGTCAAGAAGGCTTTCGGGGAAGCTGTCGAAAAGGCAGTCAATGATAAGCTGAAAGGTACAACGCCGAAAACAGGCGGAGGAAACAATTCCGAGGACCCGTTCCTTGCGGGGCTCGGCATTAAGTAAACGGAGGTAATTATGGCTATCAATTTAGCGGCAAAGTATTCAAGCCAGATCGACGAGACTATCCGCAAGGGTACTCTCACCGGTGCAGGCGTAAACAATGACGTTGATTTTGTAGGTGCAAAGACCGTCAAGATCTATTCTATGGACACTGCACCTCTCAACGATTACAATGCAAGCGGCTCCAACAGATACGGCACACCCCTCGAGCTGGAGGACACCACACAGGAGATGACGATGACACAGGCGAAGTCTTTCTCGTTCACTATCGACAAGATAAATGCCGTGGATTCTCCCGAGGGTGTCCGTGACGCGGGCAGAGCGCTCCAGCGTCAGATCGACCAGAAGATCATTCCCGAGGTGGACAGATACCGTCTTGCGGTATTTGCGAACAACGCGGGCGTAAGGAAGTACATAGAGAACACCGCTGCAAACGCGTACACTACATTCACCAACGCAAACACGGAGATCACCGACAACGAGTTCCCGACAGAGGGCAGGGTAGCTTTCTGCAAGACCTCGTTCATCGAGCTGCTCAAGCTTTCGGAGGAATTCACACGCAATACCGACCTTGCGCAGGATCAGATCATCTTCCGCGGTCAGGTAGGTATGTGCGACGGCGTGGCGATCATTGCGGTACCGTCCGCGAGAATGCCTGCGGGCGTGACATTCATCATCACACACCCGCTGTGTTCTCCCGCTCCGCTGAAAATTCAGGACTACAAGATACACGCAGACCCGCCCGGTATTGCAGGTCATCTTGTCGAGGGTCTGATCTATCACGACTGCTTCGTGTTTGAAAAGAAGAAGGTCGGCATTGCCGTCAACTACGGCAAGTTCGGCACACTTACAGCGGCGATGACCGCAGAGACAGAAGCAGGAAAGGGCAAGGTCACGGTTTCCGGAAACACTTCCGGAGCGACACTTGTGTACAAGACAGCGGCTTCTGTTACTGCTCCCACACTCGGCACCGACCTGTCAAGCGGCTGGACTGCGCTCCCCGCTGACGGCGTGGTTTCCGCTACAAGCGGTCACAAGATCGTTGTAGCGGCTATGGACGCGGACAAGAAGGCAGTCGCAGCATCGGCGGCTATTACAGTAGTGGTAGGCTCATAAGCTTCGGAGGTAATCTATGGCAGATCACAGGCTCTATGACAAGTTTGTTTCACGGTTCGGAGAGACTATTCAGGAGGGCAGGGAGGGATATATAAACTCCCTGCTCTGTGAAGCCGAGGATAAGGTGCTTGACATAACGGGAAGAATTGAAGTTCCCGCGCAGCTCGACAGCCTTGTTGTAAAACTCGCAGTCATTGCATACAACAAGACCGGCTCAGAGGGAGAAAGCTCCCGCTCGGAAGGCGGTATTTCCCGTGCGTTTGATGACCTGCCGGAAGATGACAAGGCAAGGCTTGTGAACTACCCGCGGAAGGTGGGTGTTATCCATGCGGCTGATGAGACGTGACACAGCGGAATATCCGCTGAAACGTGCAGAGACGGTACAGACAGGGTATGTCGGTACGGAGAACGAATACAGACCCGCAGGAACGGTCACGGGGCAGTTATCGCCTGTAAGTGACCGGTTAACTGTGGAAATGTACGGAGATCGTGCGGCTTCAATGTATTCGCTCATTTCCGGCACGGAAACAGACATAAGGAAGAACGACCGCGTAACGCTGACAGACGGCGATTACACGGTCGTTTCTGTTATGCGGTATCAGACACATATTACGGCGGCACTGGAAAGGACGGGAGCGTATGGCAACGGTTGAGATCAAGGGATTGCAGAGTGTCATAAACAGGCTGAACAGCCTCGGGAAGAACATTGACACTGTGGCGGACAACAGTCTGCGCAAGTCCGCGTATGATATCAAGCGTGAGGTCGAGAAGAACATTCAGACCGTCACCGCTGCGTATAACGGGCATACCTACAAAGCCACAGATACGGGGCGGCTTTTCCGCAGTATTCACGTGGAGAAACTCGGAATGTGCCGCTATGCGATAGGCACTAATGTTGAATACGCACCAATGGTAGAATACGGTACTGGCTCGGCGGGTGATCCGTCGGTACCGCATACCGCGAAAGTCAAGTGGGTATATTTCAACCCCACAGTCGGTAAATTCCGCACTGCGTATCCTCAGCCTCCGCGTCCGTATATGCGCCCTGCTTTTGAGACAAAGCGCAGTGTGGTCACTATGAATATGTCCCGCGACTTGCTCCGTGCGGCAATTGAAGCGACAGGAGGCACCGTATGATAGATATGATACCCCACGTCGCGGAGCTCCTCGCACCCCTCGGTACACAGATCGAGCTGTCGTGGCAGGACACTGTTGTGAACTTCCCGCTGATAGTGCTGTCTGTGCCGTCGAATATGGCGACCACCAGCGGCGGCAGCGAGATGCTGACGAATATCACTGTACAGGTGGACGCATACACTCTCGACAAAAAAGACACCGCTGATCTCGCCGCGGCAATTGACGAGATAATGACACCGGCAGGATTTACCCGCAGTATCGCGCAGCCGCTCACAGAGGGAGACCTTGAGCGCTGTCTGATGCAGTATTCCTGCACGGTTGACTTCACACACGAAAATATTCTGATATAGGAGGAATGACAAATGCCGGATACTACAACCAGCGTATTCCACACCAAAGGCACGACTTTTACTATCAACAGTACAGCAATAACAAATCTGTATTCTACACCCGATATGGGCTCGGATCCGGAGCCGGTCGATGTCACATCATTCGACGATACATCGACAAAGAGCTATATTCCCGGTCTTCAGGATGTCCAGAAAATGAATTTCGACTTCTGGAACAAGAAAACCAACTTTGCCGCCGCAGCGAACGCGGAACCTCAGAACGGACAGACCGCGACATACGTGGTGACATTCCCATCGGGAGTAGCTTACAATATAGTCGGCTCCCACCAGACATACGAACTGGCGGCAGGCATCAACGAAGGCGAAAAGTTCCGTGTATCGATCTCTATACAGAGCATCACGAGAACTATTCCGTCAACATAATAAAATATCCGGCGGGGAATTCTCCGCCGGTTTTACTTTGAAAGGAAATTGCTATGGCAAATTATGTTATATATACCCGTATCGACGGTACCGAGCTCAAGCTGAAAATAGATTCGGAACGTACTATTGAGCTGGAAGAGAAACTCAGCGGCAGCATCTTCGATAAGCTTGCGGAGACAAACAAACTCTCGACAGCTGTGGAATTTATAGCTGCCGCTGTACCCGACGGAGAATATCCGGAGCGCAGAAAGACTGCCCTTGCTGTCTATGACGAGATGATCGAGAGCGGCGGGAAATACCGCGATTATATCGAGCTGATACACAAGGTCTGTGTAAGCGCGGGTTTTTTGGACGGCGGGACGGTCGAAAAGCAGGTCGAAATACAGAAGGCGCAGGACAAGCTGGAGAAGATAGCCTACGAAGCACAGCTGAAACTGATAGCGGAGAAGACCGGAGAGATAGAAGCGAAGAACGCTCCCGCCGATACGGAAGTCTCACAGAGCTGATAGAGGATAATATGCCCGCGGCTTTGTCTGTCGGGGTGAGCTACTCGGACTACTGGAGAATGACGGTCGGGGAGATAATTGCGGTGATAGATTTCGCAGCGGAGAAAATGCGGAACGAAATGCAGAACAGAGAACGCAATGCAGCGTTTATTGCATATTATTCAGGTGTGTTCAGCCGTGTGAAAACTATCCCTCGCTCTTTGCAAGCGGCATTTCCCTCACTGTTCGGGCGCACCGATGACGGACAGATAAAAGCCGACAATACAGCTGAATCGGAGAGAGCCATGGAAGCATGGTTCGCTCGGTTCAATTCCGGAAGGCGGTGAGAATTTGGCAACAACAGATAGTTTAAATATTGTTATATCCGCCGAGACCGGCAATGCAGCGCAGAATATCAGCAATACCGCAAATGAGCTGACAAGGCTCGATGAGAGCGCAAAGACTGCCGATACCGATATGTCGGCGCTTGTCAAGGCTATGAGCGACGCAGCGCAGAATATGGTCGCTATCTCCGGCAATATCGCCGCTTCGGCTTCCGGTATGGCAGGATTTCAGAACAGCTTCGACAGTCTTTCTGCGGTTTTGCAGAATGTCAGCGTGAATTTTGAAAGCCTGAATACGTCTATTCAGGGAACGGCGTTCGGAGATGCCGCGGCAAAAGTTACCGAGCTTTCTGACGCTTCGAGGGCATCAGCCGATGCGCTCAGAGGAATAACCGATGCCACTGACGGCTTCGGCACCCGCATGGGAGAACTCCGCGACGCTACCGGAGGCACTGCGGACGGTATGAGCCGCTTACAGTCCGAAATGTCGGAAGCACTGGCAAGTATCCGTAATTTCTCCGGATCAATGTCAACGGCAGGCTCGGACGCGGAAACGGCATCGAAGAAAATAAAAGAGCTGACCGACGACCTCAACAGGATAAGACAGTCCTCGGAGGTCGGAAAAAGCAGTGTTCTTTCCCTCGCTGCCGGATTCAAGACGCTTAAAGGCGTAGTCGCTACTCTCGGCATAGGCGCGTTCATCAAGAACAGCAACGACGCGTACAATGTGCAGATGCAGAACGAGCTGAAACTCACCTCTCACATGAAGCACCGCATGAACGCCACCGAGGAGCAGATACAGGCAGTAAAGGACCTTGCAAGCGCACAGCAGAAGCTCGGCATTATCGGCGACGAGATACAGCTTGCGGGAGCACAGCAGCTCACTACATACGCACGGCAGACAAGTACATTACAGACGCTCATGCCGGCTATGAACAACCTCATAGCGCAGAATGCCGGATATGAAGCAAGTGTCGGTGATGCCGCATCTGCCGCAGATATGCTCGGACGCGCTCTTAACGGGCAGTACACAAGCCTGAAACGTATGGGCGTATCTTTTACCGCGGCGCAGGAAAATGTGCTGAAATACGGCACTGAGGAGCAGAAGGCGGCAGTCCTTGCCGACGCTATAAACAGCAAGGTCGGGAATATGAACCAGCTCCTCGCACAGACCCCGACAGGACAGATGAAGCAGCTGCAAAACGAGCTCGGGGACTTCCAGGAGGAACTCGGGGCAACGTGGCAGCCACTTATTACCGCATTTCTGCCGATAATGCACGGGTCGCTTGAAATGCTTGCGGAGCCGGTAAAGAACGTTTCACGCGGTATCACTACCATAGGTCAGGCGATAGCATCAATAGACAGTCCCGCAGTCAGGGCGATTGCTCTTGCCGCTGCGGGTATCGCTGTCATGAATAAGCTGAAGTTCGCTGTCGGAGGCACCGCCGCGGGAATTATCCTCGCGGGTGTATTGCTTGCCGGTCTGATAGGCAGTATGCAGGAGGAGCAGGAGAGCATAGGCGATATAGTTTCCGGTGCTTACAATGCGGCTGCTGATGCCACAAATCAGGCAGCAGACGCGGCTTCGGACTATAAGGACGAGCTGGGCGAGGTGCAGAAGGCTGCTGCAAGGCTCGCGGGGTTTGATACGATAACGAAGCTGAGCGGAGGGAACAGCGGCTCTCTTGTCAATGCGCTGATAGGAGATAACGGACTTGAGCAGATGTATGCGTTTAAGGAGGCTGCAGCGGAAGCAGCTAATGCGTGGGATTTTGAAACGCCAACTTTTAACACTCCTGACCTTAATTGGATTGAAACGTTAAAATCAGCTTTTAATCAAATTTTTGGTACAGATGAAGAATTTTGGAATAATTGGGAAATTGGCGCAACGGTTTTTAAAAATAACTGGACTTCTTTCTGGGGTAACTGGAAAATAGGCTGGGAAACCTTTAAACGCGGTTGGGGCGAATTTTGGGATAACTGGAGAATCGGTTTGGAGGCGCTTCAAAGAGGCATAGATCATCTTTATTCCGAGGATTTTGTTAAAGATGTCGGAAATGTGATGAAAAACACACCGCTTGCGGAAGTTCCACAGTTGAAAAATCAGATAATACTCATGTCCGAATATGGTGTGCGAAGTAGTGAGGAGCTAATGCAAAAGGATTTTTCCGCTTACAATGATTATATGGAAAAATATCTCGGATTTCCGAAAGTTGGCTCTGAACAAGATTTTATTAACTTAAAAACTATATCAGCGCCTGATGTTTCGGCATTAAAGTATGTTCAGGACAATAATGCTCAATATGAAACGCCAACACTTGAAATCTCTCAAACCGACCGCTACGACGTTCCCACCCGTCCTTCAGGTGTGCCCTCAAATGTTCCGACGGATCAGATCGCACCGGTTATTCACGTCTATATCAACGACGAAGAAGCAAAAGCCGAAGCTATTACAGTAAATAACGGAAAGTAGGTGATACCATGGCGACAAGACCCACACTTGCGGAAATAATACAGGTCGGTGAAACATGGCTGCCGGGTATCGTCAAATTCACCGTGACCATGGAGGATATCGACGGCGAGGGCTCGACACGATCCGAAGCGGGGATAATGCGCCGCGATATCGTTCGGGAGAAGGTCATTCACGCGGCGGTCCAGCACGTTGTAGATCAGGAAGAACTGCAGACTATCTGCGCGGCAGTACAGAGTGACAGAACTGTGGAAATGACGCTCTTCTGTCCCGGGCGCGGTGATCCGGAAGTTACCGCAGAGTTCTACGTCTCGAAGGTAAATTTCGACCTTATCCGTTATAGGGACCCGACAACAGGCGAAGTCGGGGACTGGTGGCAGGTCGATTATACTATCGTGGAGGTGTGATATGCTCCGGGGATATATCAAGCTTGCGGACGGGCAGACGCGTATCGACTTCACGGACGAGAATATCGTCAGCGGTTCGGTGAGTATCACGATGTCTACCTGTCGTAACTCAAAATTCGACTTCGGGACCTTTAATGCCGCTATCCTGAAAATAGGGATAATCGATGATGAGGCGCTTGAACACGACTTCTCCGGCGCGCGGATAGCTTTGCAGGAGTATGACGGGGAGAATTCCCGATCTCTTGGCTGGTACTATGTGGACGGAACCAAAACAAAACGCCGGAATACACAGGTCTCGTTGACCGCACAGGACGGCACAGCGGCATTTGACACGGCGATAGGTGAAACAGACAAGCAGAATTCCTACACACCTCTGCAAGCGATAACAGCGGCTTGCACAGCTTGCGGCATTGCGCTGTACACTGCCGACCTGTCGGGATTTCCTAACAATGCTGTCACATTCACGCCGTCCAGCAAGGCTATCCAGACCTACCGTGACCTCGTTATGTGGACAGCGCAGCTACTCGCCGCAAACGCAGTGATAAACCGGAATGGTGCTCTTGAGATACGAAGCGCTCACTATGTTTACAACGGAGACCCGGACTATATAAGCGACGGGACCGACCGTACCGATTGTACTTTCAGCGATACCCGGACGTATATCCGCTACATGACGGCATATTCCGGGAAAACGGTCAAGAAATATACCTCGACAGCAATCATCGAGGATACACAGGCGCGGGAGGGAACTCTCGCGCTTTCGTACAATCCGCTGCTCGAGAGTATGACGGAGGCACAGTGTGACGCAATTAATTCCGCTATTCTCTCCGATATGGGGAGTTTTATGCAGAGACAGGTCACCGCGAAGATGTTTGACGCGTCTGAGATCTCGCTCGGAAACTGTGTGCGGTTTCAGGGTGGTAAGATAGATGTCCGGCGGTCTATTCTCGGGGTAGTCACGGGAATGACGTGGAGATATCGCGGTATAACTACGCTGACGTGCGCAGCGCCCGCGGCAGTAAGGGGGGATAATCAGTCGTGATAGGAGATGTACAGCCGAAGTCGCAGGAGCAGAAGCGCCTCGACGCGCAGGAAACAGGCTCCGGCGGCGTCGGTGAAGACCTCGGGAACGGCAATGAACGGTTCAATGCCTACGATGACAGCGGAAATCACAACACGATCAACAGCGGAAGCTATAACCACGCCGAAGGAGACGGCAATACGCTAAACGGCTGTTATGCCACACATATTGACGGATACGGAAACACTGCGACCCTTACGCAGCGTTCGTCTGTATCCGGCGAGAGAAACACCGTTATAAATGCAAATGCGGTATCTGTAAGTGGATACAACAATAATGTGAACGGAAACTGTCACACTGTCAGCGGTTCAGG
>CAJOMV010000034.1 GCA_905235805.1 uncultured Ruminiclostridium sp.
CGATTCCATGACCGACAGATACGCGTCCGGGAGCGCGGCGTACTTGCCGACGATAGCGATTTTCAGCGGAGTTTCCGCGTGCTCCTGCCTATGCACCATTTCCGTCCATTCCGTGAGGTCGGGCTTCTCGTTTTCCAGTCCGAGATGCTCGCAGACCGTGTCCGCAAGACCCTCCGCCTCCAGCATCAGCGGCACCGCGTACAGCGAGCTCGCGGTGCGGTTGATTATCACGTCCCGCGCGCGGACGTTGCAGAAGTTCGCTATCTTAGCCTTCGCGTCCTCGGGAACATCGCAGTCGGCGCGGCAGACGAGCACCGTCGGCTGTATGCCGACAGACAGCAGCTCCTTGACGGAATGCTGCGTGGGCTTGGTTTTCAGCTCCTCCGAGCCCGAAATGAACGGCAGCAGCGTGACGTGAATGTAGATGACATCACCCCGTCCGCGCTCCAGTCCCACCTGGCGTATCGCTTCGAGGAAGGGTGTGCTCTCTATGTCGCCCACAGTGCCGCCTATCTCGCAGATGACCACGTCCGCGCCCACCGAGGAGCCCGCGCGGTAAATGCGTTCCTTTATCTCGTTCGTGATGTGCGGGACTACCTGCACGGTGGCGCCGAGATAATCCCCGCGGCGCTCCTTGTTGATGACGGTCTGGTATATCTTGCCGGTGGTGACGTTGCTGTTCACGGAGAGGTTCTCGTCGATGAAACGCTCGTAATGCCCGAGGTCGAGGTCGGTCTCGGTGCCGTCGTCGGTCACGAAGACCTCGCCGTGCTGGTACGGGCTCATCGTTCCCGGGTCAACGTTTATGTACGGGTCGCACTTCAGGATCGTTACCTTGTGACCGCGGTCTTTCAGCAGCCTCCCGAGCGACGCGGCGGTTATGCCCTTGCCGAGACCCGATACCACGCCGCCGGTGACGAAAATGTACTTTGTTTGCATAAGCGCTCCTTTGCGTTTGTACCCACGTTCGTTCCGGGTCTGTTCCACTGCATAAAACCCGCAAATGGCTTGGTTAAGGCAATTCGTGCGGGTGGGTACGAAAAGTGGGGACGAAGGGTAAAAAAACTTATTTTTTATTTTCTCTCTGTTTTTAACTTTTCTTCTTATTTTTCGTTCCCTTTGTACCCGGATAGTAGAAAAAGGCTTTATAAAAGCAAATAAGGCGGGTACAAAGGTGGGTACGAGGTGGGTACGAAGTCAAAAACAGCTCTCTTTCGTCCCCACTCAATGTGCTTTCAGTTATTCACATAAAGCCGTCTGTACGGGTTGTTCGTGTTCGGTGTGAGCTTGAAGAAGCGGCTGTCGAGCAGCTTCTCCGCGTCATAGCCGAACTTTCTCGCGAACAGCTCCACGTCCGCCTTTATCGCCCTGATATCAGCCTTGTCGGCGTCCTCGCAGAGCACCTGCGGGGGCAGGTCGGGCTTGTGCTCGGTGCGGATATACATGACGCCGCCGTGCATTCCGGTGCCGCAGAAATCCCCGACGGGGCATTCCCGCTCACTGCCGATGCCGAGGACGATTATGCGCCCGCCAGCCTGATACTCCGCGAGGAAATCCCCGGTACGTCCGCCGATGACCATGAGGGGCTTCTTCTCCATGTACTCCTTCATGTGGATACCCGCGCGGTAGCCGGCAGAGCCCTTGACGAGTATTTTCCCGTCACGCATTCCGTAGCCCGCCGCGTCGCCGACATTGCCGTGAATGGTGATAGTGCCGTCGTTCATCGCGTCGCCGACAGCGTCCTGGGCGTTGCCGTAAACGGTGATGTCACACTCCGTCAGGTACGCGCCGAGGGCGTTTCCGGGAATGCCGGAGATGTGTATGTCCTTGCCGGTGCAGCCGGAGCCTGTGTAGCGCTGTCCGAGCATATTTTCTATCTCTATCTTCCTGCTTTTTGAGCCTCGTATCTTCTCGTTAAGCTCCCGGAACGAAAGATTTTCCGCGTTTATCTTCATTATGCCGCACCACCCTTTGAGAGAATTTCCGCGCGCTTTTCCTTCGCGAACGCCGCGAGCTGCGGAGCCTTACAAAGCAGCTCATAATCCACGGTCGAGAGGTCTGTGCGCTCGCGTATCAGCGCGGTGTAGATGCCCGCTCTCGCTATCTTCTCACCCATGAGAATAAAGCCGTTGAGCCTGTTGCCGGAGCTGAAAAGCTTCTTCACATTTTCGCCGTCGATTTCCTCATAGCAGTGAAATTGCGAAGGTTCGCCGCGCGAAGCGCTATTGGGTGCAGCGTCACGCTGCCCGGCTGTGATGATGTGCAGTCCGAAAAATCCGATAGCGTTCATGGGGAACGCAGTCTCGAATTTGTCAGTATTCCCAGCCATGTTGCGCCCTGCAACATGACCCTGCGCGTAGGCGTTCGGCATGATCGCAATGGGCTTTTGCTTGCCGTCGGTGATGTCCTCGGAGACTGTGCAGTCCCCCGCCGCGTAAATGCTCTTGCAGCCCTTGACAGCCTGCTTCTTGTCGGTCAGAATGCCGCGCTCCGCCTTTCCGCCCGCGCTCTCCGCAAGCTCGGTGTTCGGGCGGACGCCGACAGCCGTTATCAGGATATCGAACTTTATCTCATCACCGTTTGTGAGCACGGCGGTATTGCCGCTGAACGACTTTGCGCTTGTTCCGAGCAGGAACTTCACGCCGTGAGCCTCGATGTGCTTCTGCATTATCTCCGAGGTCTGCTTGTCGAGAATGGAGGGGAGAATGCGGTCAGCAAGGTCAATGACAGTCATATCGACCCCGAAATGCTCCAGCGCCTCGGCAGCCTTCAAGCCTATCAGACCCGCGCCGATTATGAGGATCTTCGAGCCCTTTTTCACGACCTTTTCCAGAGCCTTCACATCGTCCCACTTCATGAAGCTGAAACGGTTTTTGACGCTGTCAAGCCCCTCCATAGGCGGAACGAAGGGCTTCGAGCCTGTCGCGAGGAGCAGCTTGTTATACTCGATGATCTCGCCGCTTTCGAGAGCGACGGTCTTATTTTTGCTGTCGACCGAAACCGCGCGCTTTCCCAGCAGAGCTTCGACGCCGTTCACCTTGTAGAAGTCCGCGGGGCGGTAGTTCATCTGCTTTTCCGTCACGTCGCCCTTCAGCAGGTAGGATATCAGAGGGCGGGAGTAGATGTGGTGCTTTTCGTCCGAGATGACCGCGATCGTACCCTTTTTGTCGGTCTCGCGTATGCCCTCGATACAGCCCGCGGCTGCCGCGGAATTGCCGATTATCAGGTAGTCGAATTTCACGCCAACTCACCCCTTTCCTCAAAAACTATTGCGCCGTTGATACAGTTCTGCACGCACGCGGGAGTTCCACCGTTAGCTGTGCAAAGCTCGCACTTTGTCGCGCTGTGACCGTCCTTGCCGACTGTCACGCAGCCGTAGGGACATGACAGAATGCAGGTGTAGCAGCCGACGCACTTGTCGCGGTCTATCTTCACCACTCCGTCCACTTTGGAGATCGCCCCGGCAATGCAGTTTTTCATGCACTGCGGGTCGTCACAATGTCGGCACTGCACCGCGAAATTTATACTGCCGCCGTCCTCTACGGTTATCCGCGGAACTGCGTTTCTGTTCAGCTTGAACGCCTTGTATAGCTCTGCCTCGCCCGAATTTGCGGTGAAACTCTGATGCGCGCCTCCTTGCGCGCTTTTGGTTTCACCGTCAATGCTTCGTGCATTGGCAAACCCGCAGTAATACTCGCACAAATGACAGCCGAGGCACCTTTCTTCGTTCACATATACTTTTTTCATATAACTAACCTTTCTTATTCAGCGCGAAGCTGTTAAAGTTTTTTGGAAAGGGGTCTGGGGAATAACCTTTTGTTCACAAAAGGTTTTCCCCAAGTCTCAAGCGGAGCGACCTTTCACTCTCCGGCGTGAAGTATGCCGAGAATTTGCAGCTCTTTTTCAGTCAGCCCGATTCCGCGGAGCATGAGCCGGTTTCCGCGCAGAGCCTCTATCGAGTTGATACCCATGCCGCCCATAATTTCCTGTATTTCGTGGTTCCAAGCGGTCACGAGGTTGACCAGACGCCGGTACGCGATGTCGGGGTTGAGCCGCTTGACGAGCTCCGGCTCCTGTGTGGCAATGCCCCAGTTGCACTTGCCGGTGTGGCAGCTCCTGCACAGGTGACAGCCCATGGCGAGCAGCGCGGGAGTCGCTATGTACACCGCGTCAGCGCCCAGCGCGATAGCCTTCACCGCGTCGGAACTGCACCGAATTGAACCCGCCGCGACTATCGAGACCTCGTTGCGTATGCCCTCATGCCTTAGGCGTCCGTCAACCGCCGCAAGCGCGAGCTCTATCGGTATTCCCACATTATCACGAATGCGAGTGGGAGCCGCGCCCGTGCCGCCCCGGAAGCCGTCTATGGCGATTATGTCCGCGCCCGAGCGCGCAACGCCCGACGCTATCGCCGCGACATTGTGCACTGCCGCTATCTTGACGATAACGGGCTTCTTGTATTCGGTGGCTTCCTTCACCGAGAAGATGAGCTGACGGAGATCCTCGATACTGTATATGTCATGGTGCGGAGCAGGGCTGATCGCGTCCGTTCCGCGGGGTATCATGCGGGTGTGCGCCACGTCCTCCTTTATCTTCTCGCCGGGGAGATGACCGCCGATGCCGGGCTTTGCGCCCTGTCCCATTTTTATTTCGATCGCCGCGCCCGCGTTCAGATAGTCCTTGTGAACACCGAAACGCCCGCTCGCCACCTGTACTATCGTATTCGCGCCGTACTTGTAGAAGTCCTTGTGGAGTCCCCCTTCGCCGGTGTTGTAGTAGGTGCCGAGCTCCTCCGCCGCACGTGCAAGGCTCTCATGGGCGTTCTTCGATATCGAGCCGTAGGACATCGCCGAGAACATTATCGGCACATTCAGCGTCAGCGACGGCTCGAGGGACAGATCCATTTCCCCGTTCTTGTCGTACTTTATCTGCGTGGGCTTCTTGCCGAGGAAGACACGGGTCTCCATAGGCTCACGGAGCGGGTCTATCGGCGGGTTCGTGACCTGCGAGGCATTCAGCAGTATCTTGTCCCAGTAAACGGGATAATCCTTCGGCGTTCCCATTGACGAGAGCAGCACGGAGCCGGTTCCCGCCTGACGGTACGCCTCGGTCATAAGCGGCTGTGTGTAGTTCGCAGACTTGCGGAAGGCATTCTCGTTCGGCTTGATTTTCAGCGCGCCGGTGGGACAGATA
>CAJOMV010000035.1 GCA_905235805.1 uncultured Ruminiclostridium sp.
CGCCGAGGTGCTGACCGCAAGCTCCGGCGCGCTGGTTCCCATTGCCACGATAGTAAGCCCGATTATCACGCTCGGCACCTTGAAGTTCGCCGCAAGCCCGGAGCTTCCCTCAACGAACCAGTCCGCGCCTTTTATCAGCGCCACAAAGCCTGCAATAAGCAGCAGACAGCTTAACAATATTTCCATAAAAAATCTCCCTTATACTTATTCACACTTAAATAAGTATAAAGGGGAAATGTCAAATATTCTATCATGTTTGTGTAAAATTTCTGTAAATTTATCGCTTTTCAAATTCGTATATCCGATATATGCTTTTGGCGAATTTCCCGCCGAACATAGACTTGAAGAACAATCTCTCCGCACCTTTCAGCTCGTTTATCATATCCTGCGGTGTCATTTCATGTTCCCGGACAAATGAAAATCCCATGTCGGTTTCAAGTATTTTCGGGTCATCAATGCCGTAAACGGTATCAACGCCGACATCGTTTATAGGATTTTTTATCTTGGTCGCCGCAGCCCCGCGCTCGGTGTAGCAGTCCATGAGCAGCTTGACGTTACAGAAATGCTCTCCGAGAGCCCGCATAAAGTTTTTTATCTCGTCCGTCGTTAGATACATGCTCACGCCCTCAAAAACGACAACTGCATTTGTCCCGGCGGGTATCTCACCGAGCCAGTCCGTTTTTCTTACGTCTCCCGCTGTCATTTTATAATTTCCGGTCTCGGTATAATACTTTTTGCGAAGCTTTATGACTTCGGGAAAGTCAACATCATACCACTTATGTTCGCCGCACCCGACGCGCTCTATCCGGCTGTCCATTCCGCAGCCTATATGCAGGACTGCCGCGGTGCTGTCCTTAGTGAGCTCGGTTTTCAGACAATTGTCAAAGACAGCCGAGCGCATCGCCATATAATACGCAAGCCACTTTGAGCGGGATTTGCCTTTGAGCGGAAAGCCCTCGCTTTCCCATATCTGCTCCGCTTTCTTGTCCGTCAGGATAATGCCCTTCCTGCTTACAAGAGCCTTGCCGTAAAGCGGGATATACAGCGTTTTGTTTACATTGTCCATGATTTACTCTGCTCCTGCCTAACTGAATTTGTAAAGCCCGTCATTTGCCGCCTGTATCATATCATCTTTATCTGTCTGCCGCATTACGGCTATAATGTCCATATAATCCGGGCAAGGTGATATAAGTCCTGTAAATGCTGAAACTATGCAGAAGGTCAGCACAGGCTTGAATGATACCGGAATGAGGATAAACGCAATAAGCGGTATAATGCCGAGAAGTGACGGCGCAAGAGACATAATGACATATCTCCTCCGTGTTATCGGACAGAATGATATGGCATAAGCCGCAACCTTCCGCAGACACAAGCCTACCCATACCACTGCCTGCTTTGGATAGCATATCGCGTGCATAAGCTCGTGCAGCGGTAATGCAACTATCATTCCGATAACCAACGCCGGCAGAATGAAAAGCGGGTCTATCGGCGGTTCTTTATTGAGGAACGCTTTCAGAAAAACCGTCAGAAAACATATCAGCATTGGCGGGATACCATAGGGAATGCTGTCACGGAACACATTATCGGCGGTTTTTATTCTGACTGCGTTTTCGTGCAGCGGCTCACCCTCATGCGGCAGTCCCCACTCTTTTTTGTTTCCTTCCCATACTATTTTTGGCATATCATATCAACCGCCTTTATATTTCTGTCCTGCTGTTTCCTGAAATATCCGTTTATAAAAATGTTGACTTTTGTCCGTAAATCTTATAAAAAACTACTCAGAATGCGCAAATCCCAAAAAGTTATGAAAGCTGAAAACCGCACAAATAAAGGCTTTGTGATTTTAGCAAAATCGGTCATTTGTTAGAAAATCAACGTTATTCCCGTGTCAGAAGCTTCACAAGCCTTGCCGTATTCTCAGCAAATTTATTTTTCCGAACTCATTTCTCTGTCATCAGAGCCTTGTTCATGCTCCCGGTTTTGTAACCTCCGAGGTCGAGTGCGGTGTAGAGAAACCCGATGCCGCGGAAATATTCGCTTATTTCGTCCGCGATATCAGGCTGTATGATCTTCGGAAACTCCGCCCGGTCGATCTCTATGCGTGCCACCTTTCCGTGCAGCCTCACCCGCACCTGCTTGAAGCCGAGGTCGATCAGCTTCTGCTCCGCCTTGTCCACCATAGCAAGCTTCTCCTCGGTTATGGTGTCGCCGTACATGAACCTCGACGCGAGACAGGCGAAGGACTGTTTGTTCCATGTCGGAAGCCCCATTTCCTTTGAAAGCTCGCGTATATCCGCTTTGGTCAGCTCCGCCTGCCTGAGCGGACTTTTTATCCCCAGCTCCGCCACCGCCTGCAAGCCCGGGCGGTAGTCGCCGTTGTCGTCAATGTTGGAGCCCTCCGCGATGTACGGTATTCCCCGCTCCTCAGCGAGTTTCCGCATCTTCGTGAACAGCTCCCTCTTGCACAGGTAGCAGCGGTTTTTCGGGTTCTGCGCAAATCCCTCCACAGACAGCTCCTCCGAATCGAACACTATCTGCTCTATCCCCTCTTTTTGGCAGAACGCGACCGCTTCGTTCAGCTCCCGCTCCGGGAAGGAATGGGAACGAGCCGTGACAGCTATAGCCTTGTCGAGGAGTACATCATGCGCCGTTTTCAGCAGGAATGTGGAGTCCACCCCTGCCGAGAACGCCACTGCCACGCTGCTCAGTTCACGCAGGTATTCTTCGAGATTTTGCTTCTTTTCATACAGCCGATCCATTGCCATCATCGATCCTCATTCTCACTTGTGATACGCTTAAATTACGTTCCCTTGCGATACGCGCAAGGTCGTCATGCTCAAATTTCAGTTTGCTCACGCCGTATCCGGTCGAAACCTTGTATCTGACACTGCCCATTTCGGTTTCACATACTTCCTCGCGGCGGTCAAGAACATAACGCTTTGCGGCAGTCTCCCGCACTCCTATAGTCGTGGTGTACTGCAATATGAGCCTTGCGAAGCGCTCCGACTCGCTTCTGTCACACAGCACGGTGATGAGCGTTCCGAGGCGGGATTTCTTCATTCCGCATGGCATCGTGAACACGTCCTTTGCGCCCGCTTCCATGAGTCGTTCGGCTGCGAACGCGATATCCTCCGCTGTCATGTCATCAACATTGCAGGACAGCTCCGCGACCTCGTCGGTGCTCCCGGCTGTCTCGCCCAGCAGCACCCGCACGCAGTTTGCCCGCTCGAAATCCTTGCGCCCCATTCCGTAGCCTATCGCCTGCGTTTTCATCACCGGCATATCACCGAACCGTGTCACGAAATGCCGGAGCAGCGCCGCGCCGGTCGGTGTGCAGAGCTCGCCGTCGATCTTTCCGCCATATATCGGGATATCACGCAGTATGTACGCCGTCGCGGGCGCGGGAACGGGCAGTATCCCATGCGCGCAGTGAACGCTGCCGCTGCCGGCATGAACGGGGGACGCGATCACCTCATCGGGCGCAAGCTCGTTCATCAGCAGGCATACCGCCGTGATATCCGCCACCGCGTCCATTGTGCCGACCTCGTGGAAATGTATCTCGCTGACCGGCTTTCCGTGAACGTGACCTTCCGCCTCCGCGATAAGACCGTACACCGCGAGTATATCGGCTCTCACCTTCTCCGGCACGTTCAGATGCTCCACGATATGTTCGATGTCGTGCATACTTGTATGGTGGTGATGCTCGTGGTGGTGTTCATGCTCGTGGTCATGATGATGATGCTCATGGTCTTCATCGTGTTGGTGATGTTCATAGCGGTGCTCGTGCATTTCTTCGGTCTCTTCCTCCCCGTGTACCCTCACAGTGATGTGAGTGCCTGTAATACCGCATTTCACGGCTTTCTCGGCTGCAAAAACAACATCGTGTATTCCAAGCCCGTTCAGCCCTTCGATAAACTTATCCGGCTCGGGCAGAAGCTCCAGCAGCGCCGCCGTCAGCATATCCCCCGCCGCGCCCATTCCGCAGTCTATGTATAATGTTCTCATTTGTGACCTCCTGTGTGGTTTATCATGTTGGCGAGATATCCCGCACCGAAGCCGTTGTCGATGTTCACGACGGATACACCGCTCGCGCAGGAATTGAGCATTGACAGCAGCGCAGACAGTCCCCCGAAGGACGCCCCGTAGCCGACGCTTGTGGGTACCGCGATGACCGGGCAGTCCGCAAGCCCGCCGATAACGCTTGCAAGCGCACCCTCCATACCCGCTATGGCAACTATGACCGTCGCGGACATTATCTCCTCCTTGTGGGCGAGAAGCCGGTGCAGTCCCGCGACTCCCACATCGTACAGGCGCGTTACCTCGCTCCCGAGAAATTCGGCGGTCATCGCTGCTTCCTCGGCGACCGGGATATCGCTGGTGCCGCCTGTCGCGACTACTACTTTTCCTATCCCGTCCGGTGCGTGGATCTCACCGACAATGCCGATACGAGCGGCTTTGTGGTAGGTGAGCGGCACTGTCTCCGACACGGTCTCATAAGCCTGCTCGGAAAGGCGGGTGACAAGTATGCGCTCCTGCCCGCTTTCCCGCATTTTCATGATTATCCCGGCTATCTGCTCCGGAGTCTTTCCCGCGCCGTAGATGACCTCTGCGGCACCGGTGCGCAGCTTGCGGTGGGTGTCAAGCTTTGCGTAGCCTATATCCTCGAAGGGCTCGGCTTTCAGCTTCAGCAGCGCTTCGTCCACGCTCGTTTCGCCGCTTCTTACCGCTTCGAGCAGCTTTCTTGCTTCTGTCTCCATATCTTCTCCTATCGGGAAAACGGCTCCGTCGGTACGGCGGAACCGTTTTTCGTCATTCAGCTTTTTTTGTGAGCGCTGCCTTCACAACGCCCTTCGGGTCCTTTATCAAAACGATAACGAGCCATATCACAAGCCCGAGAGCCACGACAGACAGCCCGAGGAATGCGTCGTTGAGCATATCCTCCGCCGCGGGAGTGAAGAACGCGTCCTTCAGCTCTATGTACTCAAAGACCGCGTCAACGAACCACATGACCGATGCGCCCCAGTACATCAGGCAAAGCGTTCCGAGGCGCATGTTGCTTTTCGGAGCCCTGACATACCACACTATAGTACAGACTATCGCGGCGAAAACCGTTATCAGCAGGGTCATACCGCGCCCTCCTCTTCCGCTTCATCGGCGGGGGATCTTCGTTTTCCGATAACGGACGACACGACAGCCATCACCGCCCAGACTCCCGTTACCGCAAGCGCCATCGTTACCCCGACGGTTGACATTTCCGAGAGCATTTCGGCAGTGTCGGCGGGGTCTGCCGCCGCGGTCAGGAACGGGAACCACGGTACTACCTCGCCGTGCCATATATGCTCGAACATCAGCAGTGCCGAGCCGCCCCACAGCATATTGTTGAGCCATTTCAGCTTAGGCGCGATAAGGGGCTTGTGTGCAGGCTCCATGGTATCAGAGCTCTCGGGCATTTCCGCAAGAGCCGCCTTCTCCCTTGATTCGATGACCTTTGTTACGATCGTCGTGACTATCGCCTCACCGGCGGGTACAAGAAAACAAGCCATAATTCATTTCCTCCGTATAAATTTTTCCGATAACTTGATTGTACCACATTTAATTGAGTTTTGCAACATATTCAGGACTTTTCACAAACATTTCACATAAGCATATAAGGTTATTCCGATATACAATATCGGCATTATCTTGACATAATCATAAAAATGTGATATACTTCTCATTATGCATATAATTCCTATATGTATTGTATTATAACATACAGAAAAGAGATGCAACATGAAATTCAAAGTAGAAAGAGCAGTCCTTGACAACGGTGTCAGGATCATATTTGCAGTTGTCAGGGGAATTGACAATCACGGCGATTCCGCAGAGTGGCAGGAATACAGAGCGGCAAGGATCAAGGAACTCTGTGAGCTGTACGAAAATATTGATATTCACGCCGACCCGGTGCTGGAGGGCTTCAACATCCTGCATGACAACGTGGGAGTGAAACGCCGCAAGAACATTCCCGCAAGCGAAAATCTGATAAAGCTTCTGCTCAAGCATCACGGTATGTTCTACATAAACAAGGCGGTGGATATCTACAATCTCATCTCACTCGAAAGCAAGCTCGCACTTGGCGCACATAATATTGATAAGGTTGACGGCGATGTGACGCTTCGCTTCACGGACGGAACGGAGAAGTATGTACCGATAGGTCAGGAAGAGCCTGTACCGGTCGCGCCGCATGAATACTGCTACTGTGACGACTCAAACGAGGTGCTCTGCCGTCTTGAGGTACGTCAGGTAAACAAGACCGCCGTTGACGAAAACACCGCGAATGTGTTCTATATAGTTCAGGGTAACGCAGCGACCCCCGACGAGCTTCTGTATGAGACCGCCCGGAAGATAATCGACACTACAGTAAAATACTGCGGCGGCAGCGGTGAAATGATCATACCTGAGGTCGTGTAAGGCTATGATACCCTCTCCCCTCTTGAATGTTCATATTGTGAAATGTATATGATTTTTTCAGAAATCTGTTGACTTCGGAGAGCTGTAATGTTATAATCGATTTAGAGCAATTTAATAAGGCTAAATCATTGCCTGAATGAGTATCGGCGGGTATATCACACCGCGCCGGCTTATCCTATTGTTTCTATATGCGCAATATGCTATACGTTCGGCAAGACCTGAAAGGAGCACAAAATGAGAAAGAAAGCAACGGCAATTTTACTGACTGCGGCGGTGCTTGCAGTCTCAGGCTGCACGGATAACGGTGCGGCTTTCGTATAAGAGAACGCGGAAATCGTGACCGAGCAGGCCGCGGCAGCTGTCGAGGATAAGCCCGAGCAGCTCGCAGCAACGATAGAAGAGAAGCCCGAGCCGGTGATTTATGAGTCCGACAACGGCGATACCGCGTATTTCTACTTTGACGACGAGCCTGTTCCGGGCTGCTGCGGAATAGAATAAAAGAGTCATCGCGATCCGAGTAAATTTTACATTAAACATTGACATTCGTGGTAACTTGTGATATTATAGTTAGTACCCGCTAACGGCATATATTTCCGAAAAAAGAGGTACTGACAATGAATGATCTGACACTTGGAGATGTTGAAACAACAGCTCTGATCCCGCTGATGAACAGGGCGACTGAGACGAAGCGAAAAAATGCCCGCATACATGACGAAAAGGCTGTCGAGATCGTGCGGGCACTCGGTATCGACACAAAGGAGTACGACAAGCTTGTCACGCATGAGTGTGTTGTCGCAAGAACGATAATGTTCGATGAGACAGTCAGAGAGCTTATCGGACGCAACCCTGACGCGGCGGTCGCAAATATGGGCTGCGGGCTTGACAACCGCTTTGAGCGCGTTGATAACGGCAGGATAAGGTGGTTTGATATTGACCTGCCGGATTCGATAGAAGTAAGGAAAAAGGTTTATCGGGATACCGACCGCCGAAGAATGATCGGTGCGAGCGTGTTTGAACCTGACTGGACAAGTGAGATCGGTACTGACAACTTCGTTATAGCAGTCGCGGAAGGGCTTTTCATGTATTTCGACAAGGAGCAGCACACGAGGCTGCTGCACAATCTGACAGAAAATTTCGTGCACGGATATCTTGTTGTCGAACTGATGAAACCAAGTATGATGAACGAAAAAAAGCATGACACAGTGAAGCATACAAACGCGAAATTCGGCTGGGGAACAGACTCCGGAAAGGAGCTCGAGGAGCTCTGTCCCAAAATAAAACTGGTAAGCGAGCACAGCTTTGCGGAGCAGCTCAGAAAGTCAACCTTTGCTTCGAAAATAATCGGGATAGTGAGCGCGAAATTCAATAATCGTCTTGCGGTTTTCCATTGGTAAGAGGCAGGACAGCGGTGCTGCGGAACGAACAGGAGCACGCAGAAAGCGGGAGAATAAAACAGCATTGTTTATCGTCGGGACAGTTAAGGCAGTAATATTTATTGACCACATAACAAAGCGGGATAAAAACTGACTTTTTTATTTAAATACTATTGACAATCGTACAAAAACGATGTATAATATCTGTGTTTTATAACAAGCATATCCTTAAATTTAATATATAGCCTTTCTTCAGCCGGTACTCCCGGCACACGGAATGCGGTGAAAATCCGCGCGAGTCGGTCACTGTGAAGCTGATACGGAGATGTCCGTACAGATAAGTCAGATACGCGGAAGAAGGCTGTGTTTCTGCCGGAACCGGAAATCACGTTTACAAGAGGGAAAAACATATGACCCTCTTTATAGCGTTGCCTTTTCGGAGGTAGCGCAATTTTTATTTTCAGGAGGTATAAGTTCATGAAAAAAACAACATCTGCCTCAGCGCTTATCCTTGCGCTGACACTGGCGCTCTCCGCCTGCTCGAACAGCGGGGAGAACAGCTCGGGAGCTGCTGCCCCGGCTGAAATCACCACCACCGCTGCCTCGACCGCGGAGGCTACCACCACCACCGCCGCCGAAACCACCGCTGCGGAGACCGCAACCGATGCCGAGACCGCTAAACAGGAGGAACCTGAGGAAAACTACGACGGTCAGCTTGTATTCGACCACTCCATGGAGCTCAAATACGCAAAGTGCTTCTCCGTCGATTATTACAAGGGCGGCTATAAGGTAGCGAAGCTCGTTGACGACACCACTATGCTCATCGTTCCCGAGGGCATGAGCGTTCCCGCGGACAAGCCCGACAACGCCATAGTGCTCCAGCAGCCCGTCAACAATATCCTCGTTTCCTCCACCCCCGTTACCTCGCTTATAAACGCTATCGGCGCGCTTGACGCTATCTCGCTCACGACATACGACGCGGACTCGTGGTATATCGACGACGTAAAGCAGGCTATCCTCGACGGCAAGCTTACATATATCGGCGACTACAAGGAGCCCGACTACGAACAGATAACCGCCGCCGGGACAACCTTCTCCTTCTTCTCCACCATGCTGACCGACGATGTGAAGGAGCAGCTCTCCAATATCGGCGTTGAAGTCGCGCTCGACCAGTCCGCGCAGGAAGACCACCCCCTCGCGAGAGTTGAATGGGCGAAGCTTTACGGCGCGATATTCAACCTTGAAGAGAAAGCCGAGGAGGTATTCAACGTACAGGATAAGTATGTCGAGGAGCTCTCCAAGCTTGAAGATACCGGAAAGAGCGTGGTAATGTTCTACATCACCTCCAAGGGCGTTCTCTACGCGCGCAATGCCGACGACTATATGGCAAAGATGATCGACCTTGCGGGCGGTCAGTACGCGCTCGCCGATGTCGGAGTGGGCGAGACGGGTACAGCGAAAATGGAGCTTGAAGCGTTCTACGACAAGGCCAAGGACGCGGATTACATCATATACATCTGGTCTATGGGAGGAAAGCCCGAGAATATGGAAGCATTTCTGGAACGTGCCGCTATACTCGCCGACATGAAGGCTGTGCAGGAAGGCAACGTATGGTGCACCACTCCCGATTATTTCCAGATCCAGAACACGATCGGAAGCATGATAAATGATATCCACCTTATGCTCGAAGCCGATGAATCGACCGACGAGCTCACCTATCTCTTCAGACTCAAGTCATGACCGCCGCGGACACAAGCAGAAGGAATACCATGCGTTACTGCGTGGTATTCCTTTCCTTCGTCGTTCTGTATATCGCCGCAGTTCTCTGGAGTATCAGGAGCGGCAGCGTGAGTATTACGTTCGGCGAGATCATAAATATCATACTTACAGGCGACGAGACAAACAAGGTCGCCTATAATGTTATATGGAAGATACGCCTGCCGAGGCTCATGCTGTCCTCGCTGCTGGGGGGAGCGCTGTCTCTGTCGGGCTATCTGATACAGACGTTTTTCCGCAACCCCATCGCCGGTCCCTTCGTCCTCGGTATATCCTCCGGCGCTAAGATGTTTCTCGCGATTGTCACTATCGCCATGAACGGGATATTTAAGGAAATGCCGCTTTCGGTCACTGTGGTCGCATCCTTCGTGGGCTCTATAATGTCCATGCTGCTCGTCCTTCTGTTTACCGGAAGGGTGAAGAATATGTCGATACTGCTCGTCATCGGCATAATGATAGGCTATATCTGCTCCGCTGTGACAGACCTGCTTATCAATTTTGCGGAGTTCACGGAAATAGTCAACCTCACCCACTGGTCTATGGGAAGCTTTTCCGCCGCTACATGGCAGAGCGTGAAGGTCTCATGCTGGATAATCCTGCCTGCGCTGATCGTTGTGTTCCTCGCGTCAAAGCCCATGACAGCGTATGCCCTCGGAGAGGGGTACGCGCAGAGCTTAGGCGTGAACATAAAGCTTTTCAGGGTGCTGCTCGTTATCACCACAGGCGTACTTTCAGCCTGCGTCGCGGCGTTTGCGGGACCCATATCCTTTGTGGGAATAGCTGTTCCGCATATCTCGCGCTTGCTGCTGAAAACGAACAGACCCATTCTCATGATCCCCGCCACGTTCATCTTCGGGGCGGTTTTCTGTGTTCTGTGCGACCTCGGGGCGAGAATGCTCTTCTCTCCGACAGAGCTTTCCATAAGCACCGTAACGAGCATGATAGGCGCTCCCATAGTGATATGGCTGATGATATCAAGGAGGCATAAAAATGAGTATTGAGGGTGCTGCGGATATCGGAAAGCTCAGTCTTGACTCACTTACCGTCGGATATAAGGGAGTGCCGCTCATAAGCGATATCACCCTGTCTCTCGCAAAGGGCGAGGTGCTTACTCTGATAGGACCCAACGGCTCCGGCAAATCCACGATACTGAAAAGCATGACCCGCCAGCTTGCGCTGATCTCCGGCACGGTGTACATCGACAGCAGAAATATGTCGGTTCTGAGCGGGAAGGATATAGCCACAAAGCTGGCAGTAGTGCTGACGGAGCGGATACGCCCCGAGCTGATGACCTGCCGGGAGCTGGTCTCCGCGGGGAGATATCCCTACACCGGCGGCTTCGGGCTGCTTACGGCACACGATAAGGAGATAGTCGAGCGCTCGCTCGAGCGTGTACACGCTCTGGATATCGCCGACAAGGACGTGACGGAGATAAGCGACGGTCAGCGCCAGCGTATCCTGCTTGCGCGGGCTATCTGCCAGGAGCCCGAGATAATCGTTCTTGACGAGCCTACCTCGTTCCTCGATATCCGGCATAAGACAGAGCTGCTCGAGATATTGTCCGGTATGGCGAAGCAGGGTATCACGGTGGTCATGAGCCTGCATGAGATAGATCTTGCGGAAAGGATATCCGATAAGATAGTCTGCGTCAAAGGCGAGCATATTGCCGGTTACGGTACGCCCTCGGAGATATTTACCGACGAAAATATCTCGCGCCTTTATGAGATCGAACGCGGTCGTTTCAACGCTTTGATCGGAAGTGTGGAGCTTTCTGCGCCGGAAGGCGATATCAGGTGCTTCGTTATCGGCGGCTGCGGGAAAGGGATACCCTTCTACCGCGCACTGCAAAAAGCAGGAATTCCGTTTGCGGCAGGTATCATTCCGGAGAACGACATTGATATGATAACCGCCTCCGCGCTTGCCGGTGAAACTGTCGTCTGCGCTCCATTCTCCGCCGCAGATGAGCATCTTATCGAGAAGTCCGAACGTATTATCGACAGGTGCGAATGGATAGTTGACAGCGGTTGTCCCGCCGGGCAGTATAATACGGCCGCGGACATTCTGCGGGAATATGCGAAAACACACGGGAAAAGAGTATTGACTGCGTTGTCCGATGTCTCGGAAATAGAGTCACAGGGATAGCAGACCTATATCTCTTGTATCTCTATAACAAACACCTTCGTAAAACCGTCACCGCAAGAAGCGGTATATATCCTGCAATATATAAAATATCCGCGTTCAGGCATCAATGCCCGGACGCGGTTTTCAGTTACCGTTAAAAAAATCGATCAAGCTGCGAAAGCTATCGGCTGTCAGCTCGTAATTCTGTATGACACTGCCGGTTTCAAGCCTTACGATATGCTCACAGCAGGACAGTATAAATTCAAGGTCGTGAGTGACGATGAAAACCGTTTTCCAAATATCACGGAGTTTTCCGATCTCACCTGCGACCTGTTTCATGTGCGCAAGATCAAGCCCGCTCGTGGGCTCGTCGAAGATTATCACAGGCTTGCTCGAGGCTATCCCCGAGGCAATAGCCGTGCGCTGCTTCTGTCCGCCGGAAAGCGCCATAGGGTGCGTGTCGGCGTACTCCGTGAGGTCGAGCTGCGCAAGTATCTCATCGGCTCGCTGCGCCTTCTCCTCGTCGTTCGGCGCCTTATCCGTCATGCTCAGCATGACCTCGTCGCGCACGCTCTCGGTGAAAAGCTGATGATTTACGTCCTGCATTATCATATAGCAGTTGTGCAGGCGCTCCTTTGCTTTCAGCGCTTTTCCGTTCAGCGTCAGCGTGCCGCGGCACTTCTTTTCGAGCCCGCAGATATTTCTTGCAAGTGTGCTCTTCCCTGCCCCGTTATGACCGATTATCGCGATCACGCGGTTTGCGGGCAGTTCAAGCTCCGGGATATTTATTCCATGCTTGCCGTCTTTGTAGGTGAAAACGAAGTTTTCAAGTTTGAGTTTGTTGCTCTGATGCGCTGCACTGCTGCCGGAAAAATGCACGTCGAAAAGAGACAAGGGACGTATCCCCATTCTCTCCGTATCATCAAAGGTCAGTGTTTTCAGCTCTCCCGCACTAAGCTCCCTTACAGCCTTTCCATTGTCGAGAATTATTATTCTGTCGGCAAGCGCCCGCAGAAAATACAGCCTGTGCTCGGCGATAAAGACAGTCTTGCCCCGCTTCTTCCAATCGGTAAGAACGGCTTTCAGCTTTTCTATCGCCTCGGTGTCAAGGTTGGAGGAAGGCTCGTCGAGCACGATGATTCCGGGCGACAGTACGTTTATACCCGCACAGGCGATGATCTGCTTTTCTCCGCCGGAGAGTTCAAAAATGCTGCGGTCAAGCAGTTTTTCTATCCGCATTGAAGCGGCGGTCTCCGAGATATGCTCCTTTATCAGCTTCGGTTCTGTGCACTGGTTTTCAGCCGCAAAGGCTATCTCGTCCGTGGTGTTGACATTGAAGAACTGCGAGCGGGGATTCTGAAATACGCTGCCGACTTTTTTTGCGGTATCAAATATGGGAGTGTCCGGGACGCTTACGCCGTCTATTGTTATATCTCCGCTAAGTTCGCCGTTATAGTAGTGCGGGATAAGCCCGTTGATAAGGCGCGTTATCGTTGTTTTCCCGCAGCCCGAGCCGCCTGTCAGCACG
>CAJOMV010000036.1 GCA_905235805.1 uncultured Ruminiclostridium sp.
CCGAACGGCTTGTAGGTATAGCCGTCGCGGATAAAGATATCGTGAGAATCGCTGAATTCGATCGAGAAGAAATCGTTCGAGGTGCCGATCTTCGACAGCTCACTGCACGCAACTATCGTCGCGTTCTCGTCGATAACGCCGATAACTCTTCCGACGGTATCTCTCATCTGATGAACTACTCCCTGGAATAATCTGTTTGACATAATACTGCCCTGTCCTTTCTTGCGGCTTCAGCCATTGCCCGCCGGGGTTACTCTGACTCTCGCAGCTCCGCGGCTCTCCGCGGAACAAATCGCGTCCTGCCTTCGGCGGAATTTTTATTGTTCCTGTGCGTCTTACCGGCGCAAAATCATACATACTTATATTTTAATAGAAATTGCAAAAAAAATCAAGTCTTTTCTGTTAAAAATGTAAATTTTTCTTATAAAATTTTTTACATATTGCCAAAACGGACAATTTGTGGTATAATATATGTTGTATAACCTCGTCAAAAGGAGTGGATCAGAATGAACAAAACCTACTATATAACCACACCGATATACTATCCGTCGGGTAACCCCCACATCGGACACTGCTATACCACTGTGGCGTGCGACGTTATCGCCCGTTTCAAGAGAATGCAGGGCTATGACGTGATGTTCCTCACCGGCACCGACGAACACGGCGCAAAGATACAGCAAAACGCCGAAAAGAACGGCATGAGCCCGCAGGAATACGTCGACGGCATAGTCGAGAACTTCAAGAAGCTCTGGAGCTTCATGAACATCAGCTATGACCGCTATATCAGGACTACCGACCCCTGCCATATCGAGACCGTGCAGAATATCTTCAGGAAGCTGTACGACAAGGGCTACATCTACAAGAGCACCTACAAGGGCAAATACTGCGTGCCCTGCGAGAGCTTCTGGACCGAAACCCAGCTCGTTGACGGCAAATGCCCCGACTGCGGCAGAGATGTCATCGAGTCGGAGGAGGAAGCGTATTTCCTCAAGCTCTCGGTAATGACCGAAAAAGTTACCGATCTGCTGAAAAATACTGACTATCTCCGTCCCGAGAGCCGTATAAATGAAATGATAAACAACTTCGTAAAGGACGGGCTCGAGGATCTCTGCATCTCGAGAACATCGGTAAAATGGGGCATTCCCGTGCCCTTCGATGAGAAGCACACCGTGTATGTTTGGCTGGACGCGCTCATAAACTATATCAGCGCCCTCGGCTATGAGAACGATACCTTCCATGATTTCGACAAGTACTGGCCGGCTGATATGCACATGACCGCGAAGGAGATAGTGCGGTTCCACTCCATCGTATGGCCGGCGCTGCTGATGATGCTGGAGATACCGCTGCCCAAGCGCCTTTACGGTCACGGCTGGATAACCTTCGGCGGAGCGAAGATGTCGAAGTCCCTCGGCAATGTCGTTGACCCGTTCATTCTCGGCGAGCGCTACGGCGTTGACGCTGTGCGCTATCAGATACTCCGCGATATGCCCTACGGCTCCGACTCGAACTTCTCGAACGAGATAATGATAGGACGCATAAACAACGACCTTGCGAACGCGCTCGGGAACCTCGTTTCCCGCACGGTCGCAATGGCTGACAAGTATTTCGGCGGCACACTCCCCACCGACAGGAAGGCTGAACCGCTCGACGATGAACTCATCGGCATGGCGAAGGCTCTCCGCGAGCCTGTTGCGGCGTATATCGACGAAGCGCAGCATTCTCTCGCCCTTGCCGAGATATTCAAGGTGATAGACCGCGCTAACAAGTATATCGACGAGACAGAGCCGTGGGTGCTCGGGCGCAGTGAGGACAACAGGGCGCGCCTTGCCTCCGTGCTGTACAACCTGCTCGAAACGATAAGGATATGCTCAGCGCTCCTGTCCCCCTTTATGCCCGTGACCATGCCGAAGGTGTGGGAGCAGATCGGCGCAAAGGAAGAGGACGTGACCTACGAAAAGACTGCCGCATTCGGCGTACTCCCCGCGGACGTGACAGTTCACAAGGGAGAAATTCTCTTCCCGAGAATAGATATCGAGAAGGAGATCGAAGCTCTCAACGCAATGCTCGTCCCCGAAAAGAAGATACGCGAGGACGAGGATCTCGACAAGGCTAATACTATCTCGATAGACCAGTTCATGGAGTGCAAGCTCCGCACCGGGCAGATAACCGCCTGCGAGAAGATAGCGAAGTCCAAGAAGCTCCTGAAAATACAGGTGGACGACGGCAGACACGGCAGGCAGATAGTCTCCGGCATAGCCCAGTACTACAAGCCCGAGGAGCTCATCGGCAAGAAGATAATGTTCGTCGCCAACCTCGCCCCCGCCAAGCTCTGCGGCGAGGAGAGCCAGGGTATGATTCTCTCCGCCGAGACCGATGACGGCGGCGCTAAGGTCATCTTCATCGACGACAGCGTCTCCAACGGCAGCACGGTCAGATAGTCGCTGGCGCCACTTGGGTCGCTTGTTTTTCGCTTAAATGCGCGCGTCCATGCGCGCTTTTGGCGAAAAACTCAAAGCCTCCTGCTTTGAGCGCCCGAGACGGCGGCTGGCGCTCGAGACTGGGGGAAAACTTTTGTGCAAGGCAGGACGCCTTGAGTAAGTTTCCAAAACGCCGCACGGAGGCGGCGAACCGAGAA
>CAJOMV010000037.1 GCA_905235805.1 uncultured Ruminiclostridium sp.
GGTCAAGGGTGGTCTCCCCGCTGGGGAGGTGGCGACGAAGGAGCCAGAGGGGCTGACCGACAGAGGGAGGGAACCCACTTTCTCCCCTTGGCGGCGCCAGCCGCTGGCTCGAGCGCCAGCGAACCAAGCGGCTTACTCGTTATCCTCGACCCATTTAGCAGCCATGAGGGGGGAGACGATGATATCGAGCTCGCCCTTACCGGAGTCGAACATAACGTCGCCGAGCGCGTTGGAATCTCCGCCGAGGATATCGTTGGAGAACTGGGAGCGGTAGCTGATATGGCAGAAGAGGAACTCGGGGGGGATCCTGTCCGCGGACTTGATCTCTTCGAGCCACTTGAGCGGGGACATGCCGCCGATGCTGACGTTGGTTATCAGCCAGCCGCCGGAAGCCGCGATATCGTTAGCGCAGAGGTAGAGCGAGAAATGGAAGGTACGCTCGCTGTCGTCCGTGAGGACTTCGACCTCGAAGTCCTTGAGTCCGAAGCTGTTGAGGGCGCGTGTCTCGAAATTGCAGATCGGGCAGCACCCGCCGTAGCCGAACAGCTTGCCGTTCACGTCCTTCGCGAAGTAGTTGCGGTAATTGCGGCTCTCTCTGAACTTGGAGACCGCGCGGCACTGCTCACGCAGGTAAGCGAACTCGTTCTTGGTCATAGCCGGGAGAGGCTTGAGGTAGAACGGTATCTGGTCGGGGATCACGCGGTTCGGATCCTGGGAGGTGAGGTAGTGCTTGCTGAGGAGCTGCTCGTTCTTGCCGGTGATGACATATTCTGCGACATCGGCGAAATCGGGCTTTGTATAATCCGAGCGGAGCGCGATATACTTCTTGGTCTTTTCGCGCATATCGGGGGTGATCTCCTCACCCAGCTCAACTATCTTGACTATCTTGCCGGCTTCGTCAACGAGGGCTACTCTGTCGGTCTTGAGATCGGCGGTGTAGAGCATATTCGCGCGCTCGGTGATCGTTGCGGCGGGGAGCTCCTCGCTCTCGAACATCTTCGAGAGGAGCGCGGGGTCGAAGGAGAAGCGGCTCTTGTTATAGGTAAAGTCGAAGGCTCTGCCGTTGAGCATACCGCACTTGATGAGCGTACCCATATCGCCGATGATCTCGACGAGGTCGGCGTTGCTGACATTCGGCGGTATCATGAACTGCTTGTTGTACGCGCAGAAACGGTAGCGCTTGTTGATATCGAGCTGGAGGGTTATCTTACCGCCCTGCTCCTTTATCTCCTTGAGGAAGGTCATGGTATCCTTGCCCTGAGTGAACGTATTGATGAGCATGGATACGACTTCGTTGTAGTTCTGGTGGGTATCGAAGCGGTGCTGGCGCTTCTGGACAGCGCGCATCGCGTTGTCGATGTTATGAATGTCCATCTTGGACACTTCATAGCGCTGCTGCTCCTCGCCGTGGGAGATATAGAACTGATAGTATTTCATTACTATCTTGTAGTCCTCGTGATAGATATCATCGTACATCGCGAGCAGCTTTTCGAGTTCCTCGTCGTTGTGGACGATATTATCCTTGAGGAATTCTCCAGCCACCTTCTCCGCGACGGAGGTGAAGCCCGAGTAGAGCATATTGTCCGAGCGGTTGGGGGACGCCTTGGAATCCACATAGAAGGTATTTCCGTTGTGGAGGAACTCATAGAGGTAAACTCTGCCCTTTGCGGAGCTGTCCTCATTCTCCCACTCATAGCCGACGTAGATGATACGCTCGTCGAGGTCGGCGAGGAGGTCGCGCATCTCCTGCAGTTCGTCCTTGATATACTTGTCATAGGCGGTGCCGTTTGTATGCTCAAGCTGGGAGATATGCTCCGCGTTGCTTAAGAAGCCGCGCTCCTTGAGGGTCTCGTACTCGGTGGGGACCTTCTCGCCGGGGTATGTGAGCGAGATGCTGCTCTGGAACTTGGGCTGGAGATCCTTGCCGAACTTGCTGGTCTTGATGAAGTTCTTGAAGAACTCGAAGGCGTAGGATTTCGGGAACAGGAAGTATCTGTCCTTGGTCTCGGGAACAGGCTGCATATCGAGCACGAAATACTGCTTGTATGCGGCTATCATATCCTGCAGGTCCTTCTGGAGATGCTTTGTTACCTCGTTCTCGCTGTCGTGGCGGATACCGGTTCTGTGGGGAGTGATGAAGTTGTTGGGCACGCTGATGAAGAATGCCGACAGGTGCTCATTGATGAAGGCTTCGTTGTTTTCCTTGTACAGACCCGTCAGCTCGTAGGTGGAGAAGTAGTTGTACTTCTGCACGAGGAGCTTCACGATAGAGGCGCGCTTTGCGTTTGCCACAGCGTAGGGAATGAGGTAGGAATAACCGTCGTTCTCATAGCAGAGGAAATCGATGACGCTCTTGCCGTTCTGCATGAAGCGGATAGTCGGGTTATCGTCGCCGTCCTTCTTGTACTGCATGATCTTATAGACCGTCTTCATCTCGTTATCGACGGTAACGGCGATATTGAAGGTACGGTCGGGTGACTCCTCGAGGTTTCTCGCGTCGCGGATATCGAGGACTTTCTTTCTGTTGAAGGCGAAGCAGAGCTCCATGAGGTTCATGTAGTCGCCCTTCTTCTCCGTCATGGTGAGGAAATTGTCCATTATTGCGTGGAACTCGTCGCCGCGCACCTTGAACACGATCTCCGTGCCTACGAACTGGGAGCCGAAGAGGTCGAGCTCCATTATCTCGAGGGTACCGTTGTTGTTTCTTATCTTGAAGCTGAAGTTGTTGGATTTGAGCGACAGCCACTCAACGTTGAGGAACACGCTCTTCGCGCCGACACCGAATCTGCCCTCACGGGTCTTGGACTTGTCTATCTCACCGCGTCCGAAGCTTAAGTAGTAGAGTATCTGCTCCATGGAGAAGCCGACCTCGTTGTAGGAGAGGCTTACCTGGTGCTGATTGGTGCTGAAATTTACTATTACCTTGACGTCCTTTGTCTCATAGGAGCAGCCGAAGGTGTTCTGGAGCAGCTCGCGGAGTATGCTCTCCTTGGGGTAGTCGTTTATGCTCAGCAGGGTATTGAACACGGTCTTGCCCTGGAAAGCCTCATTGAAGTAATCCTTGAGAGGCTCACTGTCCGTGCTTCCGGTGAACAGAGCTGTCTGTACCTTCTTGAGGGCTGCTAAGCGCTCGTCCTCCTTACCCTCGTTGTATGCAAGGTAGAAGTCGCCTATATACTTTTTAAGCTCGGCGGCCTTAGCCTCGCGCTCCTTGGTATCTTCATAAGCCATCTCAGATCACCCCCTCGTTGTATGCTTTTATGAATTCGGCATAAGAACCGCCTATGCCGAGAGTCTTGTGCCAGTATATCCAGATATTGTAGAGCACCGCGGGCTTGAGGGCGTCGGGTATCTCCATTATCACGTTCTTGATATACACGAATTCCTTCTTGTTCCCGACAGCCTTTTTAAGCTCGTCACGCGCGTTCTTCAATCCGAGGTTGAACGGATTTCCGTCGAGGTACCCGGCGAACTGCTTGAACTCCGCGGTCTTGGCGGTGCTGTACGGTATGGTCTTTATCCTTGCGTCCTTGTCGAAGTACGAATAGCCGGAGCGTATCTCCTTGACCTTCGCCGTGATGCGCTCGGTGAGAGCTGCCTTGTCGAGGTCCTTCTCACCTATCATATCCTCGACACCGAGAGCTTTCGCTATGGTCGTGACCTTGCGCTGCGCGTAATCGTGGGTCTTGGGAGCCGTGGTGAGGTCACGGGCGGTGGGAACGTTGTAGTCCTGCCTGAACTTGGAGATGATGTCGAAGCTCGAGCCTACCGCGCCGGTGTAATCCGCCACATACTTGATGTCGAACACGATATCCGCCAGCATATTCTCGATACCCTCGATATTGAACATGATGTTCTCGGAGGGCACATTCACCCTGAACGCCTTGTAGAGGTTGCCTGCCAGAGCTCTCGACAGCACTCTCGAATCGAACACTCCGTTGTTGTCGAGGAAGATGATGAACTCGGGAGCGCTCACCGACGCGTCGAGGGAGCGGCGCATATATCTCTGCTGGAGCTCCACGGGGCTGTCCGGGAGCTCATAGTTGATTATGTGTGTTATGGGGGAGAATATACCCATGCCCTCGCTCATTCTGTCGGAGGTGAGTATCACCTTGAAGCGCCTCTCGGGGACTGTTTCGTACCACTGCTTCAGCATTCTGGTGTCGAAGCGGGTCTTGTCGAGGTATCTGATATTCTTCCGCTTGTCGTAGTAGATAGCGGCGAGTATCTTCTCGATATAGTTCACGGTGGCTTCGGACTTGAAGTAAACGACGGCGGTCTTGTCGTCGGAGCTCATTATGCTGTCGATTATCTCGAGGAACTTCGCGAGCTTTCTGTCCTTGTTCTTCAATGTATCCGCGTCCGCGGGAGTATATTCATGCTTCTTGTAGATAGCCGCCTCGGGGAGATTATACTCCTCGAACACATTCCCGCCGTGGGAATAGCGGCTTCCTGCCTGCTCGTCGATGTGAAGGTTCGCGGGGATCTCCGCCTCGGGGAACTCATAGCGCACTATCGTCACGGCATTCGCTGCCGAACGGAGCTCTCTCGGGTAGTTGACGAACGGGGTGTTCATGGTGAACTTCATCACATTCTCGTCGATAGCGTAGTCGTCCACGCCCTTTGCCATATTCTCATCGGAGAGCAGTGCCTTGACGATATCCTTGATGCCGTCGGGGGACTGGGTGTATTCGGACGGATAGGGTGCGAGAATGAGGAGCTTTTCGGTCTTCATGCCGACGTTATTGGTGTACAGCGAGAAGTTCATGCCGTCCACGGAGCCGGAGCCGTCGATTATGATGAGATCCCACATAATGCCGCTGTTTCGTATGGTCTCGAACGCGGAGCCTTCGCCCTCGGCGAGCACCTTTTCGTCGAGCAGCATGAGATTTGACGTGCCGGGGCTGAAATAAGCCACAGCGTCACGCGCCGCGTTGACGAATTTGAAATCCAGACCCACGCCCTTGAGCAGAGCTACATACCAGCTCTCCTTGCCCCCGTCGGGGCAGATTATGAGTATATTGGGCTCCTCCTTCTTATTGGCAACATCTATGATGCAGAGCTGTGCCTTGTCCGCCTTTCCCTCGCCGTAGCCGGTGAAGTCCACGCAGTACCCGAAGGTATCCAGCTTTTCGGGAATGCTGAAGAAGAAGGGATCGTGCTCCAGATTTCCCGAAGTGATCCATTTGATGTCGTTAGCGTTCAATCAAACCACCCTTTCGTCCTTAAACCGTTCATAAAATTTGCATATTAAGAACGCGATTATCGAATATGATGTCTCAAAATACATTATACCCTTTTTATTCGCGGTTTGCAACTGTTTTTTTCATTTACCCGGCAAAATTTACGGTTTGAACAAATTCCACATCTTTTTTTTGTTCAACAGGTCAAAACAATGACGGAGCCATATCACATTTTGTTGATTTTTGACATACAGCAGTCTCTTTACGCGGATATGTAACTCAACTGTAACCGACCTCAGTGGTTTTGTCGGCGCCGTGCCTTGACAATCCTTTATATATATGGTATAATATCATATTATTGACACGCCGTATCGATGCCTGCCGGTAGCGGGATATCAAATACAAGTGCGGCGGTCGGGAGGAACCATTATGGAAAAAGAACAGTATCTCGAGGTTTACAGACACTCTCTCGCCCACATTCTCGCAAAAGCGGTGATAGAGCTGTACGGTAAGGAGGTCCAGTACGCCATTGGTCCGCAGATCGCGGACGGCTTCTACTACGACTTCACCTTCCCGGAGGGAGTTTCGGTGACTACCGAGGATTTCCCGAAGATCGAGGACAAGATGCGCGAGATAATCAAGCGCAGAGAGGACTGGAAGCGCGAGGAGATATCCAAGGCGGACGCGGCAAAGATGTTCGCTTCGCAGAAATACAAGAGCGAGATAATCAGCGAGCTCGGCGAGGACGAGACTATCACGGTCTACTACACCGGCGACGACTACGTTGACCTGTGCAGAGGTCCTCATGTTGACAATTCCCAGGAGCTCATGGGCGCGGCGTTCGAGATAAGGAGCGTCTCCGGTGCGTACTGGCGCGGCGACGAGCATAACGACAGACTTGTGCGAATTTATGCTTACGCGTTCCCGGACAAGGCGGCACTCAAGCAGCACAAGCAGCTCATCAAGGAAGCCCTCGAGCGCGACCACAAGAAGATAGGCAAGGAGCTCGAGCTCTTCATGTTCGACCATACCGCCCCGGGTATGCCGTTCTGGCTCCCGAGAGGCTGGAAGCTCTTCAACGCTCTGCTGTCCTACTGGCGCGAGATACACGAGGAACACGGATATACCGAGATCTCCGGTCCCGTCATCTCCAAGAAGGAGCTTTGGGTCACCTCCGGTCACTGGGCGCACTACATGGACGGTATGTTCATTATCCCCGGTCAGGACGAGGACGACCCCGAGACCTACGCATTAAAGCCCATGAACTGCCCCAATACCATAAAGGTTTTCCAGAATAAGCAGCGCTCTTACAGGGAGCTGCCTATGCGCATAAATCAGGTGGACACCATTCACCGCAAGGAGAAGTCCGGCGAGCTCAACGGTCTGTTCCGTGTGCAGCTTTTCCGTCAGGACGACGCGCATATCTTTGTGACCGAGGAGCAGATCGCCGACGAGATCATGGATATCATGAGCATCGCCAAGCAGCTCTATGACACCTTCGGGCTCTCCTACAGCGCTGAGCTCTCCACACGTCCCGATGACTATATGGGCGACATCAATGTCTGGAACAAGGCTGAGGAGGATCTCAAGGAGATACTCGAGAATGTATTCGGCAAGGACGGCTATGAGCTCAACGAGGGCGACGGCGCGTTCTACGGCCCGAAGATCGACCTCAAGATGAAGGACGCCCTCGGAAGAGAGTGGCAGACCGGTACTATCCAGCTCGACTTCCAGCTCCCGCTCAACTTCGGCATGAAGTACATCGCGCAGGACGGCACCGAGAAGCAGCCTGTCATGATACACCGCGCGATATTCGGCTCCTTCGAGCGCTTCATCGGCGTCATCACCGAGAACTACAAGGGTATGTTCCCCTTCTGGCTCAATCCCTATCAGGTCGCTATCGTGCCTATCAGAACAGAGCACAACGAGTACGCCCGGAAGGTGTACGACCTCTGCAAGAAGAACCATATCCGCACAGAGATAGACCTCGCGGACGACAACATGAACAACAAGATCAAGAAGTTCAAGAACTACAAGGATCCGTATATCGTCGTAGTCGGCGACAATGAGGCTGCGAACGACACCGTTTCCATAAATATCCGCGGCAATAAGAAGCTCAACAACGTTCCGCTCGACAAATTCATTGAGATGTGCAACAGAATGAACGCGGAGAAGTCCCTTGAGATAATCGACACACTTGACTGATGAAAAACGAAATAAGGGATTACCTCGAGGAGGTACAGCTCCGCATAAAGAGCAGGGAGAACATCGACGCGGATTTCATCGGGGATATGCTCACCCGGATAAGGTTCTACCAGCATGAGCGGCTGGTGCATCTGATAGTCACCATGACGTTCGCGGTAATGACCGTGCTGTCGTTCTTCATGCTCGTCACCGTGCAGTCTCTTTCCGCACTGCTGCTGGCGCTGCTGTTCCTCGGGCTTGTGATACCGTATATCTATCACTACTATTTCCTCGAGAACAACACGCAGAAGCTTTACAAGCTCTATTATGAGGCACTGGTGATATACAGGGATACAAATAAATGACAAAAAGCCCGCTGCTGCTTTGCGGCGGGCTTTTGTATGGCTTTCTCTCTTCGGCATTGTAATTATATCACAAGCGTCCGCTGCTCACGACGACAGCCCGAAGCTTACCGAGAGGGCGCTGTCAACACGGTGCATATCGGTACTGCCGAGCTCCCCCATTCGCTCCTTGAGGCGTTTCTTATCCAATGTACGAACCTGCTCGAGCAGCACGACGGAGTCCTTGGCAAGCCCGCAGCTTACGGCGTCGAGTGAGATATGTGTCGGGAGCTTCGCTTTTTCCTGCCTGCTGGTTATGGCGGCGGCTATGACGGTGGGACTGTGGCGGTTGCCGACATCGTTCTGCACTATCAGCACAGGACGGATACCGCCCTGCTCCGAGCCTACCACCGGGCTTAGGTCGGCATAATATATCTCTCCGCGTTTAATGGTCATATCATGTACCTTCCTTTCTTTTTCCTTTGTTTATATTCTTAACAGCAGGAATGGAATTATTCAGAGAAAGCACAGACAGCATGATTTTATTTGCCCGGCTGTAAATTTGAAAGATAACAGGTATTTTTTTGTCAAAACCCTTGATTTTTGTTTTTTTATGTGCTATAATTAGTATGTATCATATTATACATATTTATATAAATGTATTTTAGGAAAACAAAAGCACCGGATTTTCGACATCGAAATGAGGGATAAGTATGAAAGAATTAAAGATCGAAGCGACGATCGATAATCTCGCGCAGGTTTTCCGGTTTCTTGCGGATTCGATGGAAAATTGCAACGTCGATCCGAAGGTTAAACGACAGATAAAACTTTGTGTTGAGGAGTTGTTCGTCAACATCGCGCATTATGCGTATGACCCCGATGTGGGTATGGCAAAAATATCGATAGATACCGTGACAGACGGGAATGGAAAGCCAAGAATGGTCATATCCTTCGCGGATAAGGGGAGACCTTATGACCCGCTTTCCGCACCCGAACCCGACCTTGAGGCTGAGCTCGACGACCGGCGGATAGGAGGTCTCGGCGTGTTTTTGGTGCGCACGGCAATGGACAGCGTAGAATATGAGCACAAGGACGGGCAGAATATTACTACGATAGAAAAAGAGTTAAGTGAATGGGAGGACACCTGACGTATGAATCTGGATAAATCAAAAGACGGAACAAAGCTTACCGTAGCCCTCGTGGGTGAAGTCGATTCTATGAATACCCCAGAGATCGAAGAGCGTCTGCTCAAGGAAGTAGAAGGTGTCACCGAACTCGTTTTTGATTTAAGCAAGCTCGATTACATATCCTCCGCAGGACTCCGTGTTCTGCTCCAGATGCAGAAGATAATGAAGCCCGTCGGTACTATGGTGATAACCAATACCACCGAGGACGTCATGGATATCTTCAAGGTAACCGGATTTGTAAGACTGTTCAAGTTCGAATAAGCACATTGTAAAGGTAACTTATGAGATACAAAAAAATAACCGCAGTCCTCGCTGCCGCGCTTCTGGTGTCGGCGGCGGGCTGCAACGCAGACGGCAAGGCTCCCGCAGATGATACGGCGGAGGTCCTTGCCGATATTCATAATATCAGCAGGATAGAGGACGGCACCATTCTTCACGCGTGGTGCTGGTCCTTTGATACTGTCCGGGAAAATCTTCCCGATATCGCAGCCGCGGGCTACACCGCAGTTCAGGTGTCCCCCGTGAATGCCGTGATAGAGGGCGGTAACGGCGGTATGCAGCTCATGGGCAAGGGCAAGTGGTACTACCAGTACCAGCCCACCGACTGGACGGTCGGGAACTATCAGCTCGGCACCGAGGAGCAGTTCAGGCAGATGTGCGAGGAAGCCGAGAATTACGGTATTTCTGTCATTGTCGATGTCGTGCCGAACCATACCGCAGGCGACATAAGCGCGGTCTCGGACAGCCTCATCAGCGCCGCGGGCGGGCTCGAGAAGCTCTACCACTCCACCTACACCAAGCGGATAGTCAACTACTCCAGCCGTATCGAGTGCACGTCCTACTCCCTTTCCGGGCTTCCCGACGTGAACACGGAAAATCCCGCCTTTCAGGATTATTTCATAGCTTACCTGAACCGGCTCATAGAGGACGGCGCGGACGGGTTCCGATATGACACGGCGAAGCATATTGCCCTCCCCGATGACCCGCAGAGCGACCCCGACCTGCCGAACAATTTCTGGGAGCGCGTCACAACGGAAATAACCGACGCCCCTAACATCTTCAACTACGGAGAAGTTTTGCAGGGCGACAACGACCGCATTGAGCAGTATCTCGACGCTATAGGTCACACCACCGCCAGTGACTACGGGAAGCTCCTCCGGGGCTATCTCATAGGGGAAATGCTCAACGCTAAGCTGCTCACGGGATTTCAGGTGGGCGACAGCGAAAATGTAGTCACTTGGGTAGAGTCCCACGACAACTATACGGACGGGAGCTCCGCGGCGCTCGACGACAGCAAGATACTTCGCGGCTGGGCGGTCATTGCCGCACAGGGCGGCGGCACTCCGCTGTTCTTCGACCGTCCCTACGGCGCCACCGGCTATGATCGCTGGGGCTCCATGAACCGTATCGGCGCGGCGGGCAGCCCCCTGTACAAAGATCCGGCGGTCTCGGCAGTGAACCGGTTCCGTACGGCAATGCGGGGCGAGTCTACCGAGCTCACGAACTGCGCGGAGAATGCCGCGCTCCTCATCAACCGCGGCAGCAGGGGCGTGGTCATAGTAAACTCCAAAGCCCTCAAAGATTTGGAGATATCCGCTCCCACAAGCCTCCCCGACGGAACATACACCGACCGCGGCGGTATGAACGGGACCTTCACGGTCGCAGACGGCACCCTCACAGGCTCCCTCGCAAAGGGCAGCATTGCGGTTCTCTATAACGACGGTTATACCGAACCCAAAGCTCTGCCAAGCGTATCAGCCGACACAGATACCTTCACAATAGACGGCACCCTCGGCATCACCCTGCACCTCACCGGCGCGGACAGCGGCACATATACCCTCGACGGCTCCGAAGCAGCTTACACCGACGGCGACACTCTCACTCTCCCCGCCGGAACGAAGGAGCTGAAGCTATCCGCTTCCTCTCCCGACGGTACTTCCGTGATGACCTACTACTTCACCGAGCGGCAGACTGTCCCCGCCGGCGCGGAGATAAGCTTCACAAAGCCCGCTGAGTGGGGCGGCACGATATACGCTTACATCTACAATGAATCCGGCTCGTCCCTTCGCAAGAACTCCGTATGGCCGGGGGAGGAAATGACCCTCACCGACGACGGCTCCTATTCCTATACCCTCGCCGAGGAGTGGGACAGCGCCCTCGTCATATTCAGCGACGGTAAGAACCAGTACCCCGCCGCTATGGAGCCCGGTCTCGACCTCGCCGAAGGTATGTCCTACAGCGTTCCCGGGTGAGTCACTGGTTTTTCGTAGGCGAGTCGGCGCTGGCGCTCGAGTTGGTCGCTGGTTTTTCGCTTGAATGCGCGCGTCCATGCGCGCTTTTGGCGAAAAACTCAAAGCCTCATGCTTTGAGCGCTCGAGTGCCTCCGGCGGCAATCTGTCGGTCAGCCCCTCTGTCACCTGCGGTGACACCTCCCCAGCGGGGAGACCACCTTTAAA
>CAJOMV010000038.1 GCA_905235805.1 uncultured Ruminiclostridium sp.
GGGTTTCAAACTGGAGCTGATAGTCGGAATCGAACCGACGACCTCATCCTTACCAAGGATGTGCTCTGCCGACTGAGCCATATCAGCCTATCACAGTGATTTATTATACCATATCTCCATTGATTTGTCAATACTTTTTTCAAAAAATTCCGAAAAGGTGCGGGGAAATATTGACAAAGGGGCTGGCGGGTGATAAAATATGGTTATCTTAACATCATTCAAGGAGTGCGCTATGGAATTCATACAGGTAAAGGCAGACGACAGGGAAGCGGTCAATAAACTCTCGGCGGTGGCATCGGAGATAGTGAAGGAGCACTACAACCCGATACTCGGCGCGGAGCAGAACGACTATATGATAGAGAAATTCCAGTCTCCGGGAGCAATACTGGAGCAGCTTTCCCACGGTTACAGGTACTATCTCGCGGAGGAGGACGGCTGCACAGCGGGGTTTATGGGCTTTTATCCGCGTGAGGACGTGATGTATCTCAGCAAGCTGTACCTGTACAAGGACAAGCGGGGCAGGGGATACTCGCGGAAAATGGTGGAGTTCATAGCCTCCGCGGCACGGGCAGAGGGACTTCCCGCGATAGAGCTGAACGTCAACCGCTTCAACTCGGGCTCGATAGCGGCATATGAGGCGCTCGGATTTGTGCGGGTAAGGGAAGAGAAGAACGATATCGGGCATGGCTTCTGTATGGACGATTATGTGTACAGACTTGAAATAAATGGTTGACAATGTTGTATTTTCTGATATAATATGATACGGAAATTACAACAAAAGCAAACGGAGGAACAACAAATGGGACTTTTCGATAACATCGGCAGGAATTCGGCAGCGTCGCAGCCCAAGGGCAGCAAGTCCGTGGACGTGGTATTCTCACGGCTGCCCGAGACGCTTGAGGAGTTCAGGGCGCTCCCGCAGGCTGCGCTTTCCACCCCGTTCGAGACTGCCGCGATGACGGTGCTTGCGCTGTGCTTCTACCCGCAGGATCCCGACCTTTCAATGGAGATGTTCCGTTTTGTGAGCGGTCCCCGCACCATAAATCCCTCGGAGTATCTGTTCATCAAGGACAGGTTCCGCGATTCGGACTATGTGCCGCGCTCCTACTTCAAGGGAGCAGTCCCCGGCAACGACTACAAGCCCTCCGAGCCGTACACCGTCACTGTCAGCGAGAACCCCTATTCCTACGAAAATGAGGGCTACGCAAAGATGTTCCTCACCTCTGGCGGCGCTGACAATCCGCGCTTTGTGATGCTCCGCAAGGCGAAGGACGGCAAGTGGTACCTCTGGGAGCAGTTTATCCTCGTCGGTATCCGCCCCTGCGAAGGCTCAGACCCGTGGGCGTAAGTAGAGAGCCGGTGCCGTTTTAATGAGCGCTCCCGACGGCACCTGTCAGTGCTGCCTGAATAGGGTGAACAGTTAAGGCTGCGCTGCGGCACGCATCTGAATTGTGACAAAAGAAGAAAGCTCCTGCGTATTGCCGCAGGAGCTTTTTTGTTACACTCAGTCACGCTCCGGATATGCCGCGATCGTTCATTGTTCACTGTTTATTTTTGCCGCCTGCGGCAATATGCGCCGGGTACCATTTCTCGAACCGGACAGTGAAGATACCCATGGCAATGGGTACGCAGCTGCAGACGATCACAGCGGCGAGGTTGAGACCCGCGGACTGCATGAAGAAGGCGACGGGAGCGAGGATAATGTAGAGAATGCCCCATGCCGCCGCGAGTATCTTGTTGGTGTCAACGAAAAGGGTGTTGTCGAGAGCCTTCTCGCCGCCGTAGTTGTACTTGACATACGCGGCGCATAGCGGCTCGCGGGTGAAGCAGGAGAGGAACCACAGCAGCCCGAAGGCGAGGTAGCCGATATCGGTGGTGAGGTGGGAGTCGCCGGTGATGAGAGCGAATACCGCGAGCGCCGAAACGCAGGCAGCGGATATCTTGTCATATATCGTTATCTCGTGCCTGATGAGGATAAGGGGCATTAGAGCGCACACTCCTATCGTGACGAGCCCGCCGATGAATGTGTCAAAGGGGACTGCTATCCACAGCGTCATCCACATAGCGATCATAGCGGCGAGCAGCGGCTTTCTGAGGGTGTTTGCGGGAGCGGGAGCGGCGGCGGACTGCTTATCCTGCCCGAAGAAGTCGTCCCAGTGTATCATGAGGGAGAAGTCGCCCTTTGCCGTGTAGAGGTGGTCCGCGAGAGCTTTGGTGCCGCTGAGCTTCTTTGCGGCGATATCCTTCCAAACCTGCCACGGGGTATCTATGCGGGTGGTAGCGGTGAGGGAGCCGTCCGTCACAACGCGGGAGCCTTCCTTCGTGAGCTCTATCTGATATGTACGGTCAAGGTCGGTATAGCAGATCTCGAGCACGCGGTCCCTGCCGTCCCAGCGGCTCTTGTTGTAGAGGGCTGCCATTTGTCGGGTGAAGGAGAGGGATTCCTCCACCCTTTCACCTGATTCGCGGTTGATGCCCCAGCTCGCGTCCGCCATTTCCTCGAACACAGCCTTCGGGTAGAGGAGCTCCCCGAGCTTCTCGCGGGTGGCAGGGGAGATGCCCCCGTTTGCGTAGTCTCTGCCGGCTTGTGTGACATACCCAAGGTATTCGTCTGTGCGAGCGGAGAGCTCGGGTATAGAGAAGAGCTCTCCCTGTCCGCAGAATATGGTCTCATACCGATCCTTGCCGCAGATATGGTCGAACATTCCCCGCACCGCGTCATAGTTTCCCGCCGCCGACCAGAACCCGCAGGTGGAGATGATGACGTATTTCTTCGACTTCGTGTCATAGCGGGTAGGGTGGGAGCCGCTGCCGACGCCGTCGGAGCGGTCCTCCATGAACGGCAGCACCGTGGGGAGCTGTCTGTCTATGACATTCTTGAGCGCTCCCGGAACGCTGAAATAGTACAGCGGGAAGCTGTATATTATCATGTCCGCGGCGATCAGCTTTTCGAGTATGGCGGTCATATCGTCCTTTATGACGCATTTGCCGGGGGTTGCCTTCCAGCAGCCGAAGCAGCCCTTGCAGCCCTTTATGTCCATGCCTTTCAGCTCCAGCGTCTCGACCGTGTTTTCCTGCTTCTCGTTCAGTCCCGCAAGGAATGCCTCCGTCAGCTTCATCGAATTGCTTTTGGCGCCCTTGGGACTGCCGTTAAGTACGAGTATCTTCATCACTTGTTTCCTCCGAGCATTTCTATACATTTATCGCACCACTGTACGAGCATATCCATATACATCTTTCCGTATTCCACGGTCATCTTCCAGTAGACCGCCTTTCCGGGGTCGGGTACCTTAACGGCGTACGCCGCGGTATTACCGGCGGGCGTTCCCATGCCGCCGCCGTACTTCACGGCGGTATCGCGGAGCGCCTTGAAATACGCGATATTCTCCTCCGTTGTCAGCTCTCCGCGGAAAAAGGTCAGCATGAGCAGCCTGCTGCGCGTATCGAAGCCCGTCTCCGTGCGGAGCCACTCAACGAGCTCCCGCTTTCCCTCCTCTGTAATGGAGAAAAGCCTGCTGTCCGGCTTTCCCTCGCCCTTGACGGGGGTATCGGTGACGAACCCACGGTCTTTGAGCGTCTGGAGCTCGCGGTATATCTGGCTCGTCTGTGCCGACCAGAAGTAGTTCAGCGAATCCCTGAACACCGACATTATCTGATAGCCTGTCATATCGCCGTAATTGAGCAGACCGAGTATCCCGTGCTTTAACATCTGAATGACCTCCCACATATTCCACTTGTAGAATATCATAAAAACATTATACATCACTGCTTATAATATGTCAATAGTTTTTTTAAATAAATTGCAAAAACCTATTGACAAGGTGGGAATTAGGTGCTATAATATAAGCATACTAAAAAGATATGAAATATAGGAAATAGAGAGAAGTGGTTTGAATGGACATTCTCGGAGCGGTCGGAAACACCCCGCTGTTTGAATTGAAGAGCTTCAGCGTACCGGAGCGAGGGGTTCGCATTTTCGGCAAGGGTGAGTTCCTGAATATAAGCGGCTCGGTAAAGGACAGGGCAGCGAGGGCGATGATACTGGACGGCATCGAGCGCGGACTGCTGACAAAAGAGCGCACTCTGATAGACTCCACCAGCGGCAATACCGGCATAGCCTACGCCGCCATTGCGGCTCCGCTCGGGTACCGCGTTAAGCTGTATATGCCCGCGAACGTGACTGTGGAGCGGCAGAAGTATATGCGAGCCCTCGGCGCGGAGGTGATACTCACCGACGTAATGGAGGGTATAGACGGCGCGTACAGTACGGTGAAAAGGGAAGTGGAGAGCTCCCCCGATACATACTTCTTCCCCGACCAGTACACAAATCCCGCAAACTGGAAGGCTCACTTCAACGGGACGGCAAACGAAATAATAGAGCAGACGGAAGGGAAGATAACCCATTTCGTGGCAGGCACAGGCACCTCGGGGACATTTATGGGCTGCTCATGGCGGCTGAAGGAATACGACCCGGAGATAAAGTGCTTCAACATGACCCCCGACTCGCCGTTCCACGGGATAGAGGGCGTGAAGCACTGCACCTGCCTGACCCGGCAAGGCTTCTTTGACGAAAGCATCTCGGACGGCAGGGTCACGGTGACCACCGAGACAGCCTACGAGACAGCGAGACTGCTCGCGAGCAGGGAGGGGCTGTTCGTCGGTATCAGCTCGGGCGCGAATGTTGCGGCGGCGATGAAGGTCGCGGAGACTGCGCCCGAAGGCTCGGTGATAGTGACAATACTGTGTGACAGCGGCTGCCGCTACCTGTCGGGAAGATTGTGGGGCGGTGAAAATGCTTGAGATAACGGAAGAGCTGCTCGGAGTGATAAGGGCTGAGGCGGAGAAGGCGTACCCCAACGAATGCTGCGGCTTTATCTTCGGGAAGATAAGCGGCACGGACAAACACGCGGTATCCCTTCTGCCGAACGAGAACCGCTCGGAGGACGGGGAGCGCTACCACCGTTTCATGATAACCGCGGATGATATGCTCCGGGCGGAGCTTTACGCGCGGAGGGAGAAGCTCGACATAGTGGGCATCTACCATTCCCACCCCGACTGTCCCGCGATACCCTCGGAGTATGACCGTTCACACGCGCTCGCGGTGTACAGCTACATAATAGTGTCCTGCCGGAACGGAAGATCGGCGGAGCTTACAGATCAGATACTTGACCCGGAGACGGGGTATACAAAATTCATAACAGAGGAGATAACACAATGCAGGTAACAGTTTTGATCCCCACCACGCTCCGTATGTTCACGGAGCAGCAGTCGGAGCTCACCCTTGACGGAGCGACCGTCGGGGAAGTGATAACGGCGCTCTCGGACGAATATCCCGAGACGAAGAAGGTGCTTTTCGGCGAGGACGGGAAGCTCCGCGAGTTCATAAATGTGTTCGTAGGCGCGGACAATATCAGGAATTTGCAGGGCTATGATACCCCCGTGCGTGACGGTGACGAGATAATGCTCATTCCCGCCATTGCGGGAGGCTCCCCGGTTGAGAGCGTGCTGGGCGACAGGCTGGGTGACAAGCTCACGAACGACGAGATAAAGCGCTATTCCCGCCACCTGCTCTTAAAGGAGGTAGGGGTGAAGGGACAGCGCCGCCTGAAAGGCGCGAAGGTGCTTATAGTAGGTATGGGCGGCTTGGGAACACCGCTTGCGCAGTATCTTGCCGCGGCGGGCGTGGGAACTCTCGGACTGATAGATTTTGACGAGGTGGAGGAATCCAACCTCCAGCGGCAGGTCATACACGGCTCCCGCGACATCGGCCGTCCGAAGGTCGCCAGCGCGAAGGACAGCATAAAGCAGATAAACCCGCTTGTAAAGGTGGAGACCTACAACGTGAGGCTTACCGCTGAAAACGCGGAGGAGATAATCTCGCAGTACGACGTGGTCGCCGACGCGTCCGACAACTATCAGACCCGCTATCTTGTCAACGATGCCTGCGTACTGCTGGGCAAGCCCGACGTATTCGGCGCCATGTACCAGTTCGAGGGGCAGGCAGCGGTGTACTACGCAAAGGAAGGTCCCTGCTACCGCTGCATGTATCCGGCGCCCCCTCCGGCGGGCTTGGTGCCGTCCTGCGCAATGGGCGGCGTAGTGGGAGTGCTTCCCGGCATAATCGGCACAGTGCAGGCGAACGAGGTCATCAAGCTCATTGTCGGCGGCGGTGAACCCCTCGTCGGCAGACTTGTCCTGTTCGACGCGTGGAAGATGAAGTGGCGGCAGTTAAAGATCTGCAAGGACCCCAATTGCCCCGTGTGCGGTGAGAACCCCACGATAACTGAGATAGAGGAATACGATTATGAGGACTTCTGCGGCGTAAAGGCGAAGGAGGAAGAAGAAGCCGAGGTCGAGGGTATCGAGCCGAAGGAGCTCAAGCGCCGACTCGACGCGGGCGAGAAGATAACCATAGTTGATGTGCGCGAACCCCACGAGCGCGCCATAGCGAAGTTCCTTGACGCGGTAGTTATCCCCATAGGACAGCTCGACCGCCGTCAGGACGAGCTCGACCCCGCCGCCGACACTGTGTTCATCTGCAAGGAGGGCAAGCGCAGCATTCTCGCCGTCCGCACTCTCCGCGAAGCCGGCTACACAGGTCCAGCCTACAACCTAAGGGGCGGCACCAACGCGTGGTCCCGCGAGGTGGACAGCAGCTTCCCGCAGTATTGAGGCTGCTCCGCCGCAAACGTTCACTTTGCTCGGGAATGGGGGAAGTTTTTTTGAAAAAAAGTTCCTCCGCGACCACATTCAAAAACTTTAACTTTATACTTTTTCTGAAATATCAAAAAAACTATTGCATTTCTGACGATTATATGATATAATCAAAGGACAAAGCATATTAAATATATAGATTTAATGTGTTATTAATTTTTCAACCCACAACAGGAGGCAACAAAATGGCAACCAAAGACGAAGAAAAGATCATAGCACTCGGTAAAGATGCGGCGTATAACCTTGCCGACATCAACAAGACCAAACCCCAGTACGCGGCGCTCACTCCCCGCTGGATAACAAAGCTCCTCGAATTCAAGGGGCTCGATTCCGGTATCTACCGCGTGAACAAGGTGCAGGAGGGTGACACTCCCCTCGATGTACTGTGCAGCTCCGAAAAGAAGTCCAACATTATCCCGCAGGGCTATGTTGAATACGAGGCAAAGCCCCGTGAGTACAGACTTGCGAACATCTCCACCATAATCAATGTGGCTACATCTGTCGAGGACGTTTACAGCTCCCCCTACGATCAGGCAAGAGAACAGCTCGAGCTTGCTATCGAGAGCCTCCGCGAGCGTCAGGAGAGTCAGCTCATCAATAACGACGACTACGGTCTGCTGAAGAACATAGCCGACAAGCAGCGCATACAGCCCGTTTCCGCAAGCGGCGCACCCACACCCGATGATCTCGACGAGCTAATCTCAAAGGTATGGAAGGATCCCTCCTTCTTCCTCGCACACCCCCGCGCCATCGCGGCATTCGAGCGCGAGTGCACCAAGCGCGGAGTTCCTCCCGTAACAGCGAACATAGCAGGCGGCACCTTCATTCTTTGGCGCGGTATCCCGATAATCCCCACCAACAAGCTGCTCGTTGACGGCGTTAAGGAGCCCAAGGGCAAGGGCGGCAAGACCAATATCCTCCTTGTCCGCACAGGTGAAGCAAAGCGCGGCGTTGTCGGTCTCTATCAGCGCAATCTGAAGAACGAGCAGTCCCGCGGACTTGCCGTTCGCTTCAGAGGCATCGATGACAAGGGTACCGCATCGTATCTCCTGTCCCTCTACTGCTCGGCTGCAATTCTCGCAGATGACGCTATTGCAGTTCTTGAGGATGTAGAGGTAGGTGAATACTATGACTACGACTGATTTCTACGGCATTCCCTCCGAGGGTGAGCTGGAGCAGCTTGCGAATTCGCTGTTCCCTGACTTTGACGCACAGCGCTGTGCCGAGGGTACCGAGCGTCTCGCGGAGACGGGTGACACCTCGGTGATATACGAGGCTGCGGCTAAAGCCGGGAACTACCTCGGCGGCTACGGCGGCGGGTATTACTCCGAATATGAGCAGCTTGCGGCGGAGCTCACCAACGGTGCGTCGGGTTATGAGCAGCTTGCGAACGAGCTGACCAACGGATATTCCGGCTATGAGACGCAGGCGGAGCAGTATGCCCAGCCCGCGCAGTATCAGCAGCCCACACAGCCCGCCAAGTCCGGCTATTCACCGTCGGTGCTCTCCGAGACACAGGCAGCGAGCTATACTCCCAAGACCGTGCAGCAGGCGGCAGCTCCCGTTTCCGCGAGCAGCAATGTGGTAGTCGGAACAAAGACTCTCGATCAGATCAGGGCTGATTTCCCGATACTGAAGGAGGTCATCAACGGGCACCCGCTGGTATGGCTTGACAACGGCGCTACCACACAGCGTCCGCAGCAGGTCATCGACCGCCTTTCCTACTACTACACACATGAGAACTCCAACGTTCACCGCGGAGCTCATGAGCTTGCGGCGCGCTCCACTGACGCTTATGAGAATGCCCGTCAGATAACCGCGGATTTCATCGGCGCACCGAGCAAGGACAACATCGTGTTTGTCCGCGGCACCACCGAGGGCATCAATCTTGTGGCGAACGCGTATGTGAAGCCCCTCCTGCAGCCCGGTGATGAGATAATCCTCTCTATTCTCGAGCACCACGCGAACATCGTACCGTGGCAGCTCATAGCGGAGGAGACCGGCGCGGTCATCAAGGTCATACCCTGCGATGAGAGCGGTCAGCTTATCCTCTCGGAATACGAGAAGCTCTTCACCCGCCGCACGAAATTCGTGAGTGTTACGCAGGTATCGAATGTCCTCGGCACGGTAACTCCCGTCGAGGAGCTCATCGCCATTGCCCACGCTCACGGTGTGCGCATCATGATTGACGGCGCGCAGTCCGTGGCGCATATCCCCGTCAACGTATCGGCGCTGGACGCGGACTGGTTCGTATTCTCCGGTCACAAGATCTTCGCTCCCACAGGCATAGGAGCGCTGTACGGCAAATCGGACGTTCTCGAAGCCGCCCGTCCCTATCACGGCGGCGGAAATATGATAAAGGACGTGACCTTCGAGCGCACTATATACAATCCCGCTCCCAACAAGTTCGAGGCAGGCACAGGCAGCATAGCCGACGCCGTAGGTCTCGGAGCGGCTCTCGAATACCTGAACGCTATCGGAATGCCCGCGGTCAACAAGCATGAGCATGAGCTCCTTGTCTACGCGATGAGCGAGATGCGCCGCATTCCCGGGCTTCACCTCATCGGCACAGCCACGAACAAGGCGAGCGTTCTCTCCTTCGTCCTCGACGGCTACAACAACGAGGCTGTCGGAGAGCGTCTCAACGAGCTCGGTATCGCAGTCCGTACAGGACACCACTGCGCCCAGCCCGTACTGCGCCGCTTCGGTCTCGAAGGCTCCGTGCGTCCCACCCTCGCCCTCTACAACTCCTTCGAGGACATCGACGCACTTGTCCGCGGCATACGTTCGCTTGTGTAAGTCGGCAAAGGTGGGTCGCTCGCGCTCGAGCCAGCGGCTGGCGCCGCCAAGGGAAGGAAGAGAACCCACTTTCTCGGGGAGAAAGTGGGTTCCCTCCCTCTGTCGGTCAGCCCCTCTGGCTCCTTCGTCGCCACCTCCCCAGCGGGGAGACCACCCTTGACC